>JAZDOR010000161.1:0-8581 GCA_043798435.1 bacterium
CCAAGGCATGCCCTAAAATATTATATCCACATACTTGGCACAGAGACAGAGGAGATAATGAACAGGAGTAAGATACTTGGGCTGGCTTATTTCTATCTCCTTTGTGACCCGAGGTATCATTACTATGCATCCTTTTCTGAACACTATGGCTCTGAGATGGCTAAGAAATGGTGGACCAAAGCCTGTGAGTTTGATGTTGGAACCCCTTTAGGAGACTGGTATGTATTCGCAGAAGGGAGGGACCCATCCGACATAGAGAAGAACTATAAGGTTTATGCCAGGAGATATACAAAGGCTTGTATCTTAGCCAAGCCTATACCTGCCTGGAACTATAAGTCTTATGGCACAGACTCTACTACCCTGCATATCCTTGATAAGACCTACCGTCCACTTAAAGCAGATAAAACCCTTGGAGAACCCATCTCTACCATATCCCTCAGGAATGCAGAGGGAGCTATCCTTATCCCACAAGACTCCCCTTTAATCACCCTGAAGAAGACCTGCGATAAGAAGTATATTGCCAAAGGAGGGACACTGACCTATACCATCACCTACACGAATGAAGGGCAAGGGACAGCAACGGATGTGAGTATCATTGAGGTAATACCAAAAAATTGCGAATTGCGAATTGCGAATTGCGAATCGGAAGATGTAAAGATAAGTTATTGGTATAACGGATGGCAGACAGATTCCAGTCCCTCTGCCACAAAGATAAAGTGGGTAATTCCTGAGGTTGCACCGGGTGAGATGGGCACAACAAGTTTTACTGTGGAGGTGAAATGAAAAAATTTACCGTTATGTCAGTCTTAAGTTTGAATCCAAGAAAGTTGGGCTCCCTTGAGGAGTATACCATTTCTCTTTCTGAGAGCTTAATGGCCGAAGGAAAAAAGAGCATAATTGTTTTTTCAAACCTTCCTCCCAAATGGTTGCTGGAGATATTTAATAAATACAATGTAGAGTTATATACTTGGAAATATAGCAGATTTAGCATAAGCTCAGCCCTTTTCCTTTATAGATTAGCTAAGAAATGCCAGCCAGATATCATCCACTTCCATTTCGTAGAACTCTTAAGCCTTCCAGTGGCTATTTGTGCCTTCTTAAACACCCCCATATTCCTCTCTGAACATATCTCAGATACAGGTATAAAGAGAACCTTTTTCAAAGATATTGTGGTCAAGATAATAAGGAATCTTTTTTCAAGGCTTGTAAGTCAGTTTATCACGCCCTCAAATTATGTAAGAGACAGGCTTATCACAAAGGATTGGATTCCGAAGAGAAAGGTCGCTGTTGTATATAATGGTGTCAATCTGAAAAGGTTCAATCCTGAGAAAAAGCCAAAGGTATCTATTAGGGATATATATAATATACCCTCTAATGCAGAGATAATAACTACTATTGCCTATGCCATTCCTGAAAAGGGGATTGGTGATTTTGTTAAGGCAGCATCAATCGTTTATTCAGCCTTTGCCGATGTCCATTTTGTTCATATTGGGGATGGTGCATATCTTAAAGATTACATAAACCTTGCCAATGAATTAGGTATTTCAGATAAAATAACATTTGCTGGCCTTGTCCCTGAGGAAATATTGGATAGCACCTTAAATGAAACATTCTGTTTTACCCTTCTTAGTGTTTGGGGAGAAGCCTTTTCCCTTGTCATCCTGGAAGCAATGGCTATGGGAAAACCTGTAATCTCTACCAATACAGGTGGAACTCCAGAGGCTGTCGTTGATGGAGAGACAGGGTATATTATACCTCCTAATAACCCTTCGGAGTTAGCTAAGGCTATCTTGAAGATGCTTAACAACAAAGAGGATGCATTAAAGATGGGAGAAAGGGGCAGAAGGAGGGGAGAAGAATTGTATGATGTTAAGATTATGGTGAGAAAGACTCTAAATTTATATACAAAACAATGGAAAGCTTGAAACTTTTATGGATGAAGCTTAAAACAAAATCTAACTATCAGTTCCATAAGATAGCATTTCACACTGGATTAGACCTGGCAAGACCAACATTTATCTGGTTTAAGCCTACTTATAGATGCAACTCTAAATGCTCTATGTGCACCATTTGGAGGAAAGGGAGTAAATATCAAGAGTTGTCTACCCAACAATGGAAGGATATTTTGTTAGATGTGCGAAAGTGGTTAGGAAGGGTTTGGGTTGGATTCCAGGGAGGAGAGGTATTTCTGAGAAATGATATGATTGAGATACTCAGATATGCCTCAGATATTGAATTGGCTACTGAGGCCATAAGCAATGGTTTGCTTATTGACAGAGGGTTGGCAAAAAATATTATAGACTGTGGATTGACTGAGTTAAGAATCTCCTTGGATGGAATCAGACCAGAGACCCATAATTTTATTAGGAATGTGGAAGGTGGATATGAAAAGGTGATTTCTGCCATTGAATATCTCAACGAGTTGAAAGAGGAGAAGAAACAACCAAGGATTGTTATCCAGAGTATAATTATGGGGTATAACATTGATGAAATATTGAACCTGGTGAGATTCACTCAAGAAAAGCACTTATCTGGCATATATTTTCAACCCTTAGAGCAGAATATTGAGGAGGAGGAGGATGTTAAATGGTATGAGGGGTCAGAATTATGGCCAAAGGAAGATAAGTTCCATAAAGTTGTAGAGGTGATAGATGAGCTGATAAGGATGAAGAGAAGGGGTCTTCCAATCATAAATACCATTCAACACTTAGAGGCAATGAAGCCTTACTTTTTTGACCCAGAAGGCTTGTATAGAAAGGCAAAAAGCCAGACCTTGACCGTAAAAGGAAATATATGCACGGCAAGTCTTACAAACTTTATTGTCTATCCAGATGGCAGCCTCAAGAACTGTCATGGGATGGAGCCCATAGGGAATCTGACCCTTGAGTCTGCCAAAACCCTATGGAAAAACCGCTATAAATGCTGGAAGAAGGGGTGTCCTCTAAAGAGATGAAGATAGCCATCTTAGGTGCAGGTATAACAGGATTGACCATCGCCAGACTCTTAAATGAATCAGGATACGAGATTGAGGTCTATGAGAAGGAAGATAAAATAGGTGGTCTCTGTCGTTCAGAAATAGTGCAGGGGTTTGTCTATGACATAGGTGGTGGGCATGTCATTTATTCTAAAGACAAGGATGTTTTGAAATTTATGCTGGATATCTTAGGAGAAGAAAATACCGTAAAAAATATTCGTAATACCAAGATATTCTATAAAGGTAACTATGTAAAGTATCCATTTGAAAATGGATTAGGAGACCTTCAGAAGGAAGACAACTTTGAATGCTTGGTGGGCTATATAAAAGCTGAATTTGTCAGGCAGATGGGAGCCAGACCTCCTGAAAATTTTAAGGAGTGGATCTACTATCACTTTGGGAAAGGGATTGCAGAAAAATTTATGCTTCCTTACAACGAAAAGATATGGAAGGCAAACCTTTCAGAAATGAGTGTTGACTGGGTACAGGGTAGGGTTCCTCATGCTCCTTTAGAGGATGTGGTCAGGTCATCCTTAAACATTTCTACTGAAGGTTACACCCATCAGTCTCTTTTCTTCTATCCAAAGGAGGGTGGAATCCAGACCTTTGTTGAGTTGTTGGTAGAACCCATCAGGGCAGAGGTGCTTCTTAATGCTCCTGTAAAGAGCGTTGTGAAAGACGGAAAGAGATGGCTTGTGAATGAAAAAGCTTATGATAAGGTCATCTCCTCTATACCCATCCACAATCTTATTCCTCTTTTAAGAGATGTCCCTCAACCTGTCATCGATGCCCTTTATAGTCTGAGATTCAATTCTATGGTCTCCTTCTTAATAGGAATAGATGAAGAGAATATCAGTCCATATTCCTGGATATATCTTCCTGATGAGGATAATGGTCCTTGCCATAAGATTACCTATCTGAGCAACTATAGCCCAAATAATGCACCAAGAGGAAAGAGCTCAATTTTGGCTGAGGTAACCCTTAAATCAGAAGACAAGATAAAGATTGACGAAGAATTTCTCGTTGAGAGCCTGCATAGAAATAAGATGCTACAAAAGTCAAAGGTTGAGTTCGTTGAACATAGAAAGATAGATTATGCTTACATAATCTATGACCTCAATTACCAGAAGAATACCTCTATAGTCTATAATTATTTAGACGGCTATGGGATTGACACCATTGGTAGATTCGCAAGGTTTAAGTATATCAATATGGATCAAGCCATCAAAGAAGCTATAGAATATTCAAAAAAATATGAAACAGATTACTGTAATAAACATATTGGACTATAACCCTAATAAACTCGGGGGAACAGAGGAGTATACCATCAGGCTGAGCCAGAGGTTGAAAGAGAAGGGATGGAAAAGCATCCTGGTCTACTCTGAGATGCCACCTGAAAACCTATACAGGCTCTTTGAGGAGTCAGGTGCTGAATTAGTGGTCTTGAACCGTCAGAGGTTGGGTAACCTGAGGTATCATTGGGAGCTCTTCAAGTTGATCAGGAAAGATAGACCAGATATTGTCCATACAATACATTTTCCTTTTTACAACCTGATTCCTTTGATAATCCGCTTGGCTGGAAGCAAAAATATCTTTATTTCAGAGTGGACTACAGAGTCTCTAAAAAGGCAAGCTCTTATAAAAAAATGCTTAAACATCTTGAGGAACAGGTTGTATAATATCCTTATTGCCAGAGTAATTGCTATCTCAAGGTGTGTTCTGAAAAATAGAATAGCTTACAGCGTTGGGATAGACTCTAAAAAGATGGTTCTGATATATGGTAGTATAAACCTTGAGAGATTTCTTCCAAAAAGAGACCCCAGTCTTAAGAAAGAGCTTAATATCCCAGAGGAGAATTATGTAATCACTGCCATCTCACATTTAGTGGAAATAAAAGGGATGGACTATCTTTTATATGCCACCCCAGAGATATTAAGGGCTATACCCAATGTAACCTTCCTGATTGTTGGATATGGAAAAGAGAAGGAGCGACTTATGAGGCTAACAGAGGAGTTGAATGTCAAAGATAGGGTCATCTTTACTGGAACAAGGAGTGATACTGAGAGGATATTGAACATAACCGATATATTTGTGATACCCTCCATCTGTGAAGATGCCTTTGCATTTGTCAATCTCGAAGCAATGGCCTGTGGTAGGCCAATAATTGCAACATATGTAGGTGGAAATCCAGAGGCAGTAGAAGATGGAATAACAGGAATCTTAGTCCCCCCAAGGGATGCTCATGCAATTACTCAAGCCTGCATAAAACTCCTAAAAGACCAAAACTTGAGAGAAAAAATGGGTGAGGCAGGAAGAAAGAGAGCCGAGGAACTCTTTGATTTGAATCAGATGGTCAATAAGATTATTGATTTGTATGAGAGATCTCTGGAATGTTATAAGGGTGAATAATATGGAAAGAAACAAAGTGCAAACTGCCATTCGGGGAATCTCGCTGTTGCTGATTTTAGCAGGATTAATGCTAAATCCTAAATTTGCTGATCTAGATCCATCTTTCAATATTCGTCTCTGTCAGATTACATTAGTTGCAATAGGAATTGCAATATTAAGTGCCAATTTAGATATTTTACTTATAAAATTTTTCTCGATTCTCATTTTATTCATTATTATTGGAAAGTGGCTTAATTTTGGTCTTATAGATGATGCCTACATTATCTTCAGATATGCTTCAAACTTTGCCGATGGACATGGGTTGGTCTTTAATGTAGGTGAGCGTGTAGAGGGATATACCTGCTTCTTATGGACATTTATTTTAGGGTGTCTAAAAAAGGCAGGAATAGATATTGTTATTGCTGCTCAGATTATTGGAGTTATGTGTGGATTACTTATCATTTTATTATCTTATCTCTTTATAAAAGAGATGCATAAGCAAGTTATAGATGAAAATCCCTTACTTAGTAAAACCACTTTATTTATCTTAGGTCTAAACTTTCCTTTAATATATTGGTCCCATACAGGTATGGAAACCACCTTCCATACCTTTTTACTTCTCTGTTCAGCCCTCTTCTTTGCAAAGTATATCCTTATGAATTACAGAAAGAGAGAGTGCGTATTCTCATCTTCTCTTTTAGCTTTAGCCTCTATGACTCGACCAGAGACTACCTTACTGTTTCCATTAAATCTATTTTTTATATTTGTTTATACCCGAAAGGGAGAAAGATTGAAAAACACATTGATCTCTGCAGGAATATTTTTGTTGATATATGGAAGTTACTTTATGTGGAGATACAACTATTATGGATGGCTCTTTCCAAATACCTATTATGTCAAGGTTGACCATTCTTCTTTACTGCTTTTTATAAAAGGAGTTAAGTACCTCTTAAGGGCTTATATCTCTCATTTTCTATTGGTCATATTTATATTGTTAAGGATATTGCGAGAAAAAGGCCTTGATAGAGTTTCTATTTATCTGCTCTCTATTATAATTGTTCAATGCTTGGGAATTATATATGTTGGGGGAGATCATTTTCCAGGGAATCGGTATTTTGTCTCTATGGTTCCTTTCTTATTCATCATTGGTCAACCTGAGTATATGAAAATTGCCTTAGCAGCTTCCAGATATTTTGAACGAGAATATATACATTTCAAGCAAGAGATCTTTTTAACGAAATTTATTCCTACTCTCATAATTATGAACATTGGTATCTTAACCTTCTGGTCATCCTTTTATTTGGATGGGAATGGAGAGGTTGCCATTGGAGAACATTTATCTGCGGAAAATTGGTCCAGGATCGGAAAATGGTTAAAAAATAATGCAAAATCCACAGATATAGTTGCAGTAGCCCCTGCAGGTGCTATTCCTTTCTATTCAGGATTAAGAACAATAGATATGCTGGGGTTGAATGATCTTTATATCGCCCACAAAAAGGTTAAGATGGGGAAAGGGAGAACTGGTCACGAAAAGTATGATAACACCTATGTCTTTAGCAGAAGACCAGATTACATCTACTTAGGTTTAGGTAAACTTCAAGAAGAATATGCTAAGTATGCATTATCGACACATCCAGCGACTTGCTACAGGGATCTTGCAGAGAACTATTTTCCCCAAAAAGATTATACAATTATATCAGGCTCTTACGAAGAAACGGTTTTTTCTTTTTATAAATTAAGGGAATGATAATGTTGTCGATTTTACAAAGGTTTAGAAAACAAATAGTAGAGATGAAGAGATTAAGTAGGATTGTTTTCTTGGTGATGTGGGCGCTATGGTCTTTGGAAGTAGCATATGCCAAGCCATACTCGCATATTAATACCTTTATGTGGGCTAAATGGGGGAAGGCTGAACAAAGTGATGTAGAGTGGTGGGGCAAGAATTATGATGTGATCCTGAGAGAATATACTCTTCCTGACTTTGACCCAGACTGGGAACGCAATATCCTCCAGGGCATCAATCCAGATGTGGTCTACTTTGCTTCAAAAGCTGAACTGGAAGCCAACACCAATTATGTTCTGAGGAAAGACTGGTTATCCCAATCCCCTATCAATGAATCAACCCTCAATGAGATAATCAATGAAGCCGCCTCTGGAAAAAAAGAGCTACTTTTTGATGCAAGCTCCTTCTGGGGTTGTTATATAGACAAAGATATTATGACCATGCTTGCTAAATACTATCTTGTAAAGGGAGAGAATCTCTTCTTCGGGGCAAGGGCTGGTGCTACTGAAGCTGAAGATATGCCGGTTTTGTCCACCTGGTTTCAATGGTTTGATGCCATAGCCTATAATATTGGTCAACCTACAGGAAGTTATTATGAGTGGTCTGCTAAACCAAAGATATGGGCAAGAAATTACGATAAAGCCTTGGTTCTGGTGAAGCCAGGTGATAATTCTGGAACCACCACCCATTCCCTTGGAGGTTCATATTACCAGCTACATTACGATGCCTCTTTAAGTGGACCGATTACAGAGATTACTCTCCAGAACGGAGAAGGTGCAATCTTGATCGAACAAGAGGTCGTAAAGGTAATTCCTCCTTCTGGTCTGCGTGGTGTGCCAGGGAATGGATGTGTCAATCTTGTCTGGAACCCTAATGGAGAGGCTAATATAGCTGGATATAATGTCTATCGAAGCACAGATATAAATGGGACAGATACAAGCTACATTAAAATAAATGGCTCTCTATTAACCACCACTTCTTATCAAGACACAGGGCTTACTAATGGACAAATGTATCTCTATCGGGTAATGGCACAACTTACAGATGGAACAGAGAGCCCATTCTTTCCTGATAATCAATTTCGATTTGATATGCCTTATGCTACTGATCTCCATAATCGCCGAGAAGTGATTGTTATTCCTACTTCTGCCTCTCCATTTGTAGAAGAAGGAAGCAGGATAGAGATAGAAGCAGAGGATGCTTCTGTGATATTTGGAGAGTTTCATCAATATCAGGAGGTCTCCACCATTTATATGATGGTACCAGAAGGGTATCAGTCTGAATATTGGGATAATTGGCTTGACTATCTGATTGAGATCAATAATCCTGGTGACTACATATTGATAGGACATATAAGAGGCGATGGAGCAGGTAGTCACATATCAGTTCTTTCTATGGACCAAAGTAATGTCAATATCTCAAACATAGTGGATGGA
>JAZDOR010000185.1:0-10693 GCA_043798435.1 bacterium
GTTGGTCTTTGGGTGGCTATTCCTGCCGCTATATTTTTTAACTTCTTTAAGAAGGGGTCAAATGATTTAATGGCTTATGCTGAGGCAATTTCTCATCTTATCCTGAAGAGCTACCACGAAGAAAAAAGCAGTAATTATTCAGGTGTAAAAAAGGAGAAGATGGGGAAACAGGAGAGAATACAGAATCCAGAATTCAGAATCCAGAATTAAGAATTAAGAATTAAGAATATTAAATTCTGTATTCTGACTCCTGAATTCTGACTCCTGAATTCTGTATTCTATTAACCTTCTCCATCTTATACATTTAACATAGCTGAATAGTTACGAAAATAAATGAAACTTCATAGCGATGAACTGCTCACAGAGATAAATATCACGCCATTTGTTGACATCATCCTGGTAATTTTAATCATTTTCCTCCTTGTTGCTCAGGTGATGGGTCCACAGGTGCTGGGAATAAAGCTACCTAAAGCTGACCAAAGCGATATGCTACCCAAACAGCCAGTTACCGTCTTTCTTGATACAACTGGAAGGATTGCTGTAAACGGCGTATATCTTGATGAGGAGGGTATGAAAAGGTTTATAAAGGAGCAGGTAGAAAGGGACCCTCAATTGGATGTAGTCATCTCAGCGGATGAGAAGGTCTTCCATGGAAGGGTGGTCGGCATTCTTGATACTGTAAAAGCACTTGGCGTAACAAGATTAGCTATCCATGTCCAACCTAAGTTATAAATGCTATCTTCCGTATCCTTAAAAGACTATCTGGTTATTAGCCTCTAAAACTTGGAAGATGGGGAGATGTAGTGGGACAGCCCAAGCTCTCTATTTGGTAAGAGTTGCAAAATTGCCAAAGCCTGATTTATAATTATTTACTATGAGAGATAGATATTTATTCGTTCTTCTTGGGCTTTTAATTCTTTCGCTTTTTAGCTTCTTTTTTCAAGTTTTTTTTCTGAGAAAAGAGTCAAAGCCTGAGGAATTCACTCTTGCTGTCAAACAAGAAGAGATTATTTCTCAAAAATTAGAAGAGGTTTCAAAAGGCACAGAAACACAAAATGAAATAGCCATGCTTTTAGGAGAGATGGAGAGAAAAGAAATTGAGATAAAAAAACTTTCTGATGAACTAACCAACTTAAAAAACCTGCCTCAGACAGAAAAGAAGGTTTTTTCAAAAAGAGAAAAGGAACAAGAAGATAAGATAGAACAAAAATCTTTAGAAATAAAAAGGTTGCAGGTAGAGGTTGATAAAATAAGCAAAGAGAAAGAAAAGATTGTTTTCCTCCAGCCAGAAAAAAAGGTATCTTCAGAAGGAATAACCCTAAAAGGGGTATCCTCAGAAGATTATGAGAAGATACAGAAAGAAAGGGATGAGTATCTTGAGAGAATCAATGAAGCAAAGAAAGAGTTTGAAAAAAATAAGGCTGAGATAGAGAAGAATGGGGCTGAGATAGAAAGATTAAAAAAGGAGATAGATACGAATAAGATTACACTTTCTCAGCTAAAGAGTCAATTACAAGCCAAAAATGAGGAGAAGACAACAAGCTCACCAAAAGATATAACTGAGGCTGAAGAGAGAGAAAAAGTCCTTCAAGAAAAGACTCTTGCTCTCCAATCTGAAATTTCTGCACTCACTCAAAAGAATTTGGAGTTTTCGGCAGAAGCAGAGAGACTGATAGCAGAAAAGAGAATATTGGATGAGGAAAGGGTATTGGCAAAAGAGAAAAAAGAAAGTTTGCTTACTGGCGATAAAGAGCTCGTCTCTCAAGCAATTAAAGAGGCAGAGGGCATGCTTTCTGAATTATCTAATGAGGAAAGAAAAGAGCCAGAGGAGATACTTCTTTTGGCAAAGATAGCATATTCAGAGAAGGATTATAATAAGGCTTTTGAGCAGGCAGCAAGGTCTGCCCAGAAATCATACTATGCAAGGGTAAGCAAAGAAGAAAGGGAAAAAGTTAGAAAAGCAGGATTAGCGGGGACGCTGCTAAATATCTTGTTGCTTTGGAGATGATTACTTTTACAACTATACCGATTACCGAGAATAAATTAGGTTTCCAAAAAGATGGTTAAAAAAGACTATAGACTCAAGAACATTAGACTGTAAGACTCATAAGGGAAGATTTTTTGTAACTATTTACCCAAGTGAAGTGCATAGGAAATTTCATTGCAAATTGAATTTTATTAAAATGCTAAATTTGAAATGATGTGTCTCTATGGTTAGTCTTTACTTTAGATGGGTAAAGTGTTACGATTTTTTAGTCTGAAGTCTGGTGTCTGTCTGAATTTTCGCAAACCAGTTTTCATTGGGTATAAAACTTCATTGAAAATCATTATGTTTCTTATAGTTTTTGCATCCTTAAGAAAACTCATTTTTGAACTCTAAAATGCATTTATCAAGCCTTTCTTTCAGGTCTCCGACAAACTCTTTCTTTTCAGCCAATTCTTTTTCTATCTCTGGGTGAGTCTCTTGCATAAACCTAAAGAATCTCTTTTCAAATTCAGAAACCTTTCCTTTTTCTATAGAATCAAGAAACCCTTCAGTGCCCGCCTCAAGGATCATTATCTGTTTAGCCACTGGCATAGGTTGATATTGGCCTTGCTTTAATATCTCCACCATTCTCTCTCCTCTTGTTATCTGGGCAAGGGTTGTCTTGTCTAAGTCTTCGGAAAACTCAGCGAACTTTGCCAGTTCTCTATATTGGGCAAGCTGAAGCCTCAAACCAGAAGCCACCTTCTTCATCGCCTTTGTCTGGGCGGCAGAACCAACCCTTGAGACCGAAAGCCCAACATTTATGGCCGGCCGTATCCCTGAATAGAATAGCCCTGATTCTAAGTATATCTGGCCATCAGTAATAGAGATAACATTTGTGGGTATATAGGCTGAGACATCTCCAGCCTGTGTCTCTATGATGGGAAGTGCCGTAAGTGAACCCCCTCCTTTAGCATCATTATACTTTGCCGCCCTCTCCAGCAACCTTGAATGAAGGAAGAATATATCCCCTGGATATGCCTCTCTACCCGGGGGTCTCTTGAGAAGCAAGGACATCTGGCGATAAGCCTGAGCGTGCTTACTGAGATCATCATAAATGACCAGGGCATGCCTGCCACTATCCCTGAAGTACTCACCTATAGCACAACCAGCATAAGGGGCTATATACTGAAGGGGTGCGGGTGTATTGGCTGTTGCAGAGACAACCGTGGTATATTCCATAGCCCCTGCCTCCTCTAATATCTTCTTCACCTGAGCAACATTTGACTGCTTCTGTCCAATAGCAACATATATACAGTAAACACCCTCGCCTTTCTGATTGAGGATGGTGTCAATAACAATGGCTGTCTTTCCAAGCGACCTGTCCGAGATAATAAGCTCACGCTGTCCCCTGCCTATAGGAATCATAGAATCTATTGCTTTTATCCCTGTCTGTATGGGTTCGCACACAGGTTTTCTGTCTATAATAGACGGTGCCTGTGTCTCAACAGGTCTTCTATGGGATGTGATTATCTCTCCCTTTCCATCAACAGGGTTACCAATGCCATCAACCACCCTTCCCAGGAGTGCCTCCCCAACTGGAACATCTATTATCCTTCCTGTGCAGTAGACCTTGTCTTGTTCGGAAACAGAGTTTTCAGGGCCCATAATCACAGCACCTATGGTCTCTTCCTCAAGGTTTAAGACAAGCCCGGATACACCAGAGGCGAATCTTAATAGCTCTCCAGCCATAGCCTCCTTTAGCCCATAGATTCTGGCGACACCATCTCCTACCTGGATAACTGTGCCAACCTTGGCGATATCCAATTCCTTTTCAAATTTTTCAATCTCAGAGAATATCACCTGTGTTATCTCTTCTGTTCGTATCTCAGCCATATTGTCCTCCTTTGTTCTTAATGTTCTAAGTTCTAAGTTCTAGGTTAATTCTGAATTCAAAACATAGAACCTATAACCATATTCTTCCTCATCCTTTCAAGGTCAGAAGCAATGCTTCCATCTATCCTTTTGTCGTCAATGGTGAGAATTCCTCCTCCTATTATTCCTGGGTCTATCTCACACCTTAATAAGACCGAACAGCCTAAAATATCGGCAAGCTTCTTTGTCAACTGTGAACAAACCTCTATTTTGGGCTTTATAGCTGTAGTAAGAATGGCTATCTTTCTACCGCCTTCTTTGTTGACTAAAAAAGAGAAGCTCTCGGTAATCTGGCGTATCAAAGAGAGCCTTTGTCTTTCTAAAAGGAGAAAGAGAAGGGAAAAGGAGTCATTGCCTATATCAGCAAATATCCTTTTAAGCAACCTTCTCTTTTCTGTAGAGGCAACATCAGGGGAAGAGAGCAATTTCCATATCTCAGAATGCCGTAAGAATACTTCCGAGATTTCCCCTAACTCCTTTTCTTGCTCTTCTATCCGTCCTTTTTGCCTGGCAAACCTGAATAGAGCCTGAGCATATCTCTTTGACGCAGGGTCTATCTTTGCCTTCCTCACTTAATATCCTCCGCAGAGACCTTTTCAGCAAATTCATTTATCAGCCTCTGTGCCCTCTCCTCGTCTATCTCCTCTTTTATAATCTTCCTGGAGAGAGCGATGGTTATATCTGTCACGCCCTTTTTTAGTTCTAAGACTGCCTCATCCTTCTTTCTTTCAATCTCTAAGCCTGCTTTCTTTACAAGACCATCTGCCTCTGTCTTTGCCCGGCGAATAATCTCGTTCTTCTTCTCCTCTCCCTCTTTTATCGCCCTATCGAAGGCAATCTTTGATTTGTCTTCAGTGGATATTAGCCTTTCTCTTGCCTCCTCTATCAGTTTGGAGCTCTCTTCTTGCTCTTTTTTTACGAGGGCAAAGGATTCGTCAATTTCAGCCCTTCTTTTTTCAAGAAATAGAGTAATTGGCCCAAAGAGGAACTTTGAAAGGACAAGCATCAAGACAAGAAAGCTTGCTAATTGAACCAGAATTATCCAACCATTAATCTCAATCATCTTTTTACCTCGCGTAACTGCTCAAAATCTTACAGAAAAAATATTTAGCCACAGAGTTCACAGAGAGCACAGAGAAATATAGTATCTTACATAAATAATCACACAAAGGCACGGAGCACACAAAGAATAAGGAATGAAATATAAAACTTTGTGTCTTTCTTTATGTCTTGGTGGCTTTGTGTGAGAAAATTTTTTCTTTATTCTCTGTGACCTCGGTGTTCTCTGTGGCAAGACTTATTTTTTATTTCTCTAATGTTAATGAGCTAAGAGCTTATCCAAAAGTGGCTTGGCAAAGAGAAATGTCTCCAGCATAGAGATGAGCAGAACATAGAGGACAAGCGACTCCATAAAGGCAAGCCCAATAATAAGAAGCGTCTGAATCTTTCCAGATGCCTCAGGCTGCCTGGCTATACCCTCCACTGCCTTTGCCGTAGCTATTCCCTGACCTATGGCCGCACCCAAAGCGGCAATTGCTAAACCAAAACCCGCTGTTACTAAACCCGCAACTAAAGCTTCCATATCTCCTCCTTATATTAGTTTATAGTTTAGAGTGTATAGTTTATAGTTTAAGAAAATCCGCCGACTATTTACTTTATACTCTCTATACTTTGGTCTATTATATCTATATAGCTAAAAAATAAGCAACAGAAAAATTATAGACCCCGGTCTTCTTTATAACTATAATATAACGAAATGAAAATATTGGGTATAGGTGGCAGTCCAAGGATAGGTGGAAATACAGATATTCTGCTTGATTATGCCCTCTCAGGAACAAGGAGCAAACAAGTAGAGGTAGAAAAGGTGATTTTAGGAAATCTTCATTTTGCACCCTGCCAGGAATGCGAAGATATACCCGATGATGGAAAGTGCCTCATAAATGATGACATGCAGATACTTTATAAGAAGATTAACCAGGCGGATGCCATTATTTTGGCTTCCCCTATATTTTTCGGGAGCCTATCTGCTCAGACAAAGATGATGATTGATAGGTTTCAATGCCTCTGGCAGGCAAAATATATCAGAAAGATGTATAAACCAGAAAAGAGATTGGGTGGTTTTATCTGTGTTGAGGCAACCAGGCGAACGGATTTTTTTGAAAATGCTAAGGTTATTGTCAAAAATTTCTTTGCTACAATTGATGTTATTTATAAGGAAGAGCTGCTATGCTCAGGAATTGAGAAAAAAGGTGAAATTTTGGAACATAAAGACCATTTAGAAAAAGCATTTGAGATGGGGTATATGCTTAGTCGCTATAAAAAAAATAGGACATTTGGTAATCGCTGAGGTAGTGTAAGAAAAGGTGAGGGGATAAGGAGATATAGGGATTAGGGAGATGTAGGGATAATATAAGTATCTCCATATCCCCCATATCTCCTTATCCCCTTTCTTACACAAGTTTTGTCATAATGAGAATTGCTCCAAAAAAACTTTGTTTGACTTTATAAGGTCAGGATTAGTATAATGAGCCTCTATGAAATTAAAGATTAAATTGATAAAAAGTAGATATGGAAGGATTCCGAAGCATAGAAAGACGCTCACGGCTTTAAGTCTGACCAAAATAGGGAGAGAGGTGGTAATGCCTGATAACCCTGCTATTAGAGGGATGATAAATAAAGTGGCTTATTTGCTCAAGGTAGAGGAGGTAGAAGATGGGGCTTGATTCTTTGAAGAGACCAGAGGGTGCGGTAAAGAAGAGAAAGAGAGTGGGACGAGGTGTAGGCTCAGGCAAGGGAAGGACAGCAGGAAAGGGAACAAAAGGAGGTCAGGCAAGAAAGGGCTATAAAAAGAAGCCTGGTTTTGAGGGTGGCCAGATGCCTTATGCCAGAAGGATTCCAAAGAGGGGATTTTCCAGCACGAACCTTGACTATCAAATTGTAAATCTTTCCAGCTTAAATCAATTTGAGCCCAATTCTATTGTGAACCAGGAAACCCTTTACAATATGAGACTTATAAGAAAGAAGAACCAGGGGATAAAACTTTTAGCAAAAGGTGAGCTTAATATTCCTCTTGTGATTGAGGTAGATGCCCTATCAGAGAAAGCGAAAGAAAAGATTCTGGCTATTGGGGGTAAGATAGCCTAATTATACTCAAGTAAATGGAGATTGCAAAAAATAAATAAAATTCTTTTGACACAGATTAACGCTGATTTTTACTGATAAAACTTAAAAATTATCTGTGTTTATCTGTGTCCATCAGTGTCTAAATATTTGATTTTTTATTTTTGATCTTCATTATTAGTTTTTGGAAACCTGATTTGCTTGGGTATAGTATCTTTATTGTCTCCATAATCTTTCTTGGACTAAAAAAGGTGAATTTTGGTTAAAATCCGGTGCCTGAAGTCCAGAAGCCTTTCTTTATCTTCAAAATCCCATCTTTTATGAAGAAAACCTTTCTCTTTTTAATCTTGCTTCTTAAAGTATCCTTTGCTTACACAGAAAAGCCTTCTGTGGCTGATATAGTTAGTGAAGTATCGCCTTCTGTTGTTATGGTAAAGGCTGAAAAGACCTCTCAGGAGTATCAGCCCGGTATACTTATTATCAGAAAGGACTACCGCATAGGGGCCGGGTTTATTGTTGACCCTAAGGGCTACATCTTGACCTGTTCTCATATCATTAAGGGTTATGATACACTTTATGTAGAGCTGAAATCTGGCAAAGGGTATAGTGCTCAAATAATAAAAATAGACCCAAAGACTGATGTTTGTTTGCTAAAAATTGATGCCAAAACCCAACTTTTTTCAGTAAAGATAGGTGAAAGTCGCAAGGTAAGGCCAGGGGACCCTATCATTACCATTGGAAATCCATTGCCGCAAGAACTGGGTCTTGGCCCAAAGTCCTTCAAGCCATCGGTTGCTTGTGGTGTGATTGGCTCTACTGAGCGATTAAGCCCAGATAACAAAAAGCTCCTTCAACTGAGCCTTCCTGTTAATTTTGGGAATAGCGGTGGTCCTTTGTTGAATGACAAGGGTGAGGTGATCGGCATAGTCAATTCAAAAATGACAGGCTTTTCTGGTCATACCTTAGAAGGCATAGGGTTCGCCATATCTATTGAGGAATTAAGGCCGATGTTGAACCTTTTGGCTAAAAGGAGGGAACCTATTAGCCAGGTTTCAGTTACTTTGCTGAAGAAAAATAGGCAGCCCATCTTTTTACTGATAACAGAGCTTCTTTTGGTTTTTGTGCTTATTCTCAGGATTTCTCAAAGAAGAGAAAGGGATTACAGGCTTATAAAGCAAAGGGTATGTAGGGCTGTTTATCTGGGCGATTATTATGGATATTCTAAGATTATTCGGAGGATATTTAAGGGTTGTAGAAAAAGATTTCCTCCCTATCTTCCCTTCCTAATCTCCGATATAATTCTCCTTCAGAGCAAAGATCCATGGTTATTGCCAGAATTAGAGAGGCAATTGGAGGATTTGACAGAGCATTTACATAACCTTGATAGAGAGAGGGATGCGATGATTTACAGGGCAAAGGTGAAGAGGGGTTTGAGAATCAGGAATTATATTTGAAAATGCTGAAAAAAGGTTTTGGATTTTTGCAAAAGTTCAGAAATAAATTAGCCACAGAGACACGGAGAACACAGAGAGAAAATGAAAAAAATAAAGAATTAGATTGAAGACTTTTTATAAATCTCTGTGAACTCTGTGCCTCTGTGGCAAAAAAGGAAATTCCTATACTATTAAATTGACAAGTTTTTATAGAAGATTGTTTACTATATGTATGAAGAAAACTTTATTGTGGCTCGTTTGCTTCTCTATTTTTATTATAGGGTGTGCAAAGAAAGAGAAGGGGTTTGTCCGTATTAAAGGGTCTGATACAGAGGTCAACCTTGTTCAGAGATTGGCAGAAGTATTTATGGAGAAGAATCCCAAGCTCTCTATTGCCGTAACAGGAGGAGGCTCTGGGGTAGGGATTTCAGCCCTTATTAATGGTGAAACAGATATAGCCAACTCCTCAAGACAGATGAAAGAAGAGGAAATAAAGAAGGCAAAAGAGAAAGGGATAAATCCTGTAGAAACAGCATTTGCCCGCGATAGATTGGCTATCATCACCCATTCTTCGCTTCCGATAGGTAGCCTGACAATGGATGAGTTGGGAAAGGTATATAGAGGTGAAATAACTAATTGGAAAGAGTTGGGAGGTCCAAATCTGAATATAACCCTCTATGGAAGAACAAGCGCCTCTGGCACATTTATTTATTTCAGGGAAAAGGTTCTTGGAGCAGATTATTCACCAAATATGAGACAAATGATTGGAAACTCTCAAATTGTTGAAGCAGTCAAAAGGGACAAGGGTAGTATAGGTTATGTTGGGATAGGCTATCTTGTAGAAGGGGTAAAGTTGCTAAAGATTGCAAAAGATAAAGACTCTCCTTATATCTCACCCTTAGAGAAGGGTTATCCACTTGAAAGGGAATTATACCAATACACAAACGGAGAGCCTTCTGCCAATATATTAAGCTTTATCCAGTTTGAGTTAAGTAAAGAGGGACAGAAGATTGTGGCAGAAGAAGGATATATACCCAAATAAATCAGGTTTCCAAAAAGAACGCAGATTTTTAAGATCTATAAAATATTATCCTGTAAATCTGCGAAAATCTGCGTCCCATTAACTTGTCCAATGAGAAGATTAAAAGAAAAGGCAATTCATCTTATTCTCTTTCTAACAGCGGTCTCCTCTGTCTTTCTCATCATGGGAATTTTTACCCTTCTTCTTACCGAGGGATTAAAAACATTCAGGGATGTCTCTATATCTAATTTTCTCTTTGGTGTAGTTTGGAACCCAGAAGGCTATAATAAACCATCTTATGGCATCCTCTCTATGGTCTTTTCCACATTCTTAGTAACCTCTTGTGCGATAATCATTGCCGGGCCCTTAGGGGTGGCAGTAGCCGCCTACATCTCTGAGGTTGCGCCCCATAAAATGCGGGATATAATTAAGGGAGCTATAGAGATATTGGCTGGAATTCCATCTGTAGCTATAGGATTTGTTGGGATTGTGCTGGTTGATCCTCTTATTACAAAAGTTTTTGGTCTTTCATCTGGACTTTGTGGGCTGAATGGAGGAATACTTTTAGCTATAATGGCACTTCCCACGATTATCAGTATCTCAGAGGATAGCCTCCGGGCTGTTCCAAAAAGCTATAAAGAGGCATCTTTTGCCCTTGGAGCAAGCAGATGGGAGACTTTGACCAGAGTTATCCTGCCTGCAGCCTTCTCTGGAATTTGTGCTTCGGTTGTATTGGGTGTAGGAAGGGCAATCGGTGAGACAATGACTGTTTTAATGGTTACAGGAAATAGTCTCTCTATCCCGAAAGGTATCTTTGACCCTTTAAGGACGATGACAGCAACAATAGCCCTTGAATTGGGAGAGGTAGCCAAAGGAACAACGCACTACTACGCTCTTTTTGGAATAGGGGCTGTTCTCTTTATCATCAGCCTCGTCACAAACCTTATTGCTGAGCATATATCCTTCAGGATGAGGACAAAGGTGGAATGAAGGAGTGGAGAAAAGGGTTCAAGGAGTCAAGGGTCCATCCGGTGTAACTATTACTAAAGGATAACTACGAAAGGCGCGAAAAACGCTAAAAATTCGTAACTATTTACTCAAGTGAAGTAGAAGAAGAAACACGAAAGCCCGAAAGGGAGAAAACCCGAAAGTGAGAAAGAGAGTTGAACCACAAAGCTCACAAAGAGCACAAAGATAGATATTAAAAATTATTCTTAT
>JAZDOR010000213.1:0-18851 GCA_043798435.1 bacterium
CACTCATCACTCATCACTCATCACTCATCACTCATCACTCATCACTCATCACTCATCACTCATCACTCATCACTCATCACTCATCACTCATCACTCATCACTCATCACTCATCACTCATCACTCTTATGAAGGTGCTTGCGGAAAAGCTATTGGGGATAAAACCTGTCGTTTCTTTTCTTTTTATGACAGGTCTCCTGCTCTTTGCCACAAAGATACGCAGTCGGCAGACAAAGGGAATCCTTGAGATGAGATTTCTTGATGCGATAATCATTAGCACATTTCAGGGCATAGCAGCTATAGCACATGGCATCTCAAGGTCAGGCTCCTGCCTATCCTCTGGCTTATTTTTGGGCTTAAAGAGAGAGACAGTCTTTGACTTTGCCTTTCTTCTCTCCTTTCCAGCCATTATTGGTGCAACTTTATTAAAGGCAAAGGATATGCTTGAAGCAGGGGAAGGAATTCCATCGGGCTATTTCATCGGTGCAGGCGTAGCCTTTGTCTTTGGACTCCTCTCTTTATTCTTACTGGCAAAAATTGTCCAGAGGGGAAAGATTCATTATTTTGCCTATTATTGCTGGACAGTTGGTCTTCTCGGATTATGTCTGATATAAATCCCGAATCCCGAATCCCGAATCCCGAATCCCGAATTATCGGCGTGATTCCCGCAAGATTTTCTTCAACAAGGTTTCCTGGAAAGGTCCTGGCAGATTTATGGGGAAAACCAATGCTTTGGTGGACATACAACCAGGCAAAGAAGGCTCTTCCAAATATCATCATTGCCACAGATGATGAAAGGATAAAGGAGGTAGCAGAAACCTTTGGTGCAGATGTGGTGATGACAAGCTCATCCCATCCATCAGGCACAGACAGGGTAGCAGAGGCAATTTCTGGAATTGATGTAGATGTGGTCATAAACATTCAGGCAGATGAGCCACTTATTCCACCCGAGATGATAAGACAAGTAGCAAAACTCTTAGAACAGGGTGTTTTAATGGCAACATTAAGAAGACGGATAGAAAAAGAGGAGGCAAGGGATCCAAATATAGTTAAGGTTGTCTGTGATGTAGAAAGTTATGCCTTATACTTTTCACGAACCCCCATTCCTCACAATGGCGATTTTTACAAGCACATCGGCATCTATGGGTATAAGAAAGATTTCTTGATGGATTTTGTGAAGCTCTCTCCTACCCCACTTGAAAAGCAAGAAAGATTGGAACAACTCAGAGCATTAGAGCACGGCTATAAAATAAAGGTTGGGTTGACAGAGTATAACTCTATCTCTGTTGATACCCCAGAAGACCTTGAGGCTGTCTTAAAATCAAACAAGTGATACATACCGAGAATAAATCGGGTTTGCATCCAATAATCTGAAAATTTTCCGTTAAAACGCATTTAGTTCTATAAGAAAAATTGGGACGGTTCATTCTCATCATTTTCCCTATGATTTCTTTTGAAAATTGGAAATTAGAAATTGGGAAGAAAAGATTCTGCTTCTAAAGCTAATTTCTAATTTCAACTCCATTTTTAACCGCAAGCTTTCAAACAAAGGTGAACCATCCCGGATTATCATTTTTTCTCCTTGACATACAAATATCAGACTTTTATACTTTAGACTCTGAAAATTTATTGTAGAGGAGGTGAACGATATGACAATCAGACCATTAGGTGACCACATTCTGGTAAAGCCTGAGGAGACAGGCGAGACAAAGAAGGGAGGAATTATTATTCCTGATACAGCCAAAGAGAAGCCTCAGGAGGGGGTAGTGATAGCTGCTGGCTCTGGAAAGAGGGCAGAAGACGGTAAGATTCAACCATTAGAGGTAAAGAAGGGCGATAAGATCCTTTTTTCCAAATACGGTGGAACTGAGATAAAGATAGATGACGAAAATCATCTGATTATGAGAGAAGATGATGTCCTTGGCATCATTGAGTGAAGAGTTGAGAGTTTAGAGTGTAGAGTTGAGAGTTTAGAGTGAAGAGTTGAGAGTTTAGAGTGTAGAGTTGAGAGTTTAGAGTGTAGAGTTGAGAGTTTAGAGTGTAGAGTTGAGAGTTTAGAGTGTAGAGTTGAGAGTTTAGAGTGTAGAGTTGAGAGTTTAATAAAATAACTCACAACTCACAACTCATAACTCAAAACTCACAACTCAAAACTCATAACTCACAACTCATAACTCATAACTCAAAACTCATAACTCACAACTCATAACTCAAAACTCATAACTCAAAACTCATAACTCACAACTCAAAACTCATAACTCAAAACTCATAACTCATAACTCAAAACTCATAACTCATAACTGAAAAAGGAGGTAGATTATTATGGCAAAACAGCTTAAATTTTCTGATGAAGGAAGAAAGTCTGTGCAAAAGGGTGTTAATGCTTTAGCCAATGCGGTTAAGGTGACACTCGGTCCAAAGGGACGAAATGTCATTCTGGATAAGAAGTTTGGCTCACCCACAATCACTTGTGATGGTGTTACAGTAGCAAAGGAAGTAGAATTAGAGGACCCATTTGAGAATATGGGTGCTCAGTTAGTCAGGGAGGTAGCCTCAAAGACCTCTGATATAGCCGGCGATGGTACAACTACAGCCACGGTCCTTGCCCAGAGTATCTTTAATGAGGGTGTGAAGAACATTGCCGCAGGTGCAAACCCAATCATATTAAAGAGAGGGATTGATAAGGCTGTAATCGCGGTTGTAGCGGAGCTAAAGAAAGAGGCAAAAGAGGTAAAGGAGAAGAAGGAGATGGCTCAGGTCGCCACCATTAGCGCCCATATGGATGCTACTATTGGTAATCTCATAGCAGATGCAATGGAGAAGGTTGGAAAGGATGGCGTAATCACCGTAGAAGAGGCAAAGACTATTGAGACAACCCTTGATGTAGTTGATGGGATGCAGTTTGACAGGGGGGTATCTCTCTCCATACTTTGTTACAGACGCAGAGAGGATGGAGGCAATACTTGAAGACCCTTATATCCTTATCTACGAAAAGAAGCTCTCGGCTATGAAGGATCTCCTGCCAATCTTAGAAAAGATTGCTCAATCCGGAAAACCATTTCTAATAATTGCTGAAGATGTTGAGGGAGAGGCATTAGCCACTTTAGTGGTGAACAAAATACGGGGGATTCTCAAGTGTATGGCTGTAAAAGCACCAGGCTTTGGAGACAGAAGGAAGGCAAGTTTAGAGGATATTGCTATCCTCACAGGTGGTAAAATGATTGCCGAAGAACTTGGGATAAAGATTGAGAATGTCAAATTAGAGGACCTTGGCAGTGCAAAGAGGATAACAGTTGATAAGGAGAATACAACCATTATTGAAGGCGGCGGAAAATCCTCTGACATCAAGGCACGCATCAGTCAGATAAGGCTTCAGATTGATGACACAAAGTCTGATTATGACAAGGAGAAGCTTCAGGAGAGGCTGGCAAAATTGGCCGGTGGTGTTGCAGTCATTAATGTTGGAGCAGCCACAGAGACAGAGATGAAGGAGAGAAAGGCACGCGTTGAGGATGCTCTTCATGCCACAAGGGCGGCTGTAGAAGAGGGAATCATTCCAGGTGGTGGTGTTCCATTGCTCCGTGCCCAGAAGGCAATAGATGAACTTAAATTAGAGGGAGATGAGAAGGTTGGAGCAAAAATCATCTATCGTGCCTTAGAGGAGCCATTGCGTCAGATTGTAGAAAATGCTGGTCTTGAGGGCTCTATTGTCGTTGCTGAGATACGGAAGGAGACGGCTATCACCTTTGGCTATGATGCAGACAAGGATTGTTATTGTAACCTGGTTGAGGCAGGTATCCTTGACCCACTTAAGGTTACCAGGACAGCCTTGCAGAATGCCGCTTCTATTGCTGGATTGATGCTCACCACAGAGTGCTCAATTACCGAGATTCCAGAGAAGGAAAAGACTTCACCAATGCCACACGGTGGTGGTGGAATGGGGGATATGTATTAAGAATCGGGAATCGTTAATTGCGGATCGCGAATTGAAAAATAGATTCGCGATTCGCAATCCGAGATCTGCGATTATAAAAAATGCCGACATACGAATACTCTTGCGAAAAATGCGGAAGGTTTGAGGAATTTGCACCAATGTCTGCCCAAAAGAGGGAGGTTTGTCCAACCTGCGAGACGAATGTAGAAAGGGTGATTGGGGCAGGTGCAGGGTTTCTCTTCAAGGGTTCGGGTTTCTACATTACAGACTACAGGTCATCTAACTACCAGAAGAAGGCTAATAGCGAGGCAAAACCGAAAGAGACGCCTCCTGCCGCAGCCACAACTTGCTCCGAGAATGGACACGGCAGTAGAAGAGATGTGTCGTCGCCTCCAGCACCCGCAGCAGCAAACCATCTAAAATCAGACAGTGGGTTAGGATGTAAGATGTCATCTCCAGCCACAGCCGTAGCAAATCCAAAGAAATCGTGAAAAAGGCAAGTATTGTTTTTTCTAATGACGATGAAACCCTTGCCCTTTTAGGAAAAAACGACGAAAATCTGAGGCTCATCCAGGCTCAGTTTCCTTGCAAGCTGATAAGTAGGGGAAATGAGATTCTGTTTTCTGGAGAAAAGGACGAGGTAGAAAAGGCTTTTTTATTCCTCTCGGAGCTCCTTTCAGCCTTACGGGCAGGCCATCTTATCGCAGCCCCAGAGGTCAGGTATAGCCTGAAGCTCTTTAAGGAAGAGAGGTCTTTCAGTAAGATATTTGAAGAAGCAATATGTGTCTCTGAGAGAGGAAGGCTTGTTAAACCAAGAACTTTGGGTCAAAAGAGATACGCAGAGGCAATAAAAAAGTATGATATTGTTGCTACAATTGGCCCAGCTGGCACAGGAAAGACATATCTGGCTGTAGCCTCAGGTCTCTCCCTCCTTCTTACAAAAAGAGTGGCCAGGATAATTTTGACCAGACCTGCTATTGAGGCTGGAGAAAAGCTCGGCTTTCTTCCAGGCGACCTTCAGGATAAAGTAAATCCGTATCTGAGACCACTCTACGATGCACTCTATGATATGATGGGCTTAGAAAAGATTCATAAGCTCCTTGCAGATGGCACGATTGAGATAGCTCCTTTAGCCTATATGCGGGGAAGAACCCTGAATGATTCTTTCATTATCCTTGATGAGGCTCAGAATACAACCTGTGAGCAGATGAAGATGTTCCTCACGCGGCTGGGCTTTGATAGCAAAGCCGTAATCACAGGCGACATAACCCAGACAGACCTGCCAAGCCATACCATTTCAGGATTAGCTCACATCCAGGAGGTTTTGAAAGGCATAAATGGCATAAAGTTCTGCTATTTTGATGAGTCTGATGTGGTGAGGCATCCACTCGTTTCAGAGATAATCATAGCGTATGAAAAACATAAGAGAATGAAAAGTGAAAAATAATTTTTAGTTTTTCGTTTTTAGAGGAGGTGAAATAATGAAAAGAAAAGGAGAAGGAATGGTTGAGTATGGGCTTATAATTGGATTGATTGCTGTCATTGTGATTGCTGTTGTCTTGGCATTGGGTCCACAGATCAAAGTGCTCTTTAAGGGTCCAGAGGCGATAAAAGAGTCCCCGGGAACACCTACGACCCAAACAGAAGTGGCAACACCTACGACTCAGGCAGAGGTAGCTACTCCTACCACCCAAACAGAAGGAACAGAGACTGAATAGTGAAAAGTGAAAAACGAAAAGTGAAAAGTTGAATTTAATCCTTATGACTATACACTCTACACTCAACACTATACACTAATAATAAAATGTTTAACCTGATAGGGGGAGTTTTCTGTTTGGTCTTTTTGGCGATGAGCTGGTTTCTATCTACAAAGATAGAGAAGACTGCGACTTTAAGGCAGAATACAGGAGTCAGAATACAGAATACAGAATTCAGGAGTCAGAATATAGAAGATAAAATACAGATCACAGAGAAAAAAGAGCCTTCAAAAGACAAAGTACCAAAACCAAGAAAGACCGCAAAGCCCTTAAAGAAAATAGACAAGAAACCAGACTCTACATTTCCAATAATAATGGGAATACCTATAGAAAGAGAGAAGACCTGGCAGCTCAAGGAAAGAAGGGTAGCTCTTGGTCCACAAGCTATAGTCAAGATTAACATAAAAGAAGAGCCCCTTCCTTTACGAGGAGGCTTAGGTGTCTCTGCACCAAGAGAAATTAAGAGAGATGAAGTCTTTCCACCAAATATACTGTTGAAGAAGGAATGAAGAATAAATATTTAGACACTGATTTACACAGATGAACACAGATAATTTTTAAATTTTATCAGTGGAAATCAGTGTTAATCCAAAGTCAAAAAACTTTTTGATTTATTTTTGCCATCTCAGTTTATTTAAGTGTAAATCAGTGCCTAATGATCTGATTTATTCTCTGTGACCTCGGTCTTCTCTGTGGCAAGATTTATTTTTCTTAATAACTTTGTGACAAAAGTTAAATACATATAATGAAGAGGGACCTGAGCAAACAGCTTATCATCATATCTTGCCTTTTTATCTTCGTCTTTCTGGTTGGAATAATAGGGTTTAAGACAATTGGGGGTGAAACATGGAGCTTCTTCGATGCCCTCTATATGACGGTCATTACGATGACTACGGTTGGGTTCGGAGAGGTGCATCCGTTATCTACCGAGGGAAGGGTATTTTGTATCTTTTTGCTCATAGGAGGGTTAGGCATAATCGCCTCAGCTGTTTCCACAATGACAGCCTTTCTGGTAGAAGGTGAGTTGACTGGTTTATTAAGAAGGAAGAAGATGGAGAATAAACTAAAAAGCCTTTCTAATCACTTAATTTTATGCGGGATTGGCAAGGTGGGTTTTTGGATTGCTGAGGAGCTAACCCAGACAAAACACCCATTTGTGGTTATTGAAAAGGATAAAGATAGAATTGAAGAAGCGCTCAATAACCTGCCAAACCTTATTTATGTTGAGGGAGATGCCACCCATAATCTCGCCCTTCTTCAGGCCGGAATTGAGAGGGCAAAGGGATTAGTCGCTACACTTACAGAAGACCCGAACAACCTTTTTGTTACACTTTCTGCCAGAACATTAAATCCTAAGCTAAGGATTGTCTCTCGAGCAACATCCGTTGATTCAGAGGATAAACTTCGTCGTGCAGGTGCAGATGAAATCGTTTTTCCAAACATAATTGGGGGCTTGCGTATGGCTTCTCTGATGATCAGACCAACAGTCGTGAGCTTCTTGGATAAAATGCTGAGGGCAGAAGGAGGGGTTTTGAGGATAGAAGAGAAAGAGGTCTCTGCCAGGCTTTGCGGAAAAATGGTCTTAGAGCTAAAAGAGAAAGAAGAATTGCATAAAGTCAGGCTTTTAGCTATTAAAAAGAAAGATATAGCCGGGTATCTCTATAACCCGGAGCCAGAGGTAAAGTTTTCCGAAGGTGATAACCTGATTCTCTTTGGAGAGATAGATAATATCCATAGATTCTATGGTGATTGGTGAAAACCTCAGAGAAAAGAGGATAGAACTTGGCTTGACCATGGATGAGGTGGTGAGGAGGCTGAATATCTCTGCCAGGTATTTGAATGGTTTAGAGGAGGAAAATTATGGCCTCTTTCCCAAATCTTCTTACTGCCATCAAATTTTAAGAACTTACGCCAGATTTCTTGGATTTTCTGATGCTGAGGTTGCCAATATGGTCAGGGGGTGTGAGATAAAGCCAAAGATAAACTTTCTCTTATTTCCAAAGGGTGATACCCTCGTTTATATCATTATTCTTCTCCTGGCTGTCATCACCTTTCTCATTTTTATAAACCTTTTATAATTTTTCGAAGCAAAAATTATCTTGACAGTATAGGAATTTCCTTTTTGTTCTGGCTCTGCCAGAACCTTATATTTCTTGTTACTGCAAGAAATATCTTGACACGAAAAGATTATTAGAGTATATTTTCTTAATAAATTAAATAAAGGAGGCAATAGCAATGAAAAAGATTGTTTTTTGTGCGTTGATTTTGGGGGCTAAAGGGTTTTGTGGTTACAGTGAGTCGCAATTCTTCTTTGATAGGGGGGAGACGCCAAGGGCTGTTCACTATACAGCCAATGGCTTCAAGTCAAATGCTACCTACCAGCTGAAGTTTTATGGAAAACAAGGAGACTCTGCGACAGAAACATCCTATGTAAAGATTCTATCAAATGACAACCAGTGGCTATCTGTAAATGAAGATGGCTGGTCGGATGATTTGCCAACCTTCACTACAGAGGATAATGGCTATAAAGAGGGCTGGGTTTATGTGAAGAATTCTTGGAGCGCTGAGCTTGGAACCTATACCTGTGCCTTCAGTGTTAAAGAGGTAGGAACAGGTGGCGAGATAATGAAACCAGGAACATTCAGACCCCTGACAATTATGGATATGAATACTGAGGGTGGATGGCTTGATGGTGTTGTTGTTCATAAGAATGGGCAGCCTGCAGTAAATTCTCACCTCGTATTTCTTGCGAAAGATGGAAAGGTTCTTGGCTCTGTTGACTCTGAGCCGAACCGTATCTTAGATGACAACCAAGGGGCTCAAGATGGCTACTTCAAGATCGCCCTTCCGAAAGGCACTGTGGTCTCCACCATCACAGACTGGGATGGAAACCTGTATGAACTGCCAGACTCTACAAATGGAAAGAAATCTGCCTCTATAGACAATCCCTCTACAGGAAGCTGGGTAATCGTGGCAGGTGCTGTAGTATCTGTAAGTGGAGGAAGTATCCTATCTACAACAGACAAGGTTGTCATCAATGAGATTATGTATCATCCGTCTGACGATAATTTGAATGAATGGGTAGAGTTATATAATAATGGTAATTCTGATATTTCATTAAAAGACTGGAAGTTTTACGATGGTACATCACATTCTTTCACTCTTTACTCTGGCACTTGGACTATATCTCCTGGAAGCTATACAATATTGGCAAGAAATCCAGGAAGTTTTACCACAGTTTATGGCACACCAACAAATATTATTGAGTGTTCAATGGATCTTGATAACTCCGGCGAGATTTTGATATTAAAAGACAGCACAGGAGATACAATAAATAAGCTTAGATACCAAAGCGATTGGGGAGGAAATGGCAATGGAGAGACTTTAGAGAAGGTCTTGGCCTCTGGTGAAAATAGCAAGGAAAATTGGAAAGGATCTATAGGCACAGGGACACCAGGAACGGAGAACAGTGTATCCAAACCAGGCATAATCTGTGGAAGCGTTATAGATGCTTTTACTAAAAATGGTATTCCCAATGCCATAGTGATTGCCAGTCCAAGGGGTCCAACCTCTGGTCTGGATGCTTCACTTGAATCTAATATCCCTGGAATTGGCACAAGGACTGACGGTAATGGCTCATATACACTCACACTTACACCAGGTGACTATATTGTGAGGGCTATCCATTCAGAGTATGGAAGGGGCATCGGGACCGCCGCAGTGATATCAAATGCAACAATAACAGTCAACTTTACCTTGAAGAGGCTTGGTCAGCTTTCTGGAACTGTATATGGAACAAAAACAGGCATTCTTGGTACACTTTCTGGTGTGTATGTCCAGGCGATTGTGAGATGGAATGGAGGGCTACACTATAAAGCCCTGGGCACATTCACAGACGGAAATGGAAGCTATACCATTTCTGGGCTAAAGGATGGGACATATACGGTTGTTGCCTCAAAGATAGAATACCAGACCACAAAAACCACGGTATATGTTGGTGCATCAGCAAGTACAACCTGTGATTTTACCCTTCAATACTCAGGCCCACTTCCTGACCTGACAATGGCTACCAAAACTGATATCTGGTGGAAGCCAAAGACCACAAGACCAGGCGGCACAATGACCATTTTCGCCAGGGTTTGGAACATGGGTAGTGTAAGTGTGCCTTTGGGAAGCTATACATCCGTTGAATTCTGGCAGTCTAACTGGGGTATAAACCAGGATTGGGGCCAAGAGACAGAGACAAGCCTTTCTCCACAGAGCAGAAAACACTTCTTAGGCACAGCGACTTTACCTCCAATAGAGAAGGATGGCTCATTTACTGTCTCAATATCATATAGACCACCACACTATGGACTAAACAATATATTGGTGAAGATAGACACACCTATTCAAACAGGAGGGAGTGTTGTAGAGAACAATGAACTGAACAATGTTTTTGGCAGGTGCATCTTTGTGAAGCATTATGGGACAGGAACAACTGATCCAGTCGAGATAACCCTACCAGTAGGAAATCCGCTTGATGATGCAGAGGTCTCCACTATAACCACTGATGCAGGTCATCTTTCAGGGGATACGGTGAATCTTGGTAAAGGTGAAATATCTACCCTCACCCTCACTTTAACCCCAGGCAATGAAAAAAGAAAAGCCATTAATCTTAAGGCAAAAGGCGAAAGGATGGGCGAGATTTGGGCTGAGGTGATTCTGGTTAAGGCAGAGAAGATTCAGGGTGTTCAAAATGGAGATATTGCCACAGCAACCGCAAACTTTGGTGTTCACTTAGGCAACATCAGCCAGGCAGCAAGGGTTATCCTGAATGAGAATATTGATGAGGATGAGCTTAGGGGTGTATCTACCTCAACAAAGTTTAATCTAAGGGAGTTTCTGCTTGAGGACGGAACCCTCACCAGCCCAGCCACAATCACCATTCCATATCCAGCAACCCATACAAACCCATCCAGGCTTCGCATCTTCTATCTGAATGAAGAGACGAATAAATGGGAGATGTTGAAGACAACGGTTACTGCAAATCAAGGTTTGTCAGCGGTTGTTGACCACTTCTCAGTCTTTGCCGCAGGTGAGGCAGAGATTGGCACAATCAACATTACAGCCATACCAGATCAGATTATAGCCATGGGAACATCGTCTCTAAAGGCTATAGTCTATGCCACTGATAGCTACACAATCACAGATGACCTCTATCTTCAGTGGAGTATCAGTCCAACAGATGGTGGCACAATCACAAAGACAGGCACAGACTCAGCAGAATTTACTGGCACAAAGACAGGTGTCTATATCGTAAAAGCAGGCACAGGGACAAAGGAAGGGACAGCCACGATAGTTGTCACAATAGGAACTATAACTGGGTTAGAGATTTCAGTTGCGCCGACGACCATCACTGCAGATGGCACAGCTACCCTGACTGCGATAGCAAAGGATGACGCTGGAAATACACAAACAGTAATAGCATCCTTTACAGTAGAAGACACAAAGGCTACAATTACCTCTGGGATTTTCTACCCATACACAGCAGGAACCTGGACGATAACAGGAACATATACGACCCTCCCAGCAGAAACTTGCACGGTTATTGTTACACCAGGAACAGTAGCAAGGATTTCAGCAGTAAAACCTAAACAGGTTGGAACGGTTACAGGGTTTAATTTTGAGGCTGTATTGCAGGATAAGAATAATAACGCTGTAACAACAGGCATTCCAGCAATCTACTGGTCTGTTATGAGTGGTACTGGAACAATAACATATCTTGGTACAACGAGCAACACCTTAAACTGGATAGGCACAGCAACAGGAGAGGTTGTAGTTAGGGCAACAGTAACAACAACATCTGGTTCAACAGAGACAACATTCACATGCTTAAGGGTTGATAGGTTTATTCCAGCAGGTGGAACAGCAACCATAACCTATGCTATTCCTGATGGCACTGTGACAGTTGAGTTTATAGGGACTGCTACAATAGACTGTTACATAAAGATAGGAACAGCAACTGTGGTATCTTCTCCGCAGGGAAAGAGACAGGCTGGAACCTGTGTAGAGATAGCTGCTTTCACAGGAACAGGCTCAGTAATCTCTACCCCAACATCGGGAAGTATTCTGGTTGGGGTTCCTTATTTAATATCTGCAGGTGATATGAGGCTATTCAAGTCAAGCAATAGGACAGACTGGAGTGGACTTGTTGGCAGTGTAGATACAGCAAATAAGACTGTATGGGGAACAACAACCAGCCTCTCATACTTTGCCATATTCGGAATGAGGTCTGCTGAATTAACCCTGAATAACACCTTCTGCTATCCTAATCCTTGCCGGGTTTATAAAGGAAATAGGCAGGTTACATTCACGCGGCTTACAGCCCAGGCAACAATTCGTATCTTTAATGTTGCCGGTGAAGAGGTGGCAAACTTTGAGAAGAATAATGATAATACGACGGATACAAAGGTCTGGGATGTTCCCAATAAGCTCTCCTCTGGGGTCTATATCTATCTGATTGAATCTCCAGGTGTAACCAATAAAGTAGGCAAGCTCGGGCTTATAAAGTGAAATATTACAACAGACGCCAGGAAATAGGCAAGATGCTTGTTGATGTAGTAAAATACATCATCACCATTGTGATAATTGGGAGCTTACTTACCGAAAGGCTGACGGAAAAGATGGCTTTATTAGGAATAATAGCGAGTATAGGATTTTTACTGATAGCCTCTTTCGTTATACCGCCAAATAAGAAGGAGGAGAAATAATATGCATCCATTTTATATAGGTTTAATTGGAGTGGGAGTAATGGCGTTGATATTCTTGGTAATATCTGTAGTAGAGGATAGGAAAAGAAGATAGGCAAGCTCGGGCTTATTAAATAGATGAACAAAAGGTTCGGGTTGGCAGAAAGGCTTTTAAGGGATGCAGAGATAGAGCTTGGCGAATATAAAACAAAAGGTGAGGAAGCCTTCTTGGTGCAAGCCTGTGAAAAGGGATGGGATGCGGTTGCACAGGGATTGAAAGCAGTTAATCCAGAGATAAAAAGGCATCAGGATTTTGGAAGGACAGCGGCAAGGCTTGCAAAAGAGCATAATAATCCAGAGATAGCCGTTGGAGAACTTTGTGGCGAGACATTACATAGAAGTGGATTCTATGAGGGTGAGCTGCCAGCAGAAATAGTGGAAGAGGGTTTAAGTTGCATTAGAAACTTCTTAGGGTTTATAAAAGATATTTTGTTAAATGGAAAGAAGATAGGAAAGTTTGGGATTATAAAGTGAAATTCGGAAAGGAGACAAGAAGATACACGGCTGATATCTTGACAAAGATTGCGGAATATCTGCTTTCTATTGTAATCATGGGAAGTATCTTAAGTGGACATTTTTATCCGAATCTTGTATGGGGGAGTGGTGTACTCTTTATATTTTTAGTAGTTTGTGCAATAATGCTTGTAGCTTCGACAGAAGAGGAGTAAAATATGGAAAGTATATTGATAGTAATGGGAATGATCGCTATATTTGGTGCTGTGATGGTAGGAATAGCTTTATACTCTGATTATAAGAAGAAGGTAGGGGAAAATAAGTAATCTTATTTGGAGGTGTAAAATGAGAAGAATCTTTGTATTGATGGGTGTAATGGCAATAGCGACAACAGGCTTTGCCAAGGAAAAAGGGGAGACGGCATCGGCATTCTTAAAGCTTGGTGCTGGGGCAAGGGCAGCTGGTATGGGCGATGCCTATGTGGCTGTGGCTGATGATGCTACAGCAGGATACTGGAATCCTGCAGGTCTTGCTCAGGTTGAAGGAAAGCAGGGAACATTTATGTTTCTGCGTCCTATGGCTGAGGTAGAAGACCTGGCGATGTCGTATATTGGTATAGCTATCCCGGCAAGCTGCGGCAACTTTGGAGGAGCCATCACCTACTATGGCTATGGAGAGACAGATGAAACTACAGGGGTGGATAGTAATGGAGATCCTATAAAGGGCAAGACCTGGGATGCCTACGACTTTGCTTGCTCTCTCTCTTTTGCCAAGGATGTCAAGAAGGATACATCGCTTGGAGCAACCCTAAAGATAGTCAATGGAAAAATAGCTGAATCAACGGCTATTGCCTTTGCTTGCGATTTTGGGCTTCTTCAGAAGAAAAATAGGCTGTCCATAGGTGCGGTTATCAAGAATATAGGCAGTAGTATGAAGTATGAGCAAGAGGGTTTTGGTCTGCCCCTCTCTGTCAAAGCAGGTGTATCCTATAAACTTTTAAGGTTGCCTCTCCTTCTTTCAGCCGACCTCACCCTGCCAAACGACAACAAAACCCATTTTAATTTTGGCACAGAATACTCAATAAAAGAGGTTTTTTCCCTGAGGTGTGGATATAAATCAGGTCCTGAAGATGAAGGCTCCGGGCTTACCTTTGGAGCAGGAACAAAGTATCTTGACTTATACAGCTTTGACTATGCGTATCAAACCTTTGATAAATTGGGAGATAGCCATCGTATCTCCCTCTCAGCTAAATTCTGATGAAGAAAATACTTGTGGCAGAAGATGAACAGGATGTCCTTTACTTTCTGAAGCTCATCCTTGAGCTTGGAGAGATTGAGGTAATAACCGCAGAGGATGGAGAGGAGTGCCTGAGAAAGTATGAAAAAGAGAAGCCAGATTTGGTGATATGCGATGTGAAGATGCCAAAGATGAGTGGCTTAGAGGTCTATGAAAGAATAGGGAATAAAGAGAAGTTTATCCTTATATCCGGGATTGTCCAGGAAAAGGATATACCCAAAGAGTTAGTCCAAAGGGGCGACTTCTTCATCAAACCCCTCCCTCCAAAGGAGTTTGTGGAGAGGGTAAAATTGAGGCTGAGATGACAGAGGTAGAAGTGATGGGTGTTGCCTTTGATGGCTCTACTAATATGCCCATAGTCGTTCTGAAGGATAAAAGGGATAGAACCCTGCCTATCTGGATAGGAATACTTGAGGCACAATCCATACTCTTTGCCTTAGAAAATGTAAAAACACCCCGTCCCCTTACCCATGACCTCTTAAAAGATATTATTGATAAGCTGGGTGCAGAGCTTAAAGAGGTAGCCATAACAAGTCTTACCAACAATACCTTCTTTGCTAAGGTAGTCGTAGGGATTGATGGCAAGAAAGCTGAGTTAGACTCAAGACCATCCGATGCTATAGCCCTGGCCCTTCGAACATCCTCTCCTATCTTTGTGGCTGATTCCCTATTTGCAAATCAGACACAAACCCCTATTGACGATGAGGAAGTAAGAAGGTTCAAAGAGGAGCTTAAAAACATAAACCCCGCAGATTTTTTATAAAGAAGCTATAAGAATTAAGCTTATACCCAAAAGCAACAGCCTTTCCAAAATTTTTGATTTATTTTCTTGACATCTCTCTCTCTCTCTCTCTTATACTTAATTCTACTACCGGCTTTTGTGTGGAAAATAGATAATATTTTCATTGCAAAATTAGCATTGCAAAATTAGCAATTATCAATGGAAAGAGAGACAGAGAAGAAAACAGGCGACGGATTGCAGAGCGATTACTTCATTTTATTGTAGAGTGCGAAGAGCTATGTGCAATCATTGCCAAAAGTATCATTACAGCGAAAGAAAAATAATTTTGAAATGCTAAAATGCTAATTTTACATTTTGCATTGAATTATTCAAAAATAATCATTTAATTCCACAAAAAACCCTGAAGAGCCGAATAATTAAACTGTTAGGCATTATGAACAAAACATGACAAACCCAAAGGAGGAAAAACTATGCAGATTATTGAAGCAAAGATTTTAGACACGACACATTTAGAATTAAAGCAACCAATTTCTGCTCAACGAGGAGAATGTATTCAGGTCTCAATTCCAGATGGAAGAGAAGAAGATCACTTATGGCAGGAAATGTCCAAAAAGCACTTCTTAGAAGCCTACGATGCTCAGGATGCAATCTATGATAACCTATAAGTTTGGAGAAGTTGTGTTGGTAGATTTTCCACAATCGGGTAATGGCTACAGGAAAAGACGGCCTGCTCTCGTAGTTTTGGATATAGGTGATGCAGATGTCGTTTTAGCTCCTATAACCACAAAAGAACGCTTTGGACAAGGTGACTACAAGTTGATAGACTGGTCAAGCATAGGACTATTGCAAAAGTCTTGGATACGATTAGCGAAAATTGTCTGCTTAGATAAGAGCGATATTACGCATCGCTTAGGGTGGCTTACAGATTATGATAAAAACATGCTTGTTACTCTCTGGCAGAAACTATATACATTTTTATGAACCTTTCTTTGTGCGGCGAGCTGGGCTTAATAGAGCATCTAAGCAAGAGGTTCAAGATAGGTGATGATTGTGCCTGCATTCCTTTTTCAGGAAAAACACTTCTCTTAACCGTTGACACATCAGCTGAGGGTATCCATTTTGACCAATCCTTCCTTTCTCCATATCAGATAGGCTATAGAGCCTTAGCTTGTGCCATCTCAGATATTGCGGCTATGGGAGGTCTTCCTCTATATGCCTTAACAGCACTCTCTATCCCTGAAACATCCGATTTGGAATTTATAGACTCCCTTTACTCTGGAATGTGTGAGATAGCCTCTGCTTTTTCCATTGAGATAGTAGGAGGGGATACTGTTTCTTCAGAGAAACTGGCGATTAGCGCCACTATAGTCGGAGAGGCAGAAAGACCTGTTCTGAGGTCAGGTGCGAAAGTGAGCGAGCTTATTGGAGTCTCTGGAAAACTTGGTGGTGCAAGAAGAGGGCTTATTCTATTAAAAGAGAAGGTGCCTGGCCAGGAGAACCTGAAGAAAAGATATAGCCTTCCCTACCCGAGGATAGAAGAAGGAAAGAGGCTCTCTGCCTATGTCTCCTCAATGATTGATATCTCAGATGGCTTGCTCATAGACCTTCATCGGCTCTCTTTGGCAAGTAAGAAGGGAATGCAGATGGAAAAAGGCAAGATTCCCATAGATGATGGGGCAACCTTAGAGGATGCTTTAACAGGCGGGGATGACTATGAGCTCCTCTTCACCTTTCCTGAAGAATATAGAAAAAAGATAGAAGAGATTGGAGGATATGTAATTGGCAGGGTGACTGAGGCAAGGGGTGTATTTTTAGATGGCAGAGAGACCGAACCAAAGGGATATGACCACTTTCAGAAAATTTAGAATACAGAATACAGAATACAGAATTCAGAATTAAGAAGACAGAAAACAAAACCCAAAATACAGAGCACAGACATCAGACCACAGAACATAGAACTTTGAACCTTGAACCCAAGATACAGACACCAGACCACAGAACATAGAACCTTGAACCTTGAACCTTGAACCTTGAACCTTGAACCTTGAACATAGAACATAGAACATAGAACATAGAACTTAGAACTGAGTATATACAGATGTCAATAGATGTTCATTGTCATTTACAGGATGAAGCCTTCAGCCAGGATTTGGAGAAGGTGATTCAAAAGGCAAAGGATGCTGGAATCAGAGCTATCATAACCTCTACTCAGAGCTTTTCCGAAATTGAAGAAGCCTTGAGGATTATAACAAGATACCCAAATTATGTCTATCTTACTGTGGGATGCAGCCCTACCTTGTTTGACAGATTTGAAATAGAAAAAATCCAGAAGTTTATAAGAGAGAATAGGGATAAGATAGTAGGAATTGGAGAGGTTGGGTTGGACTATTACTGGGAAAAGGACAGGAGAGGGCTTCAGGTAGAGCTATTCAAAGAATGGATTGCTCTGGCAAAGGAGACTGATCTTCCTATCATTGTTCATTCAAGGAGTGCAGGAAAGCAGGCAATTGAGCTTTTACTTTCCAATCCGACTGGAAGGGTTGTAATGCATGCCTTTGATGGAAAAATAGGCTGGGCAAAGATGGCAGATGTGGCAGGGTTTAAGTTTTCCATCCCAACATCTATAGTTCGCTCAGAGCAGAGACTGAAGTTGGTCAGTATACTGGGGATAGGCTCTATGCTACTTGAGACTGATTCGCCAGTCTTGTCGCCATTTGCGGGAGAAAGGAATGAACCATGCAACCTGAAGTATGCTTTGGAGAAGATTTCAGAGATAAAGAAACTTCCCTGCCAGGAGGTAGAGAGGATTATAACCAAAACAACCCTCAATCTCTTTAAGCTCTGAACTTTTGCATTTTGGTAACCTTGAGAAAACCAGGTGTTTGTAAGCGCTGCGGTAGTGTAAGAAAAGGGGATATGGGAATTATGGAAGGGGATAGGGTGATAATATAATAATATCTTCTATCTCCATATCCCCTATATCTTCTTATCCCCTTACACTCTTTGATAGATAGGCTAAACGGTTACGGTGTTTTCTTGCATAGTTTAAGTTCAAAGGCATAATGTAATAAAATTTGAAAAATGAAAAAGGCAGTTGTTCTCCTCTCAGGTGGATTAGATTCAGCGGTTCTCCTCTATCTTGCCAAAAGCAAAGGTTATTCCTGTAGTTGTCTCTCCTTTAATTATGGTCAGAGGCATCTTAGAGAGATAGAAAGCTCCAGGAGATTAGCAAAACTCTGTGGCTGTCAACACACCTTAGTCAAATTGAGCTTGCCCTGGTTAGACTCGTCTCTCATTGATAAAAAGAAGGTTCTTACAGCGAAGATAGCGGATATAGGAAAAGAGATTCCTCCTACATATGTAGCAGCAAGAAACCTCATCTTCTTGAGCATTGGCATATCTTACTGCGAGTCGAAAACTTGCTCCTCTCTGTTTATTGGTGCGAATGCTGTTGATTTTTCCGGGTATCCTGATTGTCGGGAGGGGTTTCTTTCTGCCTTTTCTGAGGCGGCAAATCTTGGCACAAAAGCTGGGGTTAGCGGAAAACCAATATCTATTGAGAGGCCGTTGATAGACAAGAAAAAATTTGAGATTATAAGGCTGGGCTCTGAGCTTTCAGTTCCATTTGAACTCACCTGGTCATGCTACTTGGGAGGAGAGAGACCTTGTGGAGAATGTGAAAGCTGTTACTTACGAAAAAAAGGGTTTTTAGAGGCAGGAATACCTGACCCACTGTATAAATAGTGTTCAGGTAGTGTAAGAAAAGGTGAGGAGATAAGGAGATATAGGGATTAGGGAGATGTGGAGATAATACAAGTATCTCCATCCCCTTACTGCAATCTGTCTTGGAAATGATGGTCATATAATCTTCCCTTCAATTTTA
>JAZDOR010000216.1:0-5713 GCA_043798435.1 bacterium
AACTCATAACTCATAACTCATAACTCATAACTCATAACTCATAACTCATAACTCATAACTCATAACTCATAACTCATAACTCATAACTCATAACTCAAAACTCATAACTCATAACTCATAACTCATAACTCATAACTCATAACTCATAACTCATAACTCATAACTCAAAACTCATAACTCATAACTCAAAACTCAAAACTCATAACTCATAACTCATAACTCATAACTCATAACTCATAACTCATAACTCTTAAACTCTACGCTGGGGAGCGAGGATTCGAACCTCGGCTTACAGATCCAGAGTCTGGTGTCCTACCACTAGACAACTCCCCAATCAGAGGATAATCTTTTCGCAGAGGAAAGCCTTTCCAGTCGTCTGGAAGGAGGATTCGTTTATGCTCTATATCAAATTTTATTCCAAACATATCAAAAACCTCTCTCTCATACCAGTCTGCAATCCCCCAGAAAGAGACAATGGAGGGCATAATCTCATCCTCTGAAATAGCTACTTTCACACACAGCCTCTTTCCATCCATAGAGGATAGCCAATAGACAACCTCAAATCTTCTTTCTCTACCAGGCCAGTCAACAGCCGTAAGATCTGTCAGGAATACAAAGGATAGCTCATCTCTGAGGAAGACCAGAAGGCTTAAAAGCTCACTTTTATCTATAATCACAGTCAAGTCCCTTACCTCTTCTAAAAAAGAGACCTTGCCTTGCCATTTAGTTTCAATCAGGGTTTTTACCTCATCCATTGATGATTGACTCCTTCTTTATCTTTTCTTGAAGCTTCATCAAGCCATATAACAAGGCTTCTGGCCTTGGTGGGCATCCCGGAACATAGACATCAACCGGGATGATCTTATCAACGCCTTGAAGGACAGAGTATGTCTCAAATATACCTCCAGATATGGCACAGCTTCCCATAGCGATTACATACTTTGGGGTTGGCATCTGTTCATAGAGTAGTTTTGCCCTTTCAGCCATCTTATAGGTGACTGTTCCAGCAACAATCATCAGGTCAGACTGCCTTGGAGATGGTCTGAATACACCTGCTCCAAATCTATCAAAGTCATAGTGGGAAGCCCCTGTAGCCATCATCTCAATAGCACAGCAGGCAAGCCCAAAGGTCATAGGCCAGACAGAAGAAGCCCTTGCCCAATTAAGAGCATAGTCAACGCCAGTGATGACTATACCACCACCAGGCACCTTATTTGCACTGCGAAGCACATCAGAAAGAATTCCCATAATAGAAGAAAATTATATCTAAGGCAGGATAATTTGTAAAGGATTAAGTTACCAAATTCCCATTTTTGCAAATTTGTCAAAATCCAGCAAACTGTTATCTCACCAGCATGGATATGTAGAATACGGATTTTTGAATGTATCCAGTACGCTCGAATTTATAAATACCTCTCCTGTAAATGTCCCGGCAGTGACATACGCCCAACCTCCTGAATTTCTGGCATCAACCTCAACAAAATTTCTATGAGTTGCAGCATGAAAGATATTGTTTTGTGTACTATAATCACTCGCTGGATTCAGCTCGCTCTTTGCCCCTCTTCTAAGCAATGCACATGGAACTTCCTCAAATGGTGGACCCTGAGGATTAACAGAAGGTAAAGTGCTTGTTAAAGCAAGACTTAGTTGCGCATCTGGCGAAGCGCTTATTGCTGGCCACTCAAATACACCCTTATTCCTCTCTGTATATTGAACCAACGCTGCATAAATGTTCTTCAGGTTCTTTCCTGTTACCCTCTCACGCGACCTGTCTATAAGCAACCCTACACGAGGAAGAGTCATTGACAATAAGATCCCAATAATGGCTACAACAATCATCAACTCAATCAAAGTAAAACCCTTTTTCTTCATTATCTTGGCTTAACCCCAAAAAGGTTTTTGAGCTTCTTCAGGGTATTATCCCGTATCTTTTCCACCTCATCCATCACCAGAGTCCTTTCCTTGCTTTGATACAGGATGGAGTATGTGTGTGCAGAGAATCCAGAAGGAACACCCTTTCCTTCATAGATATCATAAAGTTTCACTTCTTCTGCTAAACCATCTGATGCCTCTTTTATAGCCTCTGCGATTGCTCCAGACTTTACTGCCTTCTTTACCAAAAGAGAGAGGTCTATTTTAATCCCAGGATACCTTGAAATCTCTTTGTATCTTTTTTCTTTAGCTAAAGAAAAGAGTTTTGAGAGGTCAAGCTCAAATAGAAAAGGAGAGAATGGGAGCTGAAAGTGGCTGATTATATCATTATTTGGGATGCCTGCTATCCCAATATCAGAAATCCTCACGCAATGTTTCAGGAAGAATGTCTCAGCTTGAATAAATTCTGGTTCGGCTCCAATTTCAGAAAAGAGCCTTTTTATCACCCCAAAGGTATCGGCAAGCAGATAATCTCTTCCCTCTCCTGCCCAATTCTTCTCTATCTCTCCCATCATAAGACCTGCTAAGCTCCATCTCTCTGTTCCTTTACTGAAACACTTTCCTATTTCAAACAATCTTAAGTTTTTATTGCCATAGCTTATATTGAACTGTGCGGTTTCTAAAAGGTTTGGGATTAGGCTTGGAGACATAAAACACTTATCTTGCGATAAAGGAGAAAGAAGTATGACAACATCCTCCTCTAAAAATCCAAAAAGACTCAGAATATCCTTGCCAACAAAACTTATATTTATCGCCTCAACAAGGCCACAACCTACCATTATCTCCAGTATCCTCTCAATAAACTGGTATTCCTTGTTGAAATGTGGAATGATAGGAGATTCTGGCATTGTCTCTTGTGTTTTATCATAGCCATAGAGTCTGACTATCTCCTCTATCATATCTACCTCTCTCTCAATCTCTCCTCTAAATGATGGGATTTGGACATCAAAAGCCCCTTCTTTCTGAGAGACCTCAAAGCAAAGACCGGATAGTATTCCAGCCATTTCATCAGAAGAGATATGCGTTCCTAATACCTTGTTCACTCTATCTGGTCGCAAAACTATTGTCTTTTCTTTGATTGGGAGAGTGAAACAATCGGTAATCTTACCTGCCTTAGCCTTCGGGCAGAGACCTAAAATAAGGCTTGTGGCATAGTCTTGAGCAAAGACCAAGCCTTCCGGGTCAACCATCCTTTCAAATCTAAAGGAAGATTCCGTTATTATACCAAGTTTTTTACTGGCCTTTCTTATCAATGTTGGGTCAAAGTAAGCCACCTCAAGCAGAATATTCTTTGTTTCGGATGTTACTGCTGTATCTTGACCTCCAATCACACCACCAATTGCCACAGGTCTTGACTGGTCTGCTATTACCAGAATATCTTCATCTAAGCTATAAACCCTTCCATCAAGTGCCAAAATCTCCTCCCCTTCCTTTGCTTTTCTTACAATAATCTCTCCACCTATCAGTTTATCATAATCAAAGCTGTGCATAGGGTGTCCTATATCCATAAGTATGTAGTTGGTTATATCAACAATGCTATTGATTGGTCTTATTCCAGCTAAGTGTAGCCTCTTCTTTATCCATTCGGGAGACTCGGATACCTTTACTCCAAAGATGAGCCTTCCTGTATATCTTGGACAGGAAAGAGGCTCTTCAATCGTTATCGCAGATGTGCCAACATGGGTAGAAAATGATGCAAGACTTGGCATCTTAAGGGGGATTTTTAACAAACAAGAAAGGTCCCTGGCGATACCTCTTATACTCAAGGCATCCCCTCTATTTACGGTAATCTCAAGGTCTAAAACACTCTCTCCGTCTACATCGGAAATCCCGGAAACCTCAAGCCCTAACATAGTGAGAGCATCCCTCAGTTCAATAGAGGTTAGCCCGCAGCTTATCCAATCAGAAAGCCAGAGCATAGGTAATTTCATATCCTAATATTATCTCACAAACTCTTTCAGAATTTCAAGGATTTTTTTGGTTTTTGTCATAGTAAGGAAGTGAGTAAAAATAACTTCCATATATTGCGTAGGATTTTGTTTCGTATTCAAGGCGTGCCAAAGGGCGCATAGCAACGCTATGTAACCTTTGGCACAACGCAGAAGACGGAGCAAAAGACAAACAAGATGTGGAAGTTATTTTTACTTACTGACTAAAGTAGATCTGAACGATTATGAAAGTTTTGATTGTTAGATATTTATCTGTTATGGTATGCTTTTCACAGTCTAAAAAGGGAGGTAGTTTATGTATAGATGTGCTGATTGTGGTTATGAGGCGACTAAGTGGTTTGGTCAGTGTCCTGGGTGTAGTGCCTGGAACAGCCTTCTTGAGGAAGAGGAATGGTCTCCAGAAGAAAAAGGAGATATACCCTCTCTCTCAAAGCTCTCTGATATTCCAGCAGAGGAGGAAAAGAGGTTTTCCTCTGGAATGGTTGAGTTTGATTCACCCCTTGGCGGAGGAATAGTTCCAGGCTCTCTTATCCTGATAGGCGGAGACCCTGGCATTGGAAAGTCAACCCTGCTTCTTCAGACAGCAGTTAAAGTAGCAGAAACAGGGCCAGTCCTCTATCTTTCCGGGGAAGAATCCGTATTCCAAATAAAGCTTCGTGCAGAGAGGTTTAAGATTTCAGCAGATAACCTCTACATCTCCTCTTACAACAACCTTGCTTTTCTTTCTGACCAGATTGAAAAGGTGGCGGGCTTAAAACTGATCATAGTTGACTCCATCCAGGCTGTCTATCAACCCTATCTTACCTCAGCCCCTGGAACTGTATCCCAGGTAAAGGAGTGTGCCGCCTCACTCTTGCGGATTGCCAAAAAGAAGAAGATTCCCATCTTCATTGTTGGACATGTGACCAAAGAAGGCTCTATTGCTGGCCCAAAAATCTTAGAGCATATCGTTGACACTGTCCTCTATTTTGAGGGTGATAAGCATCATTTCTTCAGACTCTTGCGGGCATACAAGAACAGGTTTGGCTCAACAAATGAGATAGGCGTCTTTAAGATGGAAGAAGAAGGGCTTATGGAGATAAAGAGCCCATCAGAGGCGTTCCTCTCTGAGAGGCCAAAGGGTGCCTCTGGCTCTGTCGTCTCGGCAATATGTGAGGGAAGGAGACCCATCTTAGTGGAGATTCAGGCATTGACCACACCAACCATTTATGGCATGGCCAGAAGGGATGTCCTGGGCGTAAACTACAACAGGGTTCTTCTCCTTATTGCTGTCCTTGAAAAGAAGATGGGCTATAACTTAGGCTCACACGACATCTTTGTCAATGTTACAGGTGGAATAAAGGTAGAAGAACCATCAGCAGACTTAGGAATATGTGCCGCTCTTGTCTCATCCTTCAAAGAAAAGCCTGTGGATGAAAAGGTAGCCCTGATTGGAGAAGTTGGTCTATCAGGAGAGATACGCTCTGTAGCCTATCCAGAAAAGAGGATAGAAGAAGCAGCTAAATTAGGATTTACCACCATTCTCCTCTCCCAGAAAGATGCCGAGAAGGAAAAGAGAGAGACAACAGAGATAATAGGCTTGCAGAACATCCGTCAGGCGTTGGAGCATTTAGGGTTTTTGTGAAGAGGTTATTGCCTTTTGCAAAGAAAGGGGTAAATTTAGGATTATGGTCACGGAATTAAAGTGATAGTAAGGTGGACGGGTTTGTCAAGACCATTTTTCCTCTTTTTTTAGATGCATTCTTTCTGAAAGAATAGAGCTAAAAAGACCTATAAATTATCTTCCTTTTCTTTATTTTTTTCTGTTAAAAAATGAGTTTGTTCTTTTCATA
>JAZDOR010000230.1:0-12582 GCA_043798435.1 bacterium
AAGGGGGATAAGGAGATACAAGAGATAGGGAGATGATGAAATATCAAAAAGCAGATTTTAGAAGGGCTACAATTAGAATAATATCCCCTTATCTCCTTAATCTCCATATCCCCTTTTCTTACACTACCTGAACGCTTACAAGAAATCAAGGTATGTTAGTAAATATACTTGAAGCCTGATACCTGAACAGGAGAAGGGATGAAAGCAAAAGAGATCGTTTTAATAATATTTATATTGCTTGTAGGTGCAGGGTGCAAGAAGAAAGAGTTAGAGCAATCTATGGTTGTTCGGCCAATTCTTCCTCCAGTAGAGAAATTTAAGGAGCCAAAACCAGAGATATATGTTTATGAATACTCTGGAAGAAGGGACCCATTTGTGCCGCTTCTTGAGGCGCAAATGGGAAGGATAGCTCCGGGAGAGAAGATGGAAGAGATGGAGGTTGTGATAAAGACAGAAGAAGAAGAGACAAAGACCACAGGACTGGAAACATTTGAGCTTTCTGGGCTTGTCTGGGATACTAAAGGAGAAGTGGGGTTATTGACAGGAGAGAATAAATCTTTTATTTTATTTAATGGGAAACTTTTGAATGAAGAAGGGAATCCTCTCGAGGATATAAAAGGGGAGAGGAATAAAGATGAAATAGTTTTGACCAAAAAAGATAAGAGCACTACCTTAAAAATTAAGGAAGAAGAGAATAAAGGAGAAGGAGAGGTAAAATGAAAAAAATATTATTGGTGACAATATTTGGGCTTTTTGGAAGAGATGTTTTGGGGTATCAGATTTTAGAGGTTAGAGCCTATGATGAAGGGCAGAAGACCTTTGTCAGTATTTTGGCAGGAGAGCAGCCGCAGTATCGGGTTTTTACTATAGATAATCCTGCACTGCTGATTGTTGACCTCTTGAATGCTGAGGAAAAAGGGGCTCGGGTAAAAAATGAGAGTAAAGCTGTCCTTTCTATGCAAGTCTCTCAAAGGATGAATGAGCCAACAAAGATTGCGAGGGTAGCCATAGAATTGAGACGGGTTTTTCCATATCAGATCCTCACGGACTCAAAACAGGTTATTCTTCAAATAGAGACAGGGGTAAGGGCTATAGAAAAAATAGAGGAACCCAAAGAAGAAATATTGACTGAAACACCCCTTTCTTCTGCCCTCCCTCCGCTTGGAAAGATAGAGGATGCAATCATACCTAAAGAACTGGTAATAGAAAAAGAGCAGGAGGTGGCTACTATATCCCTAAAATTTAAGGATGTGAATCTTCGGGATGCACTTTCTGCCATAGCCAAGAAGATAAAAAGGGATATTGTTATTGGCAATAGTATTGAAGGCCATATAACCATGGAGCTGAATGACCTTTCTTGGAAGAAGGCACTTGATATCATTCTTAAAATGTACAACTATGAGTGGGTTGAGGAAGGAAATGTAATTCGGGTAGATACAAGGGAAAATCTCATAAAGACCGCTTTATGCACAGAGATTGTTTCGGTAAGCTATGATAAAGCAGAGAATATGGCTTTGTTAGTTACCCCTCTACTTGACCCTGATGCAGGAGGAAAAGTGAATGTAGACAAGAGGACAAACTCTTTGATTTTTAACACTACCCTCTCTAACCTGAAGGAGATAAAAGAGGTGATAAAGAAACTTGATGCACCAACACCTCAAGTAATGATTGAGGTGCAAATGATAGGTATAAAAGAGGACCCACAAAGGGCTTTTGGTTTTCAGTGGGGATTAGCCAATCAGACAGGTTATTCCTTTGGTGGCTACGATACAGGAGGAGAACTGAAGGCAGCAGAGGTTGGAATGGGCATTGGTGGAGCAAAAAATCAACTGACAATAGGTCACATTATGGATACAAAGAGGCTTTTCTTCGCTATCTCAGACTTAGTTACAAAAGAAAAAGCAAACATTATTGCCTCGCCAAGGGTTACTACAGCAGATAATCAATCAGCAAAAATTTCTATAGGCGATAATGTTCCTTATATGGAAGAAGTACCTAATACGGGTGGCGGCGCTCCGGCTATCCAGGCCAGGTTTATGGATGTGACAACAAATCTTAATATCACCCCAAGGGTCAATCCTGATAAGAGTATCAACTTAGATATTGATGTGAGCGATAAGACCGGAGACCTTAAAGCGGTTACTTTTAGAGGAACAACATTTGATGCCCCTAATACCTCCCAGACGAGTGTTAAGACTCAGGTTCTAATCAATGATGGAGAGACAGTGGTCATCGGTGGATTGATTCAAAGGTCTGATAAGATAACCGAAACCTCTGTTCCATTTCTGTCTGACTTTCCTTTTATAGGGCAGTTCTTTAGACAGACAAGATCAGGAAGAGCAACCAGTAGGCCTATGAAGCAAGAGGTGATCATCTTCATCACGCCGCATATTATCAATAGGTAAAAAGGGGTGTAATGAAGGGGAAAGAGGAGAAAGATGGGACGCAGATTAACGCTGATTTACAAGATAAGAATTAAATAAGAATCTTTTGTAATCCTGAAAAATCCTGAAAATCTGCGTTCTAATTCTTCTCCGTTTTTCCATCTTCCCCCTTTCTCCTTTTATTTACGCAAATTTTATTCTCAAAAACCTTTTCTTTCCAACCTTAAGGAGGCCAGGTTTTGAAATGAGGCAATCTAAATCTTTTACCTTCTTTCCATCAATACTTACCGCACCCTGTGAGATTAGCCTTCTTGCCTCACTCTTTGTTGAAGAAAGCCCTGATTGATGGATGAGGTCTATAGCTCCAATAGGTTTATTTATCAGATACTCTGGTGCATCTTCTCCTAAAATCTCTCGGTGCGAGAAGAGCCTCTTAAACCTCAGCTTTGCTTCCTCTGCCTCCACTTTTCCGTGGTAGAGGCTGGTGATGCGAAAAGCAAGCTCCTCTTTTGCCTTCATCGGGTGCAGATTTCCGCTCTCTATCTCCTTTTCTATTCTCTTTTCATCTTCATCTGTCAAAAGTTGGTAGTATCTTATCATTAAGGCATCTGAGATAGACATTATCTTTCCAAAGATAGAATCTGCTGTCTCTGTGATGCCGATGTAATTGCCATAGCTCTTGCTCATCTTCATCTTGCCGTCCGTACCCTCTAAAAGTGGCATAGTCACCACAACCTGAGGCTTTTTGCCATAAGAGGCTTGGATTGTCCGACCCAAGAGCAAGTTGAACTTTTGATCAGAGCCACCTATTTCTATATCAGCATCAACGACCACAGAGTCATAAGCCTGAAGCAGGGGATAGAGGAACTCTGAAATGGCTATAGGCTTTTCGTCTTTATATCGTAGAGAAAAATCATCCCTTTCAAGCATTCTGGCTACTGTCCAAAGAGAGGTCAACTTAAGTATCTCCGCCAAATCCATCTTAGAAAACCAGGAGGAGTTATATAAGACCTCTGTTCTCTCCGGGTCCAATATCTTGAACGCCTGCTCTTTATAAGTAGCTGCATTTTTGGAAACCTCTAAGGCAGATAAAGGCTCCCTTGTCTTTGTTCTGCCAGATGGGTCACCTATCATAGCAGTAAAATCTCCGATAATAAAGATGACCTTGCAGCCTGCATCTTGAAACTGGCGAAGCTTTCTAAGGATAATAGTATGACCCAAGTGAATATCTGGTGCTGTAGGGTCTGCACCAAATTTTACCCTGGGTTCCTTCTTTTGACAAAGAAGTCTATCAAACTCCTCTTCCGTAATTATTTCTGTAAGATTTCTTTTTATCTCCATGGCTATGTCTGTTTGTTTATTATAGCAAGATGCTGCGGAAAGAAGCAATCCTAAGTTTCGTTCATGTTAAGCCAATTTAGAAATGTCCTGTTTTTATGTTTGTAGCTTTTCTTGTTGATACCTAAATTTGACACTTATGATTTAGATTTTCTGGGATGGTTCACCTTTGTTTGAAATCTTGCGGAATAAAAGATAGAGCAATTTTAACCACAAAGTTCTCAAAGAAAGCACAAAGCACAGAGAAGAATGATTGAAGATGAAGGATTAATTATAAATCTTCTCTGAACTTTGTGAATTTACTTCGTGGACTTTGTGGTTATCAAAAAAATCATAGGGAAAAGGCTGAAAATGAACCGTCCCCTAAAAATTATAAACCCTTTTTTCTTTGTGTCCTCTGCGATTTCCTTTGCGCCCTCTGCGGTTAATATTCACTTGTATGCTTACTAAAATCCTCCTTTTCTGAGCTTGTTCAGTATTTCTAAAGAAGACCCAGAATCTATTGAGCTTTTTGCCATCTCTATTCCTTCCAAGATGTTAGAGGTTTTTCTTGCAGAATATAAGGCAAGTCCTGCATTTAACAGGACAGCATCCCTTTTGGCACCTTTTTCTTCTCCACTGAGTATTGCCTCAGCTATCCTTGCATTTTCAGAAACTTCCCCTCCCTTTATTTCAGATAGAGTTGCCCTTTTTAGTCCAAAATCCTCAGGTGCTATGGTATAAATTTTGATTTTATCTTGATATAGCTCAGCTACAGTAGTCTCGGATGTGATAGATGCCTCGTCTAAACCATCTGCTCCATGGACAACCAAACAAGATACAGAGCCAAGCATCTTTAAGACTTGAGCTAATCTGAGACAGAGTTTTTCGTCATATACTCCAAGCAACTGATACTTTGCCCCGGCTGGGTTTGTCAGTGGTCCAAGGATATTGAAGATTGTTCTGATGCCAATCTCCTTTCTTGGGCCAATAGCATGCTTCATTGCTGGATGAAGCAACGGGGCAAAGAGAAAAACAAAGCCTATCTCAGAAAGGCACGCCTCCATCTGCTCCTTTGTCAGTTCAATTTTTACGCCAAGTCCTTCTAAAAGGTCTGCACTTCCACATTTAGATGAGACAGACCTATTCCCATGTTTGGCTACAGGAAGACCAGCTCCAGCCACAACAAAAGCAGAGACTGTAGAGATATTGAAGGTGTGTAATCTATCCCCTCCTGTGCCGCAGGTGTCAATCACATCTTCTCCTGCCTCAATCTTTATAGCCTTCTCCCTCATGGCCAGGGCAGAACCCGCAATCTCCTCGTCTGTCTCTCCCTTCATCCGCAAAGCTGTGATATAGGCTGAAATCTGGGCAGGTGTGCATTCACCCGTCATTATTTCTGCCATCACCCCTTTTGCCTCATCAAACCCCAAACTTTGCCCTTCAATAACCCTTGAAATAGCTTCTTTTATCATTTTTCTCCTTGCCCTTGACGAAAATCTTTGTAGTTTCTTACGAAAACTCCTTTACAATACAGTCCGAAAACGCTAACAGATCATCAAGTCCGGTTTTTATTATTGCTTCAATGATTTCTATTCTCAGCTTCTGGTATTCGTGTATGGCAATGTTTCTAAAACCGACCATGCTACTCATCTTTTCTTTAAGCTGAACAGGGATTACTTGTTTTCTGACAAGCAGAGAAAAACTTTCCGCGCTGCTGGTTGGAATACCAATTTTGCGGGTCTTTATAACATAATTTGCCAGGTCAATAGCCAGCTCGCAGGCACGGGTGATATTCAGAATCGCTGCATCCTGGCGTGAGTAATCACTTTGGAAATCTACACCCGCCAAATGATATTCCTCACGCGCTCGTTCAATGCACCGGTGAATACTCTGCACCTTATCAATAACAATGTCATTCATACATTATATGCCCTGCCTGTTTGCCAAAATTCATCCAGAATTTGTTGTCGTTCCTCATTAAGTTTTTGATAAAATGAGAGCACCAACATCTCAAATTCATCTGCCGCATAGCTATCTTGACAAAAAAATCTGCGATCTGCTGTTGTAATCTCCTTTTGAAATACAGTGGAAACCCGGCGGAGATTGATTAAATCCACATCCTTGCCAAGCAATTGTTCAAGGGTTGTGTGTAGTTTGTTCATAGCAAAGCTACCCACTTGTTTTGCTTCCTTTGGCGGCAACAGCACAGCAATATCCACATCACTCTCTGGCCACTCCTTCTCAGTGCCGTAGGTTCCGAAAAGATACATAGCCTGCGTATTGGGGTAATGAGTAAGAATCGTTTGGATAATCTTGTCGCACTCGTTCATATCGTCATCTCAATTATTATAACACTTTAGCCATCTTCCGTAAAGACCAACCACAGAAAGACATCATTTCAAATTTAGCATTTTAATAAAATCAATTTGCAATTTGCAATTTACAATGATTTCCTTCTTACTTGAACAATATCTGCCCCTCTTTTATGCAGACCTTAATCTCGCCGCCTTTTTTGAACCTTCCCTTCAGTATCTCCTCAGAGAGCGGGTCCTCAATATGCCTCTGGATTGCACGCCTTAAGGGTCTTGCTCCATAAACCTCATCATATCCCTTTTCTACAAAGAAACTTATAGCCTCATTTGTCAATATAAGCTTGATATTCTGTTCCTGTATCTGCTCGTTTAATTTTTCTATCATTAGCTTGACAATCTCCTTCAGCTCATCTTTAGTGAGGGCATGAAAGACAACAGTCTCATCTATCCTGTTCAGGAACTCAGGGTTGAAGACCTTCTTCAATTCAGACAAAACCCTCTCCTTCATATCCTCATACTTTCTTTCTGTACCCCCAGGTCTAAACCCTAACTCCTTCTTGCCTGTTATCTCCTTTGCCCCAATGTTTGAGGTCATAATGACGACTGTATTTCTGAAATCAACTGTATGCCCAAGGTTGTCTGTGAGATGGCCATCCTCAAATATCTGTAGCAGGATATTGAAGACATCCGGATGAGCCTTCTCTATCTCATCTAAAAGCACCACTGAATATGGCTTTCTCCTCACCTTCTCAGTCAGCTCTCCACCCTCTTCATAGCCTATATAACCAGGGGGTGCACCTGTCAGCCTTGAGACAGTAAACTTCTCCATAAACTCAGACATATCTATCTGGATGAGGGCATCCTCATCATCAAAGAGAAACTCGGCTAAGGTCTTTGCCAGCTCTGTTTTTCCAACACCTGTTGGGCCAAGAAAGATGAATGAGCCCATTGGCCTCTTTATATCCTTCAGCCCTGTCCTTGCCCGTCGTATAGCCCGTGATAAGGAGGATATAGCTTCATCCTGGCCAATAACCCTTTCATGAAGCTCTTTTTCCATTCTGAGTAGCCTTTCAGACTCCTTTTCTACTAATTTATAGACAGGAATCCCTGACTGTTTTGATAGAAGCTCTGCTACATCCTCATCTACGACCACATTCTTTTTCTTCTCTGTGGAGGAAGCATCCCACTCAGCCTTCATTCCTTCATATTCTGCCCGCAAAGCCCTCTCTGTATCCCTCATCTGGGCAGCCTTTTCAAACTCCTGGTTGCTTATGGCCGCCTCTTTCTCTTTCGTCATCTGCTTTATCTCCTCCTCCTTCTCCTTTAGATGTGGAGGAAGGGTTGTGGTCTTGAGCCTGGCATGAGAACCAGCCTCATCAATCAAATCTATGGCAGAGTCAGGCAGAAATCTGTCAGAGGTATATCTGTGGGCAAGCCTTGCTGCGGCAATCAGAGCAGAGTCTTCAAACTTTACCCTGTGGTGTGCCTCGTATCTGTCGCGCAAGCCTTTCAGTATCTCTATGGTCTCATCAACAGTTGGCTCATCAACCGTAACCGGTTGAAACCTCCTCTCTAAGGCAGCATCCCTCTCCACATATTTCTTATAATCATCCATTGTTGTTGCTCCAATACACTGAAGCTCCCCTCTGGCTAATGCCGGTTTCAGGATAGCAGCGGCATCTATGGCCCCCTCTGCTCCACCTGCTCCAATCAGGGTATGCATCTCATCAACAAAGAGAACTACATTTGGGGATGACCTGACCTCATTCATCACCCGCTTCAGCCTCTCCTCAAACTCACCCCTATACTTTGTCCCGGCAACAATGGCGGCCAGGTCAAGGCATAAAACCCTTTTTCCAGTCAATATCTCCGGGGTCTCTCCCTTCACAATCATTTGAGCTAACCCTTCCACGATAGCTGTCTTTCCCACGCCTGGCTCTCCAATTAAAACGGGATTATTCTTTGTCCTTCTGGCTAATATCTGGACAACTCTCTCTATCTCATCGCCCCTGCCAACAACAGGGTCAAGTTTATTTTCCCGAGCTAAAGCAGTGAGGTCCCTGGAAAAATGGTCAAGAACTGGAGTGGTAGTCTTTCCCTTCTTTGCCTCCTCACCCGGAACTCCAGGCACACCAGAGCCTCCTCCTAAAATACTACCAATCCCGGCCCTTGCCTTTTCAAGGGTAACACCAAATTTTATAAGGATTCTTGCTCCGATACTCTCTTCCTCCCTTATCAACCCAAGAAGCAGATGCTCTGTGCCTATGTAGTTATGTCCCATATTCCTGGCATCTTCAACAGCAAGCTCCAAAACCTTCTTTGAGTTAGGTGTAAAGGGGACATTTCCTAAGATAGCCAAAGCACCCCCAGGAGGCGCCTCCCTTTCTATCTCAAGCCTTATGGTCTCAAACTCAATGTTCATATTCCGCAAGACCTCTGCGGCGACACCCTCTCCCTCCCTGATAAGCCCAAGTAGGATATGCTCTGTTCCAAGATAATCGTGGTTCAGGTTCTTTGCCTCCTCCTGAGCAATAGCCAATATTTTCCTTGCCCTCTCTGTAAATCTTTCAAACATATTTTATCACCTCACTTATAAATAGCCTTCAGCTATCAGCAGTCAGCCATCAGCTAATAAAAATACCTGACACCTGACACCTGACACCTGACACCTGATACCTGATACCTGATACCTGATACCTGATACCTGATACCTGATACCTGATACCTGATACCTGATACCTGATACCTGATACCTATTTATTATACCATCTTAAATGGATTAGTGCAATAATGAACTGTAAGGTATTGACAGACAAGGATTGGGTTATATAAAATATCGTAAACGTTCAGCCGTCCGCTTTCAGCAATCAGCTTGAATACTTTTTGTGCCATAATGCCTTATCAAAACTGAAAGCTGGCTGCTGATAGCTTACTAAAATGATTACCATTAAAGAACTTTACAAGGAGTTTGAGAATATCATCGCTACCAACAATATCAATCTTGAGATTCGCTCCGGCGAGATCTTTGGATTGGTTGGCCCAAATGGGGCAGGAAAGACAACCCTCCTGAGGATGTTGGCGGCAAATCTTACCCCTACCTCTGGCACGGCCTTCATTGATGAATATGAGATTACCAAGGACAAGGTTGAGATCCGAAAAATGACAGGATATATGCCTGATTTCTTCAATCTATATCGCGACCTTAAAATATGGGAATGCTTAGATTATTTCGCCGAAGCCCATAAAATTCCTGAAGACTCACGAAAAGACAGGATTGAGACAATATTAGAAACAACAGGGCTTACTGAAAAGAGGAACGCCTTTATCAAGGGGCTTTCTCGTGGAATGATCCAGAGGCTTGGGCTGGCACGGGCAATGCTTCATAATCCAAAGATATATCTATTGGACGAACCCTTTTCTGGCATTGACCCAAGGGGCAGAGCTGAGCTAAAATCCGCCTTGATGAAGCTCCAGGCTGAAGGAAGGACCATACTCATCTCCTCTCACATTTTGCCTGAACTCTCAGACTTCTGCACCTCCATAGGGATTATGGAGAGGGGAAAGATGATCTCTTCAGGCAAAATCTCCGAGATAGACAAGGAAACAATCGATAGAACACTGCACCTTACAGTTTTATCTGATGAGAAGGAGGCAGAGGAGATATTAAGAAAGAATGAAAGTGTCTTTATTCTGGAGCAGAAAGAGAAAGATTTTATCCTTTCTATAAAGGGCGGTCTTCCTGAGATTGCCGAGCTTAATGAGGAATTGGTCAAAAAAGGCGTCAAGGTTGTTTCGTTTACTGAGAAGAGGTCATTGGAGGAGATATACCTTTCGATATCCAAGGAGGGGGTAAGTTAAATAACGCTTTGGCCAACTGAAGTAAAGACTAACTGTAGAGGAGAGTCATTAGTCATTGGTCATTGGTAATAGTTACAAGTCAAATGAACGCTATCATAAAAAGATGCTTCTATATCAAATTTAGACCAGGAAGGATAATCCCGATAACATGTGCCTATATCCTTCTTCTGCTTTTTATCCTCTGGACAACATGGCTTTCTGAGTATCCAAAGGATATCCCACGGATATTTGAAAGATGGGCACACGCTCTTCTTTTTATCCAGTATCTATTGGTCTTTATTGGAGGGCTTATTCTGCCAGCGCATGAGCTATACCAGGAAAGGATGCAGAATACCTCTATCTTCTTTACCTCTTTGCCATTAACAGCAAAAGAGAAACTGAAGGGGATGATCATTGGCGGCAATCTCACTAACATCTTGTTTCTCCTGATTACAATTCCTCTATCTGTGATAAGCGGCTTAGTTGGTGGAATCGGGCTTCATAATATTATAGCCACCCATATAATTCTTGGGCCAGGGATGTTGTTTGCCTCACTTTTAGGCTTTCTGATAACCTTAACCTCCAGCAAGAATTATAGCCCTGTCACCCTGGTCATCTTATTTATAATTATGGGGCCCTTTTCTACATCATTTGGACCAGCCAATCCCTTTCTTTTTCTCTCTCCAATTACCTATTATCACCTCTCTTTTATTGACCAGGAAGCACTTACAGCCACCTCATTTTTTAATGTGGTATGCGGTGCTTTTATCTACCTCTATTTTTCCTACTGGCTTAGCATTGCTTGTCTCAGAAAGCTTGAGGACGAAGAATCTTCCTTATTATCTCTTAAGCAGTCAGTCATCTTTTTCTTTCTGACTACATTCATCTTTTCTGGGTTTATGTGGGAATCTTATGCTGATAATAATAAAGAATGGGGGAAAACTGCTTTCCATCAGTTCAATCTCCTCTGGGCATTCCTGGGGTTGCTTATCGCCTCCTCCTTTGTGAAGGGGTATAAAGCCTATCTTGCCGCACTCGGCAGACCCAAAAGATTTAACATAGGTGAACACCCTTGCCTTCTTGCCATAATCTTCTGTGCCTGGCTCTTTCTTCTTTCTATCCCATCCTTCTGGATGCCGTTTAAGGGATTGCCCTTTTTCTATCCTTTCCTTTACTTTCTGAGGCTCGGGCTATTTCTTGTCTTTTTCATAACTGTAATGGAATTCTGTGCCATCAGCCAAAAGGGTGATGGAAAAGGTATAAGCTGGGGGGTAGTGATTATAGTCTGCATAGCACCACTAATCCTCGGTGGGGTGAGCCAGAGCCCAGAGCTATTTGTATCAGCAAGCCCTCTTGAAATGGTCAAGATTGAGGATATGGGTCTGGGTTGTGTCTATGCCATTGTAGGACTGGTCATTTCCAAAATCCTCTTTTGGACAAGACGCAAAAAACTGATGGAGATTCGTAAAGGAATGCAGGAATGAGTAATACTTTAGCCATCTGAAGTGGGACTTTGATAATTGAACACCAGTCACCAGATTAAGCGTTCAGGTAGTATAATAAAAGGGGATATGGAGATTATGGAAGGGGATAGGGGGATAATAATAATATCTTCTATCTCCATATCCCCTATATCTTCTTATCCCCCTATCCCCTTACACTCTTTGGTGTATAGCCTGAACAGTTACAAATTTTTTCAAGTTCTGTGAGCACTGTCATTGACAAAACGAGTTTTTGTGGTTAAACTATGCAAATGCTTGATTATTTAGGTGTATTCAGGGCATTTAATGAAAGGGGTATCAGGTATATCGTGGTAGGAGGCTTGGCTGTCAACCTACATGGAATTCCAAGGATGACCTACGATATAGACCTGATACTTTACTTAGAGGATGAAAATTTAAGGAGGTTTCTTGGGCTTTTAAGTGAATGGGGGTTCAAACCAGAGGTTCCAGTAGATATTATGGAGTTTGCCAATAAAGAGAAGAGGGATTCCTGGATACAGGATAAGAATATGAAGGCATTCAATCTCGTAAATCCTGACTGGGCAATGTCAGAGATTGATGTGGTGATAAACACACCCATAGACTATAAAAAGGGTATAAGGAATGCCGATTATATTCTTTTAGACGACATCTCTCTACCAACAATATCTATGGATGACCTTATAAAAATGAAACAGGTAACTTCCCAGGCGCCAGGATGAAGCAGATATCAGGTATCTCTTGGAGATAAAAGATGCAAAAGGCAGAGAAGGGATTTGACTACTATCTAACTAAAGAGAGAATACAGTCCTTTAAGGAAAAGCCACCTAAGTTGCGGCTTGCCTGGCTGTACTTTGGCAATTTACTACGAAAGCAATACCCTGAAAGGATTATCAAATTACAGGATGAATTGAGGATGAAAAAGAAATGAATATATGTGAATATACTACTTAAAAGGAGGTGATGTGTAGGCAACGAACATAAAAGGTAGGGAGGAATTCCATGTTTTCACCGAAAGGTGTGAAGATAAAAGCTGATAGCTATTTTAGAAGGTAAGGTATATGAAAAGATTTTTGATGATCTGTTTGGTGGCTTTGGGGATGGCTCCAATACTGTTCGGAATGATAATTTTATAATACTTGTTAGATATTAAATTTACCAAAAGGAAGTCAATGATAGCAAGGAATTTTTTGTTTATGGGGTGTATTTATAGAAATGCTATGGAGGTGAACGGTTACATAAGTAGTT
>JAZDOR010000018.1:0-9414 GCA_043798435.1 bacterium
GAAACTCTACCCTTGTTATTTCCCAAGGCGACTCTAATTTGAGTGCCTTACTAAATAATGATGTCAAAATTTCCATTTAGGTCCTCCTTTACTTTTTCATTCTATTATATACTTACCCACTTGAAATAAGAAAGAGCCAAATTTTGGAATCCTTCAGGTATATTGTCAATTAGCACAGCCTGTTCCCCCTACCCAGAATGGAATGGATTTATCGACGAAGTCCGCATCTACAACCGTACCTTATCTGCCAATGAAATCAAAGCCCACTATGAACGAAGAAAATACGCCTATCCTGAACCAGCCACTGCCACAGGCACAGAGGAGGGGTTATATGCCAAAGCTGGAACATTCACCTCATCAGTCTGTAATCTTGGAGGACAGGCTCAGTTTGGAAGCCTGAGCTGGGTAAATTCGGGTGTAGGAAGCATAACCTTTCAGGTAGCCACAAGCACATCTAATGGTGGCTCCTGGAACTTTGCCGGTCACAGGGCAATACTTCATACTATACAGTAAATGGTCAGGCTATATCTTCATCTCCGGCTCAGTATATCTGCTACAAGTCGTTTCTCTCGGCGAAAGATACATCTTCCACACCAAAACTTGACAAGGTAAAGATAACATATTCTTTGATGGGAAAGCCAGACCCATGGATTAATTATGGACCCTTTGGTAGTAATCCTGATATAGCAGTATTCTTTGGGACCCAAAGAGTGAACCCTTGTTGCCTTCAAGCAGGAGCAACCTATACCTTAGTAGCAACCGTGCATAATAAAGAGATACCAGCAGAAGGTGTTATTGTCAGATTCTACATAGCTGGAGGCTTGGCTATTGGTGGAGGCTTTCAACAGATTGGAACGGTTACAGTCAATCTCTTAGCTAATGCAACAGCAACAGCAGCAACTCTCTGGCAGGTTCCAAGGACAGGTCATGGCTGTATCCAGGTAAAACTCTTTTACCAAAACGATGCTAATTTAAAGAACAATTTTGCTCAACAAAATGCCAATGCCTTTGGTGTTGCCCAAACATCATCCAAGAACAGAAAGATTGTTATAGGGAACCCTCTTGAAAAGAAGGGCACAGTGACCCTAAAGCTCAAGTATCCATCTGGCATACAGGTGACACCAAACCTACAGATTATAGTCTTAAACCCTGGTGAGACCATAACTGCTACCATTGATATCAAAAACACAGGCTTGGCACCAGGAGCCATAGCCACGGTTGAGGTAGAAGGGGTTATAGAAACAGAGTATGGAACAGAGACAATTGGAGGGGTTATGTTCATAGTGAGTGCAGGAAGAATAAGTGAAATCACCCCTATTTCTGGAATAGTCGGCACAACTGTGACGGTGAAGGGCGAAGGCTATGGTCAAAATGAGACTATAAGAATAGACTTTGGTACAACCTTATCTGTAGCCATAGCTACAACAGATACACAAGGCAGCTTTTCGGCTACATTTAAGCCTGGTTATCAGGAGATAGCCGTTGGGGTGCCGATAAATATCATCGCCACATCGCTATCTTCTGGCTCTATTGACTTTGGAAGCTTCACCCTGCTTTCAGGTGCAAAAATAAGAATATCCCCTGAGACAACTACTGTTAGCCTATACACCCAATGTGATATTAAGATAGATATAGAAGGGGTGAATAACCTCTCAGGTGCAATGGTAGAGCTTGGTTTTGATAAATCCATTCTCAAACCACTATCTGCCAAGAGAGGCTCATTTTTTGGTGGAGAGGGAGAGTCTATTTTCTGTCCTGTCATTTCAGAGAATAATGTCGTCATTAATGCCTCAAGGCTTGGTGGAAATGTAAGTGGTTCAGGGACAATTGCCATTATCACCTTCTCTGGCCTCTCCTCTGGAACCACAAAGATAAATATTGGGAATGTTGACCTCAGGGATTCAGAGTTGAACAGGATTTCTGTAGATAGCTTCCCAGGTATGGTTGTGATTGAAGGCTATCTCGCTGACTTCGGTATGCTTGATACTCAAGACAAGATTATAGAAAAACCAGATTATAAAATCGACTTCTATGACCTGATGCTCTTTACCAAGAACTGGAAGGGTAGCAAAAGTAGGTATGATATATGGCCAGCCACAGGTACACCTCCTTGTTTTGCTTTAAGTCCTGATGGTAAGATAGACTTTGAGGATCTGGTTGTCTTTACCCTGATGTGGAACTGGTATAACCCGTCTACCCCTATAAAATCTGCTTTAAGTCTTGAGAAGCCAAAGGTAAAGGTGGTCTCAAAAGGAGAAAATCTCTTAAAGGGTGATGAGTTTGATGTAGATCTTTCTATTGAAGGGGCAGAGAGGATTATGGCCGGCCATTTTGAGATAGGGTTTAATCCTGATGTGGTAGAACTGCTCTCCGTAAAAGAGGGTGAAGCCCTAAGCCAGAGTGGAGGAAAACCTGTCTTCTTTCAGGAGAAACAAAGGGCGAGAGGTGAGATAGATATGGCTATCCTGGGTGGAGCTTTTTCTGGCTCAGGTGTGGTAGCCACCCTGAGATTTAAGGTTCTTGCTGATGAACCAGCTATAAAGATAGGGCTTCTCTCTGACCTTAGGGATCTCAACAACAAAAAAGTTAATGCCGAGACAACTGATGGAGAATTTAGTGTCCTCCCTTCTGCGAGCTCGCTCCTGCAAAGCTTTCCAAACCCGGCAGGCTATGGTTGCTGGATACCGTTTCAGTTGACAGCAGGCAGTGATGTATCAGTAGAGATTTACAATGTAGTAGGACAGAGGGTGAAGGGTATAGATGCAGGTCCAAGGAAGGCAGGCTCATATACTCAAGCCAAGGAAGGCTATGCCATATTCTGGAACAGGACGAATGATGCTGGTGAGAAGGTCTCCAAGGGGCTATATTTCTACAAGCTCCAGGCGGGTAAGTTCAGCGATGTAAAGTCTTTGGTAGTGGAATAAAAGGTAATCGGTAATGTAATTACTCACAATTTTGGGGAAAAATATTTAGCCACAGAGGTCACAGAGAGCACAGAGAAGAGATAAAAATAAAAAGATTATTAAAAGATTTTCTTAGCTCTGTGACCTCTGTGTTCTCTGTGGCAAGACTTATTTTTTATTTCTTTGTGGCTTTTCCATAATCCTAAATTTTATGAGTAGTTACCGATTACCCGATTACCTTATTTATTGACAGGAGGCAGATGAGGTCTTATAGTAAATGTATGCAAAGGCTATCTGCCTTCTTCTGCTTTTTTCTGGTTGCCAGTTTACAGGCTTCTTTTCTGAAGATTGGAGAGGGAGCAAGGCCATTAAGCCTGGGTGGTGCCTTTGTGGGGCTGGCAGACGATCTCAGCAGTCTCTATTGGAACCCGGCAGGTTTGGCCAATCTCAGAGAAAGGAGCCTCCTCTTTGGCTACAACAGCCTTGATAATGGCATCTCCTCCTGTAGCTTCTCCTTCTCTCAGCCTATCTCCTATTTATCAACCGCAGGTTTCAGCCTCACCTCTCTTTCTGTTAGCCACATAGAAAAAAGGGCAACTCAGCAGGATGAACCAGATGGAGAGTTAGAGGCAGGCAACCTTTTGGTAAAGGCAGGTATCGGCAGAAGGCTTAATCCATCTATCTCTTATGGGGGCAGTCTATCTTATATCAGGGAGACCCTGGCAGGTTTTAAGGCAGAGACAGGCTCTATAGATTTAGGTGGGCTATATCAGAAAGGTAGAATTAAGGCAGGCGTCTCTTTGAAGAATCTTGGTGGCAAATTGAAGTTTATCAAGGAGGGCTCTGAATTACCCACCAGCCTCTCTTTTGGTCTGGCTTTTGCTCCAAAAGATAAATGGTATCTTCTCTCTGCGGTGGAGAGGGTGACCTCTGAGGAGAAAGCAAAGATTATGCTTGGAGCAGAGTATCTCTTTCGGGATTCCATATCTTTGAGATTAGGTGCAGGTTACAAGAATGAACTGACACCCTCTTTTGGTGCGGGAATAAGGGCAAGGAATTGGAGGATAGACTATGCCTTCCTTCCCTTTGATATTGCCCAAACCCACAGGATAAGCCTTGTTTCACAAGAGAAGAAAGAACCAGAAGAGCTGACAATAGAAGAACTTAAGCTCAATGACATCTTTCCCTCAAAGTCTATGTTCTATACAAAGAACCCTGTAGGAAGAATGGTCATATTCAACGGCTTAAAAGAGCCTGTTTTAGTGAAGGTCTCTTTGACTATTCCCAAGGTTATGGAGTATTCATATAGCCTGAAGGAGGTAGAGGTTTCGGAAAAGCAAAGGGTAGAGATACCACTCTATGCTTCATTAAAGAATGAGGTGCTGGCTCAGATAGATGAGAATATGCCACTTCAGGCAAAGGTTAGCCTGGAGATAAAGAGAGGAAAGCAAAAGGAAGAGAAGAGTTTTGTCTTGCCCCTGTTGCTTCTTAATAAAAACGCTATTGACTGGAATGAGCCTAAGTCAGTCTCTGCCTTTGTTACACCAAACGACAGCCTGGTGAAGTCTTTCAGTCGTCAGATTGTTGGGATAGGAGGAGAATTTCCCCGGATAAGAAGGGTCTGCGAGATATTTTCTGGCTTACAGCTCTATGGAATTGGCTTTGTCTCTGATCCAAAGACCTCGGGAGGCTTAGATCTTGTCCAGTATCCGAGGGAGACATTAGCCTATAAAAGTGGAGACTGCGATGACCTGTCCACACTTTACGCATCCTGCTTGGAGAGCATAGGGATAAGCACCGCCTTTCTCTCTGTTCCCGGGCATATCCTCCTCCTCTTTGACACAGGGCTGACACAAAAGAACAGCTACCTTCTTCCTAAGAATTATGAGTATCTTCTTATCAAGGATGCGATATTCTTGCCTCTTGAGACAACAAGACCAGGCTTTACCGCCGCACTGAAAGAAGGAATGAAGGAGCTTTCAGTATGGAAAGATACGGCTTGTGTAATCGTTGTTTCTGATGCCTGGAAGGATTATCCTTCCTTTGGGCTTCCCCAGAAGGATTTGGAGCTTATACTTCCAGACAAAGAGAAGGTAAGGGAGGCAACAGATACGGAGATGGAAGGGTTTCTGAAGGATAGGGAGGGTTCTTTCAGGGAGGAGATAGAGAGGTTGAAACAAGCGAATGAGCCGAATAGATTGGGTAGGCTATATTTGGCTATGGATGAGCTTTCTCTGGCGAGGATAGAGTTTATGAAGGCGAAGAACTATGTGAACTCAGGGAATATCCTGCTTTTGGAAGGAGATATATATGCGGGTCTATCAAGCTATGCCATTGCCCTCTCCCAGAACCCGAATGACCTGGGGGTAATCCTGAATATAGGGATTGCCTGTTCCTTGAAAGGAAAGCTCTATGAGGCAGAGGAGGCTTTTCTTTCGGCAATGAAGCTCTATCCTAAGATTTCTGAGATGGAGAAGGACTTAGGATTTGAGATTCTATCCTCTGGCAAAGGAGAGGAAGAGGGCATTTTAACCAGGATAAAGTCTGCACTTTTTAAGGCAAAGGAGAGGTTTGTGAAGACATTTTCCGAGAAAGAGGCGAAAGATACGGGGCTGATTACCTCTGGGGTCAGGGAGATAAAGGGAGAGGGGATGGAGAGCAAGGAGATTTTGAAACTTATCTTGTATTGGGGGCTGTAAGAGGAGAATCACGAAAACACGAAAGAATGAAAGCCAGAAAAAAATCTTTTTAACCACAAAGAACACAAAGAATATTATAGCTTAAAGCTTCTTAATGCTTAATCCTTATAGCTTATGACTTACAGCTTTTTATTCCTTTGTAGTTCAATTTGCTTTTTCCTTTTCGGGTTTTCTAAATTTCGGGTTTTCGTGTTTATATCTTTATGAAAAGGGTTATCCTGGGATTTGTGGTTGGGCTTTCTATCCTTCTTCTTCCTAAAAATGAGGAAAGGGATATTGGCTGGCTTTCTAAGTTTGACAAAGAGAGGGTAGAAGACGAGATATTGCTCATATCCATAGATAGGGAGATTGAAGGGGGAAGACCAATACCCCATAAACGATATGCAGAGTGTGTCAGGAGGCTAAAGGATAGGGGCTTTCAGGCAATAGGCTTTGATGTCATTTTTTCAGAGGATACAGAGGGAGACCCAGATTTTTCCAGAGAGATAGAGGCAGGGAATGTCTATTTTGGGCTTTCCTTTTCAGATAAACCTTCATCCGGGCTGAACTTAGCGGGATTTGGCCTCCCCAAAGCCAATGGTTTTATTGAGGCAAAGGGTGTCACTACAGCTTTATCTCCTTCCTGCCTTTCCTCCTCTAAAGGCATTGGCCATATAAACCTTACAGATGACCCAATAACCACTGGAATACCTTCTGCTGTATCTTATAAAGACCAGCTCTTTCCGTCTATTGCCCTCCGGATAGCCTCAGAATTTATAGACGCAGATTTCAGGATAAAAAGAGATAGGGTAGTCTTAAAAATGGGTCAAAAAACCCTTCAGACTATTTATCTCCACCAGGGTAATATTCCAGTAAAACTATGTAAATTCAAGACCTGCTCATTCTCGGATCTCTTTTCTGGAAAGCTCCCTGAGGCGAAGATTGCCTTGATTGGTGGAGAAGAAGGAGACTTGCACAGTACGACTGATGGGCTCATCCCGGGCTTTACCATCATTGGAAGCTGTATCTCAAATATCATTCACAAAGAGACGCCCATCCATTCATCTTTCCTTCAGAAAGCATTGGTTCTCATCTCTCTCTGCACAATAACATTTCTTTTCCCTCGCTTGATATTCCAAACCTCTTTTTGCCTTCTCTATCTCCTGCTCACAGCCTTTCTCTTCAGATACACAGGGCTTATTCTTGAGATAGGCAGACCTATGCTTGGGGTTTTCGCCTCTTGTTCTATCTCCTTTATTCTCAAAATGAAGTCCATTGAAAGATTGCTTTTACAAAAAGAATCTTATATCCTGAAGTTAAAAAAGACCTTAGGCTATCTCCAGCAGAAGATAACAAAGAAGAGAGTATGCAAGGAAGAAATCCCATCCAAAGTATCGTTAGTATCGTTAAAAAATGGCAAGCTCTGTGACTCAAAAAATGAGGTGAAGTTGACCTCTTATAGCTCAAAACTCCTCTCTCAGCTCTTAAAAGAAAGGAGGCTACACTGGATAGATGGCTGGATAATATTTGACTGGCTCAGACACCCTCCAGGCAATGATTACAAGGCGTTTCTTGTTCAGGTCTCAAAGCTGAATAAGGAGATAAAAAGGTTCGGGATAGAGGTAAAATCTTGTGGAAAGGGCTGGTATGAGCTTTCAGGTTTAGAGAGGATAGAATCAAGCCTTGTTGGGATTAGGGAGATGTTGGATGGGGCAAAGAGGTGTTTTGCTGATAAAGAAAAAGCAAGGGGTATATTTTTAGAGGTTTTGGAGGCAGACCCTGAAAACCTGGAGGCTTTGAGGCTTTTGGGTGATGAATACCTTGAGAGGTATAATCTGCTTATCAAGAGGTGGCATGATCGGTATAAGGGTGCTCTTGAGGTTATAGAAAAGGGCTCTTATGATGCCTCTGTGATGGAGAGAAGGGACGAGTATCTTGAGAAGCTTTCTCTCCTGGCGAATGAGATTGGTTTATTGAAAACAGAAAGCAAGGATGAGTCACCCATATCTTTAGTCATTACTAAGATATCTGAGCTTAGAGATGGAGATGAGAAGGAAAGGAATAGGCTTCTTGGAGAGCTCTGCAACTCCTATTTCTTTCCAGAGATTTTACGAAGGCAGGCACAGTACTTAAAAAGAGAGCCAAAGGAGGCAGGTCTTATTGCCATAAGCCTTCTCTTTGAGCTCGTTTTAGAGGCAGACTTTTCAAAGATAACAAGTTATGAAGGGCTGAAGAGCTATATTGAGAAGGCATTAAAGGGAAGGATTGCTGACTTCTTAAAAGAGGAATCTGGCGTATCTAAAGAGGAAGAGCTTCTTTGGAAAAAGGATAGGGCAATAGATGACCTGAGAACAGAACTTGGACGGGAGCCTACCCTTGATGAAGCTATAGGGAGACTTGGCTGGTCCAAAAGAAAGTGGTTTGAGTTAGAAAGAATTGAAAAAAATGACAGCCTTTTAAGGAAAGGTTTATAATTCCGCTTTCAAGGAGATGAAGAATGGTTTGTCAGAGAGAGTAATCGTGAATCGTTAATTGCGAATCGTGAATTGAAAGGAAAGAAAGCGTCTTTGTCGCATAATTTGTGCGATGGAGACGCTTTTTTATTCACTGGGGGGCAAGAGAGAAATATTTAAGGAGAAAGGGGGAAGATGAAGAAACGGAAAATTAATCACACAAAGACACAAAGTCCCAAAGAATATTATAGCTTATGACTTACAGCTTTTTCTCCTTAGTGTTCTTTGTGGCTCTGTGTGAGATAATATATTTAGGAGGTGTGACAATGAAGAAGATGTTTTTAGGTGTGGTTTTGGGAATGGTTTTAGGGCTTTGTGTCTATGCTGAGGGTATAGTGCCTCAGATGATAAGCCATCAGGGCAGGCTTACTGATGCAAGCGGTGCAACTGTGCCTGATGGGAATTATGCTATCCAGACGAGTATCTATGACGCACCTTCTGGTGGGAATCTGCTCTGGCAGGAGAACCAGACTATCTTCATCAGTAACGGCATCTTCAGTCAGATGTTGGGAAGCGTCACCCCCATAAACCTGCCTTTTGATAGAAACTATTAGCTGGGAACAAAGGTCGGAGCAGACTCTGAAATGATCCCGAGACAACAGATAGTCTCCAGTGCTTATAGCTTCAGGGCAGAAACAGCCAGCTATGCCTTGAATGCAGGAACTGCCACCTATGCCTTGAATGCAGGCACAGGGACACAAGGACCACAAGGAATACAAGGAGATAAGGGAGATAAGGGAGATAAAGGAGATAAGGGAGAAATAGGTGCTACAGGAACAACAGGTCCAGCAGGACCTACAGGTGCAACAGGGACTACTGGAGCTACAGGAACTACTGGGCTACAAGGAATTCAGGGAGCAACCGGCACAATAGGAGCACAAGGTCCACAAGGGATACAAGGAACCACAGGACTTACTGGAGCACAAGGTCCACAAGGCATTCAAGGTACAACAGGGACTACTGGTCCACAAGGAATTCAAGGGACACAAGGTCTGCAAGGAATCCAAGGTACACAAGGTCTGCAAGGTATTTAGGGAACCCAAGGCTTACAGGGAATCCAGGGCATACAAGTCCTACAGGGGATACAAGGAACGCAAGGTCTACAGGGAATCCAAGGGACACAAGGCTTGCAAGGAATCCAGGGAACCCAAGGACTACAGGAAAAAGTTCATAAAGTTAAAAAAGAACTTTACAAACCTTATGAATTTTATAACTTGACCAAACATAAATAAAATGGTATCATAGAATATAAAAATGTGGGTGGTTTCAAATGGAAGGATTAGTTATTCGTGATAAAGTAATAAAAAAGGAGATTAACAT
>JAZDOR010000022.1:0-11586 GCA_043798435.1 bacterium
GGGTGTGAGGGAGGTCAGGAAGAGATTAAACCAAAGGGAAAGAGTCTTTTTATCTCCTTATAGGTCTCTTCAGACCTTCGGGCTATCTTGCCAATCTCTATCAACATCTTTTTATCATCAACCATATAGATAACCCGCCAATCACCAGTCCTGATTCTATAAATGTTGTCAATCAGTTTTTTACAACCTCTGGGTCGTGGATGGTCACGAAGGTCTAAGATTGCCTCTTTTGTCCTATGATAATCATCCTCATCCATATTATCCAATGCCTTTTCTGCCCTATGCCTGATAAATAGCTTATACACCCCTCTTCTCCTTACAGACTAAATACTCAGTAAATGCTCGCACTGGTTCTTTTTGAGCCTCTAACATATCACGGATGTCCTCTAAGTCCTCAAGTCGCTCCAAGAGTCTGTTGTACCCACTTATACCTATAAGCATCGCTACTGCCCTGCTATTTCTGGCTATACAGTAAACCTTATTTTCCTTCTCCACATCAGAGACCACAGCACTTAGATTCTTCTTTGCCTCACTAATAGGAATCACATCTATTGCCATTATTGCCACCTCCATTTGGTCAATATTTTAGTCTAAAAATACACCAGTTTTAAGAAAAAGTCAAGATAATTCTTGCTTCACAAGAATTATTCGGATATGATTATTGGAAGGCTATGGAAAGAGGGGAGGATAAATAAGAATAATGTAACAAATATCACTCAAATTCCAGTGCCAATTCAGTGCCAAAATAGTGCCAACTTTATGCCAAAAAGGGTCAAAATAGGCAAGATAGACAAAACAGGCAAGAGGCTTATAACTTTAATAAAATCAATGGGTCAGGAGGATTTCCTTGATTTATCGGGCAACCCCAAAACCCACTAAAATGGCATTACGAATGCTTTGCTCTACCATTGAGCTACACGGGCAACTCATTGATTTATAATGATTGTTTTTTGTTTTTTAGATTTTAATCTTTGAGTCTTTTAATGTGCTACAGTCAACTCTTCCTCATCTTTTTCGTTAAGGCAAAAGTGACTCATAGAGAGCTTCTATGTCCCTTATCAGCCTCTCTGCCCCGTATTTCTTTGAATTTTCCTTGCCTGCTTCTCCCATTTTTTTTGCCAGATTCTGGTCTTTCAGAACCTTTTCCATTGCCTCGGCTAACATTTCAGGGTTCTTTGCCTGGACAAGATAGCCTGTCTCTCCATCCTTTATAAGTTCAGAAACACCACCAACATTCGTTGAGACAACAGGAAGACAGGATGCCTGAGCCTCAATAATAGCTGTGGGAAGCCCTTCATTCTGGGATGAGAGAACAAGTAAAGATAGGTCGGCATAGATAACATCAAGGTCTTCTCTAAAACCAAGGAAGAAGACCTTCTCTTTTATTCCAAGCTCCCTTGTCAGTTCCTCTAATTCACTCCGCAGTGGCCCATCCCCAACGACAATAAATCTAACCCCTGCAATCTTCTTCAGAAGCAATCTGGCCGAGAGAAAGAATGTTTTGTGGTCTTTTATCTGAGCAAGTCGTGCAACAATTCCAATGAGAGGCGTATCAAGGGATAGACCAAGCTCCTTTCTTAAAATTCCCTTCTTTTCCTCCAAATCATAGAACTTATCAAGATTAAGCCCCAAAGGGATGACAGAGAACCTTTCGGGTCTTCCTATGCCAAATTCCAATATCTCCCTTTTTTGAGATTCAGTAAGCACAATTATCCTGTCTGTTATTCGAGCAAGTAATTTTTCTATCAATATAAAGAGCTTTGTCTTTGCTGGGCTAAAATATGAGTGAAGGACATGTCCGTGAAAGGTATGAATGATAACACCAGCACCAGCAAGCCAGGCAGCCAACCTGCCGATAGTTCCTGCTTTAGCTGTATGGGTATGAAGTATATCTGGCTTTATCTTTTTAATTATCCAGAAGAGCTTGAGAAATGTGACTATATCCTTTATCGGATGGAGCTCCCTTCCAAGCTCTGATATGAAGATGAGGTTTATCCCCTTTTTTTCTGCCTCATCTCTCATGCTTCCCTCTTTTTCTCCCTCTGCTCCACAAATCAGGGTTGTGCTGAATCTTTTTTTATCCAAGCCGCTTGAGAGAATGATGGCATAAATCGATGGACCACCGATATTGAGGCGGGCGATTACATGAACAACCTTTTTCATATTATTTAATAAATTTGCAAAAGTTCAGTAATCAGACATTTTTTGTAGCTTTTGGGAAAAAATCTTGCAGGTATTTTTTTATGCTTGCCTTAAGTCTCATAATCGCTTTTACATGGAGTTGACATATTCTTGACTCGGTAAATCCTAAGACCTCGCCTATCTCTTTTAAGACTAAATCCTCATAGTAATAGAGGGCTATCACTTCCCTCTCTCTTTCTGGAAGCCTTTTTATGGCTTCTGCCAATTTCTTTTGTATCTCTTTTTTTTCTGTTATTATCTCTGGAGATTGTTCTTCTGGTCCCTCAATTGTATCAACGCCCACAACCTCATTCTCGTTCTCTCCTATATACCATACTTCATCTAAAGAGACATGAGTGGCTCCAGAAAATTCAAGCAACATCTCGTCAAACTCTTTTTTGGTAATACCAAGCTCTGCACAAACCTCTTCATCTGTAGCTGGTCTATTGTATCTCGTCTCAAGGTTGGCGTATGCCTCCTCAAGCCTCTTCATCTTTCTTCTCATAGACCTTGGAAGCCAGTCAATAAGCCTTAATTCATCAATGATCGCACCCTTTATTCTGGGAATGGCGTAATGCTTAAATTGAGCTCCTTCCTCTTTGCTCTTTTTGTAATCAAACTTCTCAATAGCGTCTATTAGCCCAATGATTCCATAGCCCACAAGGTCATCATATTCTACTGCAGGTGGAGCAGAAATAGCCATCTTTCCAGCTACATATTTCACTATTGGCCCATATCGTATAATCAGTCTTTCCCGAATCTTAGGGTCATTCGTCTCTTTATATTCTTTCCACTCTTCCTCTTCTATTATTTCCTTGCTTATTATATCCATTCTTTATGTCCTATAGAAGGAAGACTGAAGGTAACTACTCATAAAATTGGGGAAAAGCCACAGAAAATAAAATAAATCTTGCCACAGAGAACACCGAGGTCACAGAGTTAATAAAATCTTTTAATAACCTTTTTATTTCTATCTCTTCTCTGTGCTCTCTGTGGCCTCTGTGGCTAAATATTTCTCCCCAAAATTGTGAGTAATTACAACTGAAGTTCAATCCCCCCTTTCTTTTCAGTCTTAAAAGACCAATATCTACTCTCAATATTTTCTAACAAATAACAAAATTATAGCTTTACTCTTTTTCTCTGTCAAGGAGTTTGTTTTAGATACATTTTTGCGAAGATTTATAGAATTAACTATAAACCTGCGTAACCGTTCAGGTGGTGTAAGAAAAGGGGATATGGAGATTAAGGAGATAAGGGGATAAAATCTTGAATTAAAAATGAATAATCTCCATATCTTTTCTTATCTTCTTATCCCCATTCTTACACTCTTTGATGAATAGGCTGAACGATTACAAACCTGCGTCCATCCCTTACCGCACTTCTGAATTTGAGCATATTGAGCGATAGGCACAGTATAGACAACCGTTATAGTCTGGCTTGGCAGAGAAATCCCTCTTTCTTATTCCTAAAGCCACCGTTGCTATCTTCTCTTCTGTCTTTTCAAGGAAAGGAATGTCTGGCAAAAATGAGCCAACCAATCCTGATTCAAGAAAGTGCAGTTCTACCCTTGGAATCTTTGCGGTGAGCTTATACCAACAAAGGGCATAAATGGCTAATTGGAGGTTATCCCGACACCTTTTATCTGCCTTCTCGCTTTCTGTTAATTCTGAGGACTTGAAGTCTATGATGGTAACATCATTGGCACAAATATCCACCCTGTCAAACCTGCCAGTGAGTTTAATATCAGGCGTTATCATTAACCTAAATTCGTGTTCAATGTATGTTGGAATCTTTCCCAGGAGCTCTTGCTCTTGCCAAAACCTGCAAATAGCCTTCTTTCCAGAGGCCATCCTCATCTCCTCGTGCTCACGGGATATAAACCCCTCTGAAGACCAGGAGCCCTCAAAGACCTTGATTACCTCATCAATGGTAACAGGTCTGGCCTCCTTCTTTCTCATAAAATAAAATGAGACAGCAGAATGTAAGGCTGACCCATAGATAACGGTATGATGCTTCTGGATTAAGCCCTTTAAGATATGGACATACCTGTACTTTAATGGGCAGGTGAGATAGTCATCTATCTGGTAGTAGCTCAAGGTAATTATCCCTTCTTTCTCTTCAGGCACTTCTTGTTCTGCCCTTTCAGAAAAGTAGGCAAGATTAGCAAGTAAAGAGGTCTTTTTTGCCTTCTCTTCCTTGGGAATATCCAGAGCCTCAAAGACAAACCTTGATGTTTTTCTTAAGGCTTTTCCTCCGTAATCCCGAGCCGCCATGAGATAGAGTTCATCCTTTGCCCTTGTCAATCCAACATAGAATAGCCTTCTCTCTTCCTGAAGATGGAAGTCTCCAGAGGGAAGCGTGTCTTTTATCAAAGCAGATGAAATCGGCAAAGGCTCTGGCCTGTTATCCGAAGGAAACCTCCTCTCAACCAACCCAACAAGGAAGACTACCTTAAACTCCAATCCCTTTGCCTTATGAATGGTGAGTATATGAACAAGGTCTTCACTGGGGTCTATCCCTGCTCCTGCCGGGTCATCGCCTGCCTCTATGAGCAAATCAAGGTGTTTGACAAACTCAGGAATGCGGTTATATCTAAGAAGGGCTTCACTCCCCTTGATTATCTCAAAGAACTTGGTGATGTTCTCAATCCTCTTTTCGTTTAAGGCAGACTGCTGCGAGAGAAGCTGAGAGATATAGCCTGAATCTGTAACGAACCGATACAGAACCTCTCCACCTGGTTTTGAGCCTGAAAGCTCTATGTAACTCCGTATCTCCTGAGCTATCCTCTCAGCTATCTTCTTTGTCTCAGGAGATAATTGTTCAGAGAGGGTAAGTTTGCCACGGAGACACGGAGACACAGAGGGAAATTCATTGCAAATTGCAAAATTATCATTTAGCATTTCAAATTTGAAATTTGCATTTTGCTCTTTGTTAACATTTGCTTTTGAATTCTCTGTGCCTTTGTGGTGAACAATTACATCGTGGTTGGTGCTCTGGTGCTCTGGTGACTGGTGCTCTAATTTCTCTGTGCCTCTGTGGTGAACAGTTATTTCCTCAGAGACCTCTTCCTTGAGGGTGCTTGCTTTTTTCTCTAAATTCTTTGTGTCGCCTGTTACCTCCAAAGAGACCTCTTTTTCTAAGTGGAGGGTGCTTGCTTTTTTCTCTAAATTCTTTGTGTCGCTTGTTACCTCCTCAGAAACCTCTTCTTCTAAGTGGTTGAATATCCACCAGAGACTGCGATTTTTATGGGATGACCTGGCCATACATCTGGCTAAATCATAGCTATCCATTTGATAGACAGAGGAACTGGCAAGATAATAAAGGCTCAGGGTGTCATCAGGGTCATTCAAAACCCGCAAGAACGAGACCAACAGCTTTACATCTTCCTGGGAATATAGCCCGGATGAGCCACTAAAATATGAGGGAATGCCAAGCATATTCAGGCTTCTGATGAACGGGTCAGCCGCAGAATTGCTTCTTGTTAAGATAGCAAAATCCTTAAGGCAGCCGCCTTCTTTTATCTTTTGTTGAATAAGATTTGCCACCTCATCAGCCTCAGAAGAGACGCTGTTATGCACAGTAAAAATAGGCGGTTTTCCCACACTTTCCGAAGAAGAGATGAGCCTTTTGTTCACCTCGCCGTATACCTCAAGCCTATCCGGGTTGTTGTATTGGATAAGCCTGTAGGCAGAGTCTAAGATTACTTGAGTTGAGCGAAAGTTCTTGGTCAAGACAACCTTTTTATGACCAGGAAAAGAGTCTTGAAAATTCAGGATATTGCTTATTGAGGCGCCCCTGAACTTAAAGATAGACTGGTCATCGTCTGCAACAACAGTAAGGTTTTGCCTGTTAGCCACCAATAGCTTAATAAGTTGAAACTGGCTGAAGTTCGTATCCTGAAACTCATCAATAAGGATATATTTGAACCTTTCCTGATAGGCTTTCAGTATGTCTGGATGCTCTCTGAAGAGCTTTAGGACTAAAATAATCTGGTCTCCGTAGTCAATGAACCCAGATTCCTTCATCATCCCATCATAAGCCTTATAGGAAAGAGCAAGCTCTTTCTGTTTTTCCTTGTATTCCCTCTCCTCATTACAGTCCTCTGGCAATGTTTGAACAAAAGCGATATACTCATCAGGGGCTATCTCCTCATCCTTGCACCTGGAAATGAATGTGGATAGAGCCTGGAGGTATCTGACTGGATTTCCAAGGGGTCTGTATCTTTCTAAGGGCAATTTGAAAAGGTTCTCTCGTAAGAAGATGACCTGCTCAGGCTTTGACAGCACTCGAAAATCTGGAATAAGCCCAAGCTCTAAGGCATTATCCCGCAGGATTCTATCCCCAAAGGCATGGAAAGTTGAGATGGCACAGTTGGTAAAACCATAAGGCACAAGCACATCCACCCTCTCCTCCATACAAGAGGCAGCCTTTTCTGTAAATGTAACAGCCAATATCTCGGAAGGATTGGCTAATTTTTCAGCTATCAGCCAGGCTATCCTCCGAGTAATGACAGATGTCTTTCCAGTCCCTGCCCCAGCAATAATAAGAAGCGGCCCCTCCTTATGACACACCGCCTCAGCCTGCTGGTCTGTAAGTCCTTCTAAGATGTTCATTGTAAATTAAGAGACAAAAATCCACAGATTACTTTGGATTTCACAGATTAAAAAAGGAAATTCTTATATAATCCAGTTAGAATTATACAAAATTTGTAACACTTTTTTATACCCACCCGAATTACCCGAGGCACCTCTTTATAGGTATCCTCTGATAGATATTCCTTATGAGTTGACCCATCCTTAAGATTAAACAGGGTTGTTCACCTCCTTATGATACTTCATAAGGAAATTAGCACTTACTACTAAATTTGGAGAAGAGCCAGAAAGAAAATTATCTTGCAAAATTCAGTAAATTGTTTACTACGCACCTATTTTCCAATGCAGAAACTGGCGAAGATTGCATTTAGCATCTCCTCTGTTGTTCTCTCACCTGTAATCTCAGAGATGCTATTCAAAGCCTGATTAAGGTCATAGGCAATAATCTCTTCCTCGCCACCTTCCCTGAGATTGGTCATGGCATTGTCAATCTGTAAGGCTGTCTTCTTTAATGCCTCTTTATGCCTGAGGTTTGTGATAAGATGGGATTCATCAAAACCATCAAAAAGGGCTTCAGATATAGCCTCTCTTAGCTCGGAAAGGTTTTCTTCTTCTGCGCAGATAAAGACACACTTCCTACCAAGCCTTTCTATCCTCTCTCTATCTATTCTCTGAGGAAGGTCTATCTTGTTTATGCAGATAATCGTCTCATTCTTTATATCCTCTATTATTCCGCACACCTCCTCTGAAAGAGGCTGGCTTCCATCTATGACAAAGATGACAATATCAGCAGACGCAATCGCTCCATAAGCCCTTCGAACACCTTCCTTTTCAACGATGTCAATAGCATGGGTTAGACCTGCTGTGTCGGTAATCTTCAGAGGAATGCCAGAGACATCTATTATTTCACTGACCAAATCCCTTGTTGTGCCTGGAATGGGTGTGACAATAGCCCTATCCTCTCCAAGCAACCCATTTAAGATAGAGGACTTGCCAACATTTGGCCTGCCAACTATGACACCCACAGCACACCCTGCCAAGAATCTTCCCTTTGTAAAACTTTGAACCAGAGAATCAAGCTCTTTCTTGAGAGAAGACAGCTTACACAAAAACCCCTCTCTATCAATCTCCTCTACCTCCTCAAAGTCCAGGGATGCAGAGACCCTTGTAAGTATCTCAAATATCTCATCTGCTATCACTTTAATTTTAGCAGACAGCTCACCCTTTAACTGAGATAGGGCAACCTTTCTGGCAAGCTCTGTCTTGGCTGAGATAAGCGTGGCTACTGCCTCTGCCTGGGCAAGGTCTATCCGTCCATTAAGATATGCCCTCCTGGTGAACTCACCTGGCTCAGCCAACCTTGCACCACAAGACAGAACAGCCTCAAGGATTCCCCGTAAGACCACTAACCCACTATGGCCATTTATCTCCACAACATCCTCTCTGGTATAGCTATGGGGTGCTTTGTGATAGGAGATGAGGGTTTCGTCAATTGTCTCTTCTGTCTCTGGGTTAATGATGTGGGTATAGACCAATCTATAGGGTTGGCGTATCTTTTTGCGGGATATTCTGTTTATTATTGATAGGCTGTCTGGACCAGACAATCTGACTATTCCAATTCCTCCCACACCTGGTGGAGTAGAAATGGCAACTATGGTATCCATATAATGATAAATGATAGGTGTAACACTTTAGCCAACTGAAATACAGAATTCATTGCAAATTTAACATTGCAAAATTATCATTGCAAATTGAATTTTATTAAAATTTGAAATGATAAATGCTAAATTTGCAATTTGCAATGAATCATGTTCCTATCTTTACTGAGCTGGCAATCTGTTTTAGAAGGGCTATGGCAGATAAAGAGGCTAAATAGCTTGTCTTTGGGTTTGTTGGCGAGGGAAGGTTTTCGCACCTTATCAAAATCCTACCCGAGCCTCCAATTATCTCAATCTCATGGATGTTTCTATCTATCTTTGGGTCTGCCACAATCCTAACCTCTGTCCTTTTTATGCCTATTCCAGCCAGACTCAGGGTTGCGGCTACATTGATGTTTGCTGGAAACCCTTTTATGGCCTCCTCTGCTGTTCCAGAGAAGACAACCTTCTCCTCTTTAATCTCAGAAAGGTCTATATCTTTAAGATAGGGTGCGCCCTTTAATGCCAATGGAGGCTTTCTTGTAACAAGGGTTACCCTCTCCACATCTGCACAGGATGCAGCCTTTAGTCCATCTATCCCAGCTATGGCACCTGAGGGAAGATATACCTTTATCCCTTTTTTCTCTGCACGAGCCAACAGCTCTTCTTTTCCAAGCAAAGATCCAACACTCATTATCATAATATCCTTTTCTTTCTCAATGGCTAAAGGGAGGGCTATCTTAGCCACCTCTTGTGAGGCTGATTCTATGGCTAAGTCTACCCTGGATATAAGCTCGGAAAGGCTGTCAATGCTTGGCTTTTCTGGCAGTAGCAAGGAGAGTCTCTCTGCCTTATTTCTATCAACATCACAGAGAGATATAAGCTCTAAGTTTGGGATATGTAATATCGCCTTAGCTATTTCAGAGCCAATTGTCCCGCATCCAATAATTCCTACTTTCATGTTCAGAGTTATATCTATATACAATCCACTAAAATAGTTGACAATAGATTATGATGATAAGAGATAATAGCACGCGGATGACACGGATACTACGGATTTTGCACAGATGAAATATAAAAAATCTGTGAATATCCGTCTCATCAGCGTTATCCGTGTGCTATTTATGTTAAATTATCTATCAGATTTCATATACAAATCTTATGATTTTTATTCCTTACTTTTTCAGCTCTGATATAGCTTTTTGGGCAGATTCTGCCTCCTTTGTCCCTGGAAATTGATTCACAACCTCTTTATAGACCTCTATGGCCATATTTGTATCTTTAAGCTCATTACTGGCTAATTTTCCTGCTAAAAAGAGCTTTCCGCAGGAAAACTGGCAGCCTGGATACTCCTTTGCCAGCTTTCTATAAGCTGAAATAGCACTTCGGCAGTCCTTTATCTCCTCATAGTATTCACCCATAGAATTGAGGGCAAATGGTGCCTTTTCGCTCTTGGCGTACTTTGTGACTAATTGATTAAAGGCACTGATAGCCTCTTGATAATTCTTCAGCTTGACCCAGAGCTTTGCCTTCTCTTCCAAAGACAGAGGTGCATTTTGTGCCTGAGGGTATTCATCTACTACTCGCTGATAGGTTACCAGTGCCTCAGGATATGCCTTTAGTTCCTCCTGATAAAGGCTTGCCACAACAAAGAGGTATTGGGAGCACAAAGGATGCTCTGGAAATTTTTTTATCCCCTCTTGATAGACATCTATTGCCCGGGTATACTTTTTCAGTTGCTCCTGATAGACTAAACCTACCTTAAAATACACCTCTGCCAGAGAAGAAGAATCAGGATAGAGATAGATAACCTTAAAATATGACGAGATAGCCTCATAATCCTTATTCGCTTTAACTAACGAGTCTCCAATTATAGTCGCAGCAGAGGGTGCGAACTTGCTCTCTGAATATTGAGTGAGAAAGGCTTCTGCCTGGGACAAGATGTAGTCGCAAAGCTTAGGGTTTGTCATCTTATTCAAATAGCTTAGATAATCAAAGAATCTTTTTTCTCTTGGCTCTGCCCCATCCACAGATATTGCTCGTATCTCACTTAAGCAATCCTTATATTCTTTCTGCTTGGCAAGCTTCTCTATCTTCTCCTTTGCCTTTGCTACGAATTGACTCTCTGGATAGAGATAAAGCAGATTCAAGTAAGCAGCCAAAAAGAAAGCAGGATTTTTAAGCTCATCATAAGCCTCTATAGTCATAAATAGAGCCTTATCTGCATCCTTTCCACCTGGATAGCAATCAACATATCTATTCAGCTCGGAGACAGCAAATGCGAGAGTCTCTTTGGTCTGGTAAAGATTTGTGGCATAGGCAAGGAGCTTTTCTGCCTCCTTGAGCTCGTAGTCTGCTTCTGAGGCTTTCTTTTCATTAGCAAATCTCTTCTCTTCCTCCAATTCCTTTCTAATCCCTTCTGCTTTAGCTGTCTTTGTCTCATACTCAGATAGAGCAACCTCATTCTCTTCCATCTTCTTCTTTAGGTCTGCCAAAAGCCCTTCCTCTTTTATCTTCTGCTCCGCCAAAGACTCTTTCAGCTCTGAAATCTCAGCCTCTTTCTGCTTATAAGCCTCAATAGTTGCCTGCCTTTGGTCTAAAAGTTTCACTTTTGCGGAAAGCTCTGCTTCAAGCTCTTTTGTCTGAGAGCCTTCTTTTTCAAGAGAGGTTTTGAGTTGGCTGATAAGCTCTTTATCCTTCTCATAATCTGCCAACTGCACCCCTAAATCCGACAGCTTCTTTTTTAGCTCATCTATTGTAGTGGACCTTATGGCTAAATCAGATTCAAGTGCTTTGGTCTTCTCTTGCTCCTTCGTGAACTTTGCAGTCAATTCCTCTTTGGCTTCAGTCTCCTTGAGCCTCTTTTCCATCATCACCTGATACTTCGAAAGCACCTCCTCTTTCTCCTTTGTCAGCTCCGCTACCTTTGATTGCAGAGTAGCTATATCCTCCTCACCAAAGCAAACCCCGGCAGAAACCCCCATCAACATTACTACTAATCCCAAGCAAAACCCTTTCTTCATATCTTTACCTCCTATCCATAGAAAAATAAATCTTGCCACAGAGAACACCGAAGTCACAGAGACAAGTTAATTGGACGCAGATCTTCGCAGATTATCAGGATTAATTTTTGAGTTAATTCTATATGTTTAAAATCTTGAAAATCTGCCTTCATC
>JAZDOR010000072.1:0-3978 GCA_043798435.1 bacterium
AAATCTTTTTCAAATTCAATTTCCATATTTTCTTTCGGGCTTTCATCCTTTCGGGCTTTCGTGTTTCTCCTTCTTAAGTAAACTCTGTGCTTCTGTGGTTTATATTCTTCATTGCACTTCAAATGGGTAAATAGTTACGAATGTTATAGCAAAAAGAATAAATTCTTGACTTATCTAAAAATTAGAGTTATTATTATGCTATGCAAACAAGATTCAGGAAGGAAGAAAATAAAAGTCTTACCATATATCCTTTACCACAGAACTTGCAAATTCCGCAACAAAGACCTGTCGTGATTCACCCTGCCTAAAATCTGTTTGCCTAATAATAAGATGTTAGACGCAAGACTTTAGACTATTATTGTAGCTGTCAGCATTCAGCTATTGTTATTTTATTAACTGATAGCTGATAGCTATTTATTGTCTATAGTCTGAGTCTCGTGTCTAATGTCTGATTCTATATTTTGGAGGTTTCAAATGGAAGTAGGAGCATTACTCTTAGTAGGCGTAGGTATATCCAGCCTTATAATAGGAATTCTGCTTGGGTATCTCGGTAAGAAAAAGGTTGACAAAACCTTAAAAAAAGATGTGGAGATTAAAGCAGAAGAGATTATTGCCTCTGCCCAAAAAGAGGCAGAGAATCTGAAAGAGAAAAAGGTCTTAGAAGCAAAAGAGATGCTTGCGGTAGAACGCGATAGGATGCAGAAGGAAAACAAGCGCTGGCAGGAGAATCTGAAGAAGCAAGAGGAAAGGCTGAAGAAAAGGGAGCAGGATACTGATAGAAGGCAAGATGGTATAAGAAGGCAGGAGGAGGGGTTAAAAAAGGGGGAAGACCAGATTAAAAAAAGACAGGAAGAGCTTGTGGATATCAAGAAGAAAGAGATTGAAAGGCTCGAGGAGCTTGCTGGGATAAGCAAAGATGAGATAAAGAGGATGTTTATTGGTGAGGTTGAGCAGGAAGCAAAGCATGAGGCGGCAAAGATTGTCAAGAAGATAGAGGATGAGGCTATTGAGGAAGGGGAGAAAAAGGCAAAGGAGATAGTGGCTCAAGCAGTGACGCGATGTGCCGCAGAATATGTTACAGAAACTACAGTCTCCGTGGTCCCTCTGCCATCTGAGGATATGAAAGGAAGGGTGATTGGAAGGGAAGGCAGGAATATCAGGGCATTTGAAGAAGCAACAGGAATTGAACTTATAGTTGATGATACCCCAGAGGCTGTTACCCTTTCTGGATATGACCCGGTAAGAAGAGAGATAGCGAGAATTGCCTTAGGGAGACTAATTACTGATGGTCGGATACACCCTGGCAGGATAGAGGAAGTAGTGAGTAAAGCTAAGGCTGATGTGGAAAAGGAGATGCAAGCAGCAGCCAAAGATGCTGTCCTTGGTCTCGGCATTCATGACCTTACCCAAAGGGAGATGGAGCTATTAGGAAGGCTCAAATTCAGGACAAGCTACGGACAAAATGTTTTACGACATAGCATTGAGGTGGCTCATATTGCTCAGGTGATGGCTTCTGAGCTTAGACTGAAGAATCTCCACTTAGTAAAGAAAGCTGCACTCCTTCATGACATTGGAAAAGCTATTGATTCTACAGTAGAGGGTTCGCATATTGAGATAGCCGGGGATATCCTGAAACAGGCAGGAGAGAGCCCAATGCTCATAAATGCTGTTATGGCACATCACGAAGATGTAAAAGCAGAGAGTGTTGAGGCTATCCTTATCCAGGCAGCCGATGCTGTCTCTGCGGCAAGACCTGGAGCAAGAAGAGAGAATTTGGAAGGGTATGTAAAGAGGCTTGAAAGATTAGAGAATGTTGCCACCTCTTTTCCTGGTGTTGAAAAGGCTTATGCTATTCAGGCAGGTAGAGAGATACGGGTCATTGTCAATTCAAATGAGATGGATGATGTCAAGACATCGCAATTAGCCAGAGAGATAGCGAAAAAAGTGGAGTCAGAGCTTGAATATCCTGGTTCAATCAAGGTTACAGTAATTCGCGAAAAGAGGGTAATAGAGTATGCGAAATAAGGTAACACTTTACTCATCTGAAGTAAAGACTAATCATAGAGACACGGAGGAAATTCAATGCAAAATTATCAATGTAAAATTAGCAATGTAAAATGTTTAATTTTGAAATGCTAATTGCTAATTTTGCATTTTACATTGAGTTATCTCCGTGACCTCTGTGACTTGAGTGGTTTATATTCTTCATTGCACTCAAGATTGGTAAATAGTTACGAAATAAGAAAGCATTCAGGTATCAGGCACAAGGTTCAGATTTTATGCCTGACACCTGACACCTATTATGCGAGATATAATCGTGGCGATAGATGGGCCAGCTGGCGCAGGAAAGACGACTGCGGCTCAAATAGTAGCCGAGAGATTGGGTGTAGATTATTGTGATTCTGGCTCTTGCTATCGTGCCATCTGCTATCTTGCTTTATCCTGCGGGATTGACCCATCAGACCCAAACCTTCTTTCTCTTCTCAAAGAAAAAAAGATAATTTTAGACTCAGGTAAAGTTTTTATAGATTCTTGTGATATAACCCTTCACCTGAGAAAACCTGAAGTTTCTGCCAATGTCTCTCTTTCCGCCGCAAACCCTGAGATAAGAAAGTATGTTACGAATCTTTTGGTCTCTCAAAATAGGGGAAGAGGGTTAGTCATAGAGGGAAGGGATATAGGTTCTGTTGTCTTTCCAGTGACCCCTTTTAAGTTTTATCTTGATGCTCCTCTTTCTATGAGAAGAGAGAGGAGAAAAGGGGAGCCAATAGAAAACAGGGATTCAGCGGATAGCAATAGAAAGACCGCACCCCTGACAAAGCCTTTAGACTCCTTGTTGATTGATACAGAAAGACTTGGAAGTGATGAGGTGGCAAGCAGAATCTTAGAGAAGATAGAATTTCTTTTGGCAAAAAACAGATTTTATTCTATAGCACAAAAAGCTCTCCTTTGTCTTTTCAAGATATATTTTAGATACTCTGTTGAGGGCTTAGAAAATGTTCCTAAGCAAGGAAGTCTAATAGTTGCATCAAACCATATGAGTTTTTTGGACCCACCTGTGATAGGGGTGACGATACCACTTTATTACTTTGCCAAAGAAGAGCTCTTTTCTATCCCTATCTTTGGACGGCTGATAAAAAAGCTCAATGCCTTTCCTGTAAAAAGGGATAGGTTTTCTCGCGAGGCAATAGAGAGAAGCATAAGAATCTTAGAAAATGGAGGAAGAATTCTTCTGTTTCCTGAAGGAACGAGAGGAGATATTTTACTGGAGCCAAAGAAGGGAATAGGTCTGATAGCAAATCTTGCCAACAAGAAGATAAGAACGCCCATACTTCCAGTAAGAATAAAAGGCACAGAAAAGGCTTTGGGAAAAGGAGGTTGGTTTATCAAGCCTCATAAGATACAGGTTATCATAGGCAAAGAAATTGAACCAGAAAGATTTTTCGGAAAAGACAATCTTGCCATAGCTAAGATGGTGATGGAAGAGATTGGCAGGTTATAAAGATTGGTATGGGTTTAGATAACAGTTGCCCACTAACTATAGTAGGACTCAACTTTGGCAAAAATCCCAAATTTCAAAAATTTCCTTCTTTTCCCCCCTCTCCTTAACCGCTTCTATGACCCGCAAGGACTGTCGTAGATGTCCCAGATTGCCCTATCATTTACCCTTCTCTTCTCACCTATAGTTAGTAGGCGATCTTCATCAAGCCCTAATTTGGTTATTGCATAAGCACGCATCAACTCTAAGCTACAGCTGATGTAAAGACTCTTCCCTAAGACTATTGACACCTTTTAGTCCTCGCACCTGGTAATCCCCAAACATAGATGCTGCCTGTCTAACGAAAATAGGTCTCTATGTGTCCAAAAGCATCTGATAGGTAGAAAGTAATCCGCTGCGACCTAAAGTCTTTGCGGTTTGTAACAATAAAGGATAACTATTTCCTTTTGTTTCCACATAGAGAAGAAGGAGAAGATTAT
>JAZDOR010000145.1:0-24029 GCA_043798435.1 bacterium
AGAAGAGATATTTAGACACTGATTTACACAGATACTCACAGATAATTTTTTAATTCTTATCAGTGTAATCTGTGTTAATCCAAAGTCAAAAGAATAAGTGTTAATCAGTGTGTATCTGTGGCAAGATTTATTTTATTTTTCCAAAGTCTCTGTGTCTCCAAAGGTGAATATTGTTTGCACTTCACCCATACTTTGGACTCATCTTCTTCAGCTCTTTCTTTGTGTATAACAGTCTGAACTCCTTTATTCCTGTCTTTTCTGCCATTTCCCTTGCTAAATTTTCACAATCTTCCTTCTTTCTTCCATGAATCATCGCAAAGAGATTATACATCCAGTTGGAATTTACCTGCCTTTCATAACAGTGAGTAACCCCTCCAAACTCAGACATCTCTTTACCGCATCTCTCAACATCCTCTGGACTCACCTTACAAACCACCATAGCGTTAAAATGGTAGCCTGCAGGGATATGATAGAGATACGCAGCCATCCTTCTTATTATTCCAGCTTTCTTTAACCCATCTATTCTAACTAACAACTCTTCTTCGTTTATGCCTATCTTTTCAGCGATTGTTTGATACGGCGACTTGCTCAAAGGCAAGTCTTGACTCATCTCTTTGATTATCTTTCTGTCTATTTCACTAAACTTCATCTTCGCATTTAAAAATAGCCTCTATCTTAAACCTTCGAATGACTGGCAGATTGAGCATCTCTGAAACCCCTGTCTTTTCCTGTATCTGGGAAAGTATAGAGCAAATCACCTCTGTTGATGAAGCAATTACAGTAAACCAGAGGTTATACTCATCATCACGCAGATAGGAGTGGGTTATTTCATCATATTGGTTGAGTAAATCTTGTGTCTTCTCCAATAAGTAAGATGGAATCTTCATTGCCACTAAGGTGCTTGTCCATCCCAGCTTTCTTGAGTCAAAAGAGGCGCCAATTCTTCTGATGATTCCTCTCTCCTTCAAGTCGCAGACCCTATTGAAGACCTCATCTTCATCCAGGCTCAACCTTTCGGCTAATGCCTTAAACGGTCGCTGGCAGACAGGAAAATCCCTCTGTATCTCATCCAATATTCTTCTATCAATCTGTGTCATACGAACACCAGGGGTCAGAACCTTGATAGTAATGACTAATGACTAATGACTTCTATCGTGTCATACGAACACCAGGGATCAGAAGCCTGATAGTCTCCAGAGTATTGAAAGCTACTTGCCCGACAGCCTCCACATACTTTTTTACCCCATTCTTTTATCAATTTGTGTCATACGAACACCAGGGGTCAGAAGATTGATAGTCTCCAGAATATTGGAAACTACTTGCCCGACAGCCTCCACATACTTTTTTATACTCACAGACTCCACATTTGCCACCATAATTCTGATTTCTCAATTTATTGAAGACCTCGCTTTCTTTCCAAATCTCAGAAAACCTTTTCTCCCTGATATTACCACACTTAACAGGCAGGTATGGGCAGGGATACACATCTCCCTCTGGCAGGATACAACAGTAGCTTATCCCGGCAAGGCATCCCTGGCTAAATCGCACCTTAATCCCCATCTCCTTTGCTATCCGCACAAACTGAGGTGCGCAGACAGGCTTCAACTCTATCTCCACTTCCTTTTGCTTATATAAAATTCGGTGTAAGATACTTTCATACCTTTCTGCCAATATTCGGGGTTCGGGCAAATTCTGTATTCTGTATTCTGTATTCTGTATTCTGTATTCTGCTCTCGCCCTTCCCACAGAAACAACAAAGAATATATGATGGGCACGAGCTCCGAGGCTCACAGCTAAGTCCGTTATCCTTTCTAAGTCCTCCTCATTAAAATCCATACAAGTGGTGTGTATCTGAAATTCCAGATTAGCACTTTTACAGCTTTCTATCCCTGCAATTGCTGATTGATAGGCGCCCTTTTTCTGCCTGAATTCATCGTGGAGAGAGGGGTCGCTTGAGTCAATGGATACCCCAATCCTCTCTATGCCAGCCACTTTAAGCTTTTCACAAACCCCTTTTGTGAGCAAGGTTCCATTTGTGCCAAGCACAGGTCTGAGCCTTAAGGATTTGGCATAAGCTATCAGTTCATAAATATCCCTTCGCAAAAGCGGCTCTCCTCCAGAAAAGATAATTATCTTAAAGCCTGCACGAGCTATCTCCTCTAAAAGTGAAAACCCCTCTTTTTCAGATAGTTCACCCTTCCTTTTTTCCCCTGCATCCCGATAACAGTGCTTACACCTTAAGTTGCATTCGTAGGTCGTGTTCCAGGATATAATCATTGTATGCCTAAATAAATCAGTCCTTGCAACAAACTAAATAGAATTCAGGAGTCAGAATTCAGGAGTCAGAATGAAAAACCTGCATCTATTCTGTATTCTGTATTCTGAATTCTGTTATTTTGCGATTTGCAATTTACATTTATTTTGGTATAACTTCGTAAATAAGATTATCAATCAATCTGGTCTTTCCAATCTTAGCAGCAACAGAGATAAGTGCCCTATCCCCTACCTTCTCTAATGGCTTTAGGGTCTCTGGGTCTGCTATCTCAAAGTAATCAAGGACAAAACCCTCTTTCTCTATCATTATCTTTGCTTTTACAATTATATCAAAGGGGTTTTCTCCTTTTCTAAGAAGAGCCTCTGCCTCTTTTAGGGATAAATAAAGAACGGTTGCTCTCTTTCTTTCATCATCAGAAAGATAGAGATTCCTTGAGGAGATTGCCAGACCATCATTACCTCGGATAGTCTCCAGAACCCTTATTTTAACATCAAAGATTAGCTCTTCTGTCATCCTTCTTATCATTAGTGCCTGCTGATAGTCCTTTTGTCCAAAATAGGCTATATGGGGCTTTATAATATTGAATAGCTTTGCCACAATAGTCAAGACACCCTTGAAGTGTTGTCCATTTCTGGTCTTTCCACAGAGCAAGCCTTCTAATTTTGGGATATTGATAAAGGTGGTTTGTGGATTTGGATATAGATCTGTTACATACGGAGAAAAGAGTGCATCTACAGCCAAACCCTCTAATATTTTTTTATCCTCGTCATAAGGTCTCGGATAGGCATTATAATCCTCTGTCGGTCCAAACTGGATAGGGTTGACAAATATAGAGACAACAACAAAGCCTGTCTCTTTTTTTGCGGATTCTATCAAGCTTATGTGCCCTTTGTGAAGAGCACCCATTGTTGGGACAAAACCAATTTTTTTGGCAGGTCTTATTTTATCTACCATAGCCTGCATTATAGACGGGTCTTTTATTGTTTCCATATATGTGTTTGTGAAAAGATTTTACCCAAAAAATGCCTATCTGTCAAGGAATATGTTTTGAAATCCTTGGTAAGCGTTCAGGTAGTGTAAGAAAAGGGGATATGGAGATAAAGGGGATAGGGGGATTATTCATTTTTAATTTTTAATTCTTAATTTTTAATTCAAATTTTATCCCCATCTCTCATATCTCCTTATCCCCCTTCTTGCACTCTTTGATGAATAGGCTGAACGGTTACAATCCTTGATGCTTTGCAAGAAGAAAGACAGAGAAAGCAGTTTATGCAGTCCAATGACCCAGTCTTTATCTTTCCCATAGGACAGACCTTCTCGCACTCCTTGCAGTCTATACAAGAAGTCTTCTCTTTTTTGATAGAAAAAGGTGCTATTTTATTTAGTGGTGAGATAATCGTTCCAATGGGGCAGGCAAGTCTGCACCAGTATCTATTTTTGAAGGCAGAAAGAAATAAGAATAGTCCAAAGAGAAAAGGAGCCCAGTCAAAAGTAGTAAACTCTGGAGTCTGAAGACCTACAGCTATCCATAAAACTATCACCAAAAAGAGCCATTTTAAGAAGGGGTGATAGAAGAGTTCGGCAGATGGCGAGGAAGAAACCCTGTTTGATATGCCACTCACCATATCAGAAGCTGTGCCAAAAGGACACAAAAATCCGCAGAATGTTCTGCCAGAAAGAAGAGCAGTGCCAAGTATTAAGAAAAGGAGTGGTTGTTGCAAAGCCTTTGCTGGACACCAAAGAAGGCTACAACTACTACACCAGACCCAGGGAAGCTGATAGGGGCAGTAGCAAAGAGGCAGAAGGATAGGATAGAAGGAGAAAAAGGATACTACTTGAATCAGCCAGCGGATAGGAAAGAGCCGTAACTTAGCCATCAGACTTTTCTATTTGAGCTAAACATTAACCATAAAGAATAGTCATTTATCATTAAAAATAGCTATAAGTCATAAGCTGTAAGCATTAAGATTAAAGGATAATCTTTGAAATCTGTCATATTTTTTGAACAGAAATCTAAAAATTGTAGTATGAAATTTTCTTCATTAAAGGCAGGAATGATTACGGAGACACGCGGATGAGAATTTTGATTTTTGGAAGGAATAGGGAAAATCTTCTTCATCTAACTTTTAATTATTAAATGGGGAGGTGAGTGTCGCCATGCCCCCCCATTTCTTTTATCTTTCCCTTTTACTTTGCAGCTTCTGGAGCTTGTTTAGGTTCTGTAGCTTTTGTAACTGGAACTTTCTTTACAGAAATAGAAACAGCTACTTTTTGACCAGCCTCAGTCTTATAGGCTATAGTAACCTTGTCGCCAGCAGATACTTCACTTAGAGTTATTATTTTACCTGCTTTCTTAATCTTGGCTTTTGGAGCAACATTCAATGTCTCTACTTTGCCAGCTTTATTTTTTACGGTAATTGTGTTGGCAGTTGCATCCACAGAAACAACCTCACGAGACAAGCGAGAGACTGTCTTGACTGCCTTTTTTACAGGTGTTGTTGTTGGAGACCCTTCAGCATAAACAACGGTTATCAACCCTAAAGCTATCAACATGGTTAAAAGTGATGTTACCTTCTTCATTTTTTTTCTCACCTCCTTGGTAAAAAGATAAGAATTTTATTCTTTCAAGAGAAAATATGGCGACTATCTTTTCCTTTTATCTTTTAGCTTACCTTACGAATAAATGTGCCTTATAAAAACTACCTATGTCAAGATATTTCTTTTTAATACCGAAAAGAAATTGGTTTACAAAAAAGTAACTACTCAGGTTCAGATATTAAAGGGTTCAAGGTTCACGGTTAATCCCCTTATTCTCTAACCTTGAACCGTGAACCTCAGAACCATAAACGAACACAATTTTTGGTAAGCCTGATTTGTTTGGGTAAAGAAGCAAGAAATATAATTGATTTTTATCTCAAGCTCATAATAAAATTATGCAAACATTAACCACAAAGACACAGAAAATAACTCAATGTAAAATACAAAATTAACAATTAGCATTTCAAAATTAAATCTCATTCATTTTGCATTGCTAATTTTACATTGATAATTTTGCAATGAATTCTTCTGTGTCTCTGTGGTAAACTTTTTATGAAATTTCTAAGACCCATTATCGCCCTTTTTCTCATATGTATCATCCTCTCTCAGGCAGATCTTTCTGAGATAGGAAGGGTGATGAGAAGAGCCTATATCCCTTTGATTATCCTCTCCTGCTTTATCCTTTCTCTATCTGTTTTCTTCACCTCTGCCAAGCTAAAACTCCTCCTCTCCATTCAAGAAATAAAGATTGGTTTCTTTAGGCTCCTTTCCTATCAGATGATGAGTGCCTTCTTTAGTAGCCTCCTTCCCTCTACTCTCGGAGGTGATGTTGCCCAGGTCTATCTCCTAAAAAGAGATGGACACTGTGGAGCTCGCTCAACCAGTGTAATTCTCATCAGTCGATTCACTGAAATTGTTGGCATGAGCTGTTTTTTCCTCCTTTCTCTATCCTTGGGTTATAAATTTCTCAATTCCACTATTATAAGATACCTTAGCCACTCCATCTTTATCATCCTTATCTTTGCTCTTTTTATCGGGCTTTTATGGTGGCAACTCTTAAGCCATAGCCACAAAATTCATCCCAAGATAGGCAATTTCATCAAGAGAATGCACGAGGCATTCCTTATCTTGCCTGCTCATAAAGGGGTATTCTGCGTCTGCCTTTTGCTTTCCTTTGGTTCTACCCTCGTCTGGATTTGGACACCTTACCTCCTCTCCCTTTCAATCAATATGAAGGTCTCCCCCCTTTATTTCTTCATCTTTATCCCGATGATTAACCTTATTACTGCTACTCCTATTTCAGTAAACGGCATTGGTTTGCGAGAAGGTTCCTATGCCCTTCTCTTTGCAATGGCAGGTCAGGATAAGAACTTAGCCATCTCCCTTTCCTTTCTGGTCTTCTCTTTAGAACTGCTCCGTGCCTTAATTGGCGGTATAATCTATCTTCTTGCCAGGAGAAACCTTGAGATTTGAAAATCCCTATTCATCAGAAGAACTTGGAGAGGTTTTTTTGAGGAGATACAAAGAGAGGACAAAGATAAAGACAACAAGAGCCGCCACACATATTTCAGCTAATTGAAAATAAAGGATCTCTTTGCCAGAACCTGTGGCCAGCTTTGCCTCAACAACCACCATTCCTCTGATTGATGAGATTATCCCCACATAGAGAAAAGGCTTGATGGAAAAGGGAAGTCTCTTCAGATATGTGATAATGGACCACAAGAATTCCATAATCACCAGGACAAAGAGAAGGTCAGAGATCATCTGAAAGGCAGCATGTTCATTTGCCTGCCCAAATTTTAATCCTGCCTCATAAAGCAAAAGAATGGCTGCTCCTACCAAAAGTATAGCGACAATGATATGGACTATATCATCTATTAAGATAAAGAGCTTGCTTATCATGCTTACTGTTTTTTTACTTTCCATTTATATAAACAACTTACCACAATTTTGCATTTTGAATTTTACATTTTGAATTTATATGAAAAGCCCTCCGTCTATGACGACAACCTGTCCGGTAATGTATTCTGCCTTTGTGAGGAAACTAACAAGCTCTGCCACCTCGTCTATTGTGCCAAACCTTTTGAGTGGAATCCTCTTTAGAATCTCATCCTTTACAGGCTCTCCGAGTTTCTTAGTCATCTCTGTCTCAATAAATCCAGGGGCTATGGCATTTACTCTGATATTTCTCTCTGCCATCTCCTTTGCCAATGTTTTGGTTAAAGCAATAAGCCCACCTTTTGCGGCAGCATAGTTTGCCTGCCCCATATTTCCTCTCATCCCAATAACAGAGGAGATGTTGATGATAACACCCTCTCTCTGCTTCATCATCACCTTAAGTGCTTCTCTTGAGCAATAAAAAGCACCTGTCAGGTTTATATCCAAAACCTTTTGCCAATCAGCATTTTTCATCCTGATAGCCAGACCGTCCTTGGTAATCCCAGCGTTGTTGACCAAAATATCAAGGCGACCCCACTCATCCACCACTTCTTTGATTGCAGAGTGGACACTTTCTGGAGAGCTGACATCAACAGATATAGCTTTAGATGGGTTTTTAAGCTGGCGGGATAAATTATCTGCGGATTGAAGATCAAGGATGGCAACACTTATTCCTTCTGCATCAAGCCTCTTTACAATAGCCTCGCCAATTCCCCTTCCTCCCCCAGTAACAACTGCCGTCTTCATTGTCTATAATGGAAAAGGGCTGACAGCTGATTACTGAAAGCTGATAGCTTTGATTTTACCACCTGTAATGGGAAAAGGCTTTGTTTGACTCCGCCATTTTATGGGTGTCCTGTTTCTTCTTTATGGAGGCTCCTGTATTATTTGCGGCATCCATTAGCTCTTGGGCTAATTTCTCCTCCATAGGCTTTCCCTTTCTTGCTTTGGCATTGCCTATAAGCCATTTTAAGGCAAGAAAGACAGACCTATCCTTTCTAACCTCTTGTGGAACCTGATATGTTGCACCACCAACCCTTCTGGGCTTCACTGCCACCCTTGGTCTGGCATTACTAATAGCCTCCTGAAAAACAGCAAAGCCATCCTTCTGCATCTTCTCGGCAATGATATTGATAGCAGAATAGACAATCCTTTGAGCCAAACTCTTCTTTCCCTTTCTCATCAAAGCATTGATAAATCTTGTCACAAGAAGGCTGCTGTAAATAGGGTCAGGAAGCCTCTGGACTGGTTTTTTATATCTCTTTCTTGGCATATTCTTTCACCTTTTCTACTAAAGAATTAAACGCAGATGGATCCTTTATGGCCAGGTCTGCTAAAATTTTTCTATTAAGCTCTATCCCCTTTTTCTTCATCTGGGAGATGAATTGACTATAGGTTAGACCAGAAAGCCTGCAAGCGGCATTTATTCTTACAATCCAAAGTGCCCTGAAATCCCTTTTCTTCAGTCTTCTGGCAATATAAGCATATCTATGCGCCCTGGCTACAGCCTCTTTGGCAATTTTATACCACCTTGACCTTGCCCCCCAATAGCCTTTGGATAGCTTATGAATCTTATTGTGCTTCTTTTTTCTGGCAACAGCTGATGTAACTCTCATTTTTTAGGTTTCTTCGCACCATACCTTGACCTTGCCTTTTTACGATTAGCAACACCAAGGGTATCTAATGTTCCACGGATAGTATGGTATCTCACGCCAGGGAGATCCTTCACCCTTCCTCCGTGCACAAGGACAACTGAATGCTCCTGAAGATTGTGTCCAACCCCTGGAATATATGAGGTGACTTCATATCCTGAAGTAAGCCTAACCCTGGCTACTTTTCGTAAAGCAGAGTTTGGCTTCTTTGGTGTAACAGTATAGACCCTAACACAGACACCTTTTCTCTGAGGGCATTGTTTTAAGGCAGGAGCTTTCTTTTTCTTTCTTATTGGCTTCCTTCCATGCTTGATAAGCTGATTAATTGTTGGCATAGCGGTTATTATAAACTTATCCTCTTTTCCTGTCAAGATATTTCTTGTAAGTCTTTATCTTTTCCTGTAGCTTTTATACCGAAAAGAAATTGGTTTGCAAAAGTAACTACTCAGGTTCAAAGATTAAAAGATTCAAGGTTCACGGTTAATCCTCTTATTCTCTAACCTTGAACCGTGAACCTCAGAACCATAAACGAACACAATTTTTGGTAAGCCTGATTTGTTTGGGTATAATCATCCTTCTCTTTCAAAAATCTTCATAATTTTATTGCAAACCTCATCAACTGTAAGATTTGATGTATCAACAACATAATCTGCTGCTTCTTCATACAGGTGGGTTCTTCTGCTCAATAACTTTTCTATCCTCTCCTGCGGCTCAGAAACATTAACCAGTGGTCTTTTATGGTCATCCTTTATTCTATTATATATTACCGAAGCTATTGTTTTTAAGTAAAATATTTTTCCATTCTTTTTTAGATTAAAAACATTCTCGGGATTCAGCACAACACCTCCACCTGTTGAGATTATCCAGCCCCTTCTCTCAGAAAGATTCTCTATTACCTCCATCTCTTTGTCTCTAAAATAGCTTTCCCCGTCCTCAGCAAAGATTTGAGATATTGACCTCTTTTCTTCTGCCTCGATAACCCCATCGCTGTCAATATAAGGAAGGTTCAGCTTCTTTCCCAGCTCTTTTGCCACAGATGTCTTTCCTGAACCCATAAACCCAATAAGGACAATGTTTTTCACCACTTTAGCCAACTTCCGTAAAAACTAACCATAGAGACACTAAGTTTAACTGTAAACTGTAAAATGGATAATGAAAAATTGAAATTATATCATTTTACATTTTTAGTTTTACAGTACCCATTTTACAGTTATTTTTTAATTTCTGTGTCTCTGTGAAGCTACTCACCACGAAACCTTGACCTCTCTTCTCTCTCCTTTGCTCTTGTCCCGATAGTAGAGGAATCCCTGCTTCTTTCCCAGATCATACAGCTCTTTTGTTATTTGAACATCATACTCGCAGTATTCCAGAAGATTATCAATCTTTCCTTCTCTATACCATTTAATGGCATCTAAACCACTTCCCTTTTTACCCTTTCCCAAATTCTCTTTAGCCAAATGGTCAAGGCTCAACCTGAAGCCTGACTCCTTCTGTAGTTCCTTCATCAGGTCAAGGGTTGGAAGGCTGAATAGGTCTTTTTCTGTGTATGGCTTCAAGACATAATAGTCAAACCCAAGAATGTTGAAACCAACAACAATAGAGGCAGAGAATAAGTGGTCTATCAACTCTTCTACCTGATTGTCTCTGAAGTGAATGAAATTTTGGGTATCTTCTGCAAAAGCAACGGCACAAGAGACAAGAAGATCCTCCTTCTTTCCGCCTGTCTCCTGAAAGCTCTTCTTTGTCTCAACATCAAAAAATATCTTACCCATAACAGCTTATAGTTAATTCCATAAATCTTCGCACAAATTATAATACAAAATCCTAAATCCGCATACGAAGTATCTTGCGAAGCAACAATCCTAAACCCTAAACAAATCCAAATGACCAAAACACAAAACCCAAAACAAAGATATGTTCTTAATATACCCAACGAAAACGGGTTTGCAATAAATTAGTCTCAGAGAGCTTCCTTTATTACCTTCAAGAGCTTTTCTTTATCAAAGGGTTTAGCCACAAAAAGGTAACCTTTTGCCCTTTTGAATTCTTCTCTTTCAGAAACAAGGCTTGTTAAGAATATTATCGGAATATCCTTGGTCTTTGGGTTTTCTGATAAAAGATAGGCTATCTCGCCTCCATCCATCTCAGGCATCATCACATCAAGAAGTATCAGGTCCGGGCATTCTTTTTCTGCCATTCTTAGACCATCCTTTCCATTTGTGGCTGTTATTGTCTCATACCCAAATTCTTTCAGCCTTATTTCAGCCATTTCCAATGAACCCTCTTCGTCATCAACCACCAATATCTTTTTCTTCTTCTCTTCCATTTTACTTACACCTCCTTTTATTATCCTTCAATTAACCCTGTCACATTATATATCAATACTGGTTTCTCAAACCCCTTTACATTTATACGACCCATTTCCTCTACCTTTACAATATCTTTAACCAGACTATAGGTTCCCTGACTTATCAATATCTGCCAGGGTTCTGCTTCTCCCTCTAAGCGTGCAGCCAAATTCACATGCTTACCTATCACTGTATAGTCACGGTGGCTTTCTGGCCCGATATTCCCTATGGTCACATAGCCGGTATTAATTCCTATCCCGATGGAAAAAGGAATATCGCTCCAAATCAGGGTCTCTTTGCTCAACGCTTCTGCCTTTCTTTGCATCTCTAAAGCCATCTTAACAGCCAATTCAGCATGATTGGGACATTCTTCAGGGTCGCCAAAGAAGCCCATAATCCCATCGCCGATAAACTTGCCCACTGTCCCTCCATAGTAAAAGATTATTTTGGTCATCTCTGTGAAGTACCCATCTAACATACTCAAAAGCTCTTCTGGCTCCATTATTTCGGAAAAATGGGTAAAATTCCTGATGTCTGTAAAAAATATGGTCAGGTTTTTTCTCTTTATCTTGTTGAGATTCTCATCAGAGATCAGGCTCTCAGCCAATTTGGGTGAAAAATACTGCTTTAGACGGCTCAGGTTTTGAATATGTCCAACCTGCTCCTTCACTTTCTGTTCTAATGTCTCATTGATCCCGATCAATTCATCGTATAAATGCTTTATACGAAGTAGAGATTTTACCCGGATCAAGACTTCTGCCTTATCTATTGGTTTGGTCAGGAAATCATCGGCTCCTGCCTTAAGCCCTCGTATCCTGTCTTCCTTCTCTTTTAATGCGGTTACCATCACCACTGGAATGATGGCTGTCTCCTTTTCTTCCTTTAATTGCCTGCATACTTCATATCCATCTATACCCGGCATCATTACATCCAACAGGATTATATCCGGGGGGCATTGATTAACCTTTTTCAGTGCCTCTTGACCGTCACAAGCCATAAGGACATCATATTGAATGCTTAAAATGGCTTCTAACAGCTCTCTGTTAAACTCCTCGTCATCAACTACCAATACCTTTGATCTTTTATCTTCCATCTCAAGTACCACCCCTTTTCTAAGGTAGAGTGAAAGGTATTTCAAACATTTTAATATTACTGAGTTCTTGTTTGTGTGGCTTGATTTCAGCCAACAAATCAAAATATTCATCAATTAAACGGTGCTTATTGTATTCAATGCTATCGTTTTTTTTGATATCTAAAGATGTTGTTGCTTTATGATCCCATTGAAAAACAAGATTATCAATCTTTGGTCTTTTCACCTGTGATTTCATAATAATATTCCTCCAAACCGTATTTCTTAAAAAATTCTCTAACAGTCCCCATGTCCAGATTTGTGAGCTGGAAAATTTCCTTAATATCTGCAAGCTCTTTGTACCTTCTGTTAGGTTCATTCTGTATTGCAAACAACTTTAAGGCAATCAAATGTTCAGGACTAACTACTGGAAGTTCAAGATTTTCAAGAAGAAGTTTTTTTTTCGTAGATTTGAAAACGATATTGGCGGTTTCGCCACCTATATAAACCAAATCTATCCTCATTGACCCAATTGGATGTAAATGATTGGAAAAACCTTCTGAACGATTTAATGTTTCAAAACCAAGCGATTCAAGATACTCAATAATCCTTTTTTGGTATTCAATTCTCGTAATAAAATCGATATCACATGTTGCCCTCGTATAGCCATAAGCATAAAGAGCAAATGCTCCAATAACTGCATAGTCAAGATTTTCTTGTTCAAAGAATTTTGTTAATAACTTAAACTGTTCTTTTATAGTCATCAGTGTTATCCTTTCTCTTTTTTACCTAATGTTCAAAAACCCAGCCACACTCCGGGCAAATTCTTTGGTATTGATAGGTTTGGTAAGATACCCATTGCAACCTGCGGCCTCTATCTTCTCCTTATCGCCTGCCATCGCATAAGCAGTGAGAGCCACAATAGGAGTATCTTTATTTATGGACTCACCTTTGATTATCATTGTGGCGGAAAGCCCATCCATACCGGGTAGTTGAATGTCCATCAGGATGAGGTCAAACCTCTCTTGTTTTGCCTGTTCTATTGCCTGCCGGGCATCCGTAGCCTCATAGACAATATAACCTGCTACCTCAAGCAGGTCCCGACACAACTCCATATTTAATGGTGTATCTTCAACGACCAATATCTTTTTCTGGGACATATTTACCTCCAATATTTAAGTAAGGAGAAATGGAGAAAGTTAATAGAAGTCAGAATTCAGGAGTCAGGAATTAGAATACAGGAGTCAGAATATTCTTAATTCTGGATTCTGGATTCTGTATTCTGGATTCTGTATTCTGTATCCTGTATTTTGTATTTTGTATTCTGGATTCTGTATTCTGGATTCTGTATTCTTTCCCGTTTCTCAATCTTCTTCAATTCTTCCAACAACTCCTCCTTAGAACACTTCCCTTTCTGCATGATAGAAACAATATTGCTGTTTAGTAATTGCATATCCTCTTTAGTCAGGTCTTTACTGGTGCATATAATAATAGGGATATTCTTTGTCCTTTTGTCTTTCTTCAGTATCTGCACTACCTCAAACCCATTCACCTCAGGCATCATCAGGTCAAGGATGATGGCATCGGGCTGTTTCTCTGTAGCTATCTCTATCCCTTCCTCTCCTCCATAAGCCTTGATAATTCCAAATCCCTCTGGTTCCAGCATTGATGATATAAGTTCAATATCTTGTGGATTATCATCTACCACAAGGATATTGACCACCTTTTCCTTCACCTTCGTCATAAAGCTATGCCTTTCTAAACCGAGAAGCAATCTATCCTTATCCACAGGTTTTATCAGGTAATCTACTGCCCCAAGACCCAAACCCAACTCTTTATTGTCAATCATAGAAACAATGATGATAGGGATATCCTTGGTCTCAGGAAGGTTTTTTAATTCCTGAAGCACCTCAAATCCACTCTTTTTGGGTAGAATAACATCTAATGTAATCGCATACGGCTTGATCTCTCTCGCCTTCTTAATTGCCTCCTCCCCATCAACAGCATAAGCAACCTGATACCCTCCTTCCTCAAGATAGACAGTCAGAAGTTCCCTTGCCTGTTCCTCATCTTCCACAACTAAGACAACAGGTCCTCCTCCTTTCTCTTCTGGTGTTAAAATCTCCTCCTCCCCTGACCCCTGACTCCTGACTCCTGACCCCTTCCCCTGTGGTATAGTAAAGCTAAAGGTGCTTCCCTTTCCTGGTTCGCTTTCTAACCAGATTTTCCCTCCATGCAGTTCTACTAACTTTCTGGTTAAGGGAAGACCCAACCCTGTGCCTTGATATTGCTTGGAATATGAGCTATCTATCTGCTGAAACTCATCAAAAACCTTTTCGTAATGTTCTTTAGCAATCCCAATGCCTGTATCCTGGACAGTAATCTGCACCATTTCATCCACTGGTTTTGCCGTGACATCTACCCGCCCTTTATCAGGGGTAAACTTAATAGCATTAGAGAAAAGGTTATACATAATCTGCTTAAATCTTACAGGGTCTGCCTTTATGGTAGAAATGCCTTCAATCTTAACCTCAAGCCAGATGTTTTTCTTTCCTGCCAGGCTCTTAACTAAGGTCTGACACTCAGTCAGTATCTCTTGTAGAGAAAACTCCTCAATTTTTAGCTCAATCTTCCCTGCCTCTACCTTGGAAAGGTCTAAGATGTCATTGATAAGAGTGAGAAGGTGCTTACCGCTGGTGTAAATATTGTTTGCATACTTTGTCTGCTTTTCATTCATCTCTCCGAAGGTCTTCTCCAATAAAATTTCAGAAAAGCCAATGATTGAATTCAGGGGTGTCCTCAGTTCATGGCTCATATTAGCTAAGAAGGCTGATTTTGCCTGACTTACCTCCTGAAGTTGTTTATTTGTAATATCAAGTTCTCTTGTTCTCTCTTCTACTTTCTCTTCTAATCTCTTATTCCATCGAATCAATTCTTCTCTCTCCTTTTCTTTCACCAATCTCAGCTCATCTATATATTTCTTCAGGTCAGATGACATTTTATTGAATGAATCAGCCAGTTCCTCAAGCTCGTCCCCAGTCTTTACCTCAACTTTATAATCAAGGTCCCCCTTGCCTACGGCTTCAGAACCCTTCTTAAGCATCTTAATCGGCTGAGTGATTGTTCTTGACAATAAAGAAGCCAGTCCAGCGACCAACAGCAGAAGTATGGTAATGAAAATACCGATGAAGGTATTTTGGGTATCATTTATTTGTTTCTCAATATGCTCCCTATTATTTTGTATTGATGCAGACATCTTACCTTTAATCGCTTCTACAGGTTTGGAGAATTCGTCAATGTAAGTGGTAGCTGCCATACTCATTTCTATCCCATCCGCTGTCTTCGCTTTTATTGGAATTATATGCATATACTTCTTTTTTATTGAGCCGTCTGCTTCTTCCCAATCATAATAACCAAAGGACTCCTTGCCCTCTTGACAAAGACTCATTACACCCCAGAAACCAGGTAACTTTTTAGCCAGAGTATGTAGATCTAAATTAACAATCTTGGGATTTATGTGGAAGCGGCAAGCAGGAATTGCATACTCGATTAAGGCAGTATATCCTGTTTTACCAACTGGCTGGACTGCTATCTTTTGAAACTCCGTACTTTTCTGTAAATCAGTCAATCTCATATTTGGGTGAGACTTTATGTAAATTTCGCACTGTTTGACAACATCCCTTGACTTTTGTTCTATTATTTGTGCCCCGAGGTTTTCCATAACATTTGTGCTATCGCTTATGGCGATTTCTCCCAAAGCAGTGCTGCTTTTTAAGACATAGTCACTTACCTTCCACATATTGATAAATGAGAAGGAACCAACAACCACCAATGAAACCATAGATAAGACTAAAAATATGATTAGGATCTTGGTGGTCAGACTAAAATGCAACCAGAATCTCTTGACTTTCATTCTTTGTAGTTGGTCTTTACGAAAGGTGGCTAAAGTGTTACAAAGCCTACCTTTTTTCTTATCTCTATCATTGTCTCTTCAGCTATCTCTCTTGCCCTTCTATTTCCTTCATTTAGGATATCCAAAAGATATTTCCTGTTCCCTTCTAAAACCTTTCTCTTTTCTCGTATCTCTTTCAAAGTTATATTTACTTTAGGAGAGAGTTCGCCTTTACACATCACACATCCAATCTTTCCTTCTTTGCACAAGGCTTCTATCCCTTTTACTCTCTCGGGATTGAAGGCAGCCTGAAGAGAGAAGATATTACAAACATCTGGATGTCCTGAGTCTGTTGGATGAATTCTCTCTGGGTCTGTTATCATTGACCTTATCTTTTTTTCAGTCGTGGCTTCTGAATCAGAGATAAAAATAGCGTTGTTATAACTTTTACTCATCTTTCTTCCATCTGTTCCAGGAAGCTTTGGGGTTTCAGTCAAAAGGGCTTCAGGAGGCTCAAATGTTTTTCCATAGAAATGGTTAAATCTCCTGACAATTTCTCTTGTCAGCTCAAGGTGCGGCAGTTGGTCAATGCCTATAGGCACGGTTGTTGCCTTGTAAAGGAGTATATCTGCTGCTTGCAGGACAGGATACCCAAGAAATCCGTGGGTTAAAAGGTCAACACTGCGAAGCTCTTTTATCTGCTCTTTATATGTAGGGTTACGCTCAAGCCAACCCAAAGGTGTGATGATTGAAAGTAGCAGATAGAGTTCAGAGTGCTCGGGAACCTTTGATTGACAGAAGATTATATTTTTTTCTGGGTCTATTCCACAAGCAAGCCAGTCTAAAACCATTTGATGGGTGTTTTCAGCCAAATCCTTTGGTGAGGCATAGTCGCTCATCAGGGCATGCCAGTCAGCAATCATATAAAGGCTTTCATCTTGAAGCTTCTGCCAGTTTTCTAAGGCACCCTTTAGATGACCGAGGTGTAGCTTTCCTGTGGGACGCATTCCTGAAAGGACTCTCTTTATCATTGGAGGCAGGAGAGGGGGTTTATTACGCTATTGTTTTTTTTGACTTCAAAATCAAGGTGTGGTCCTGTAGCCCAACCTGAGTTACCTACTGCCGCAATCCTTTGACTCTGCTCAACATAATCCCCTCTTTCCACATTTATTCTTGACAGATGAGCATACTGGGTCTCATATCCAGAGGAATGTCTTATATTCACTGTCCAACCATAACCATTCTTCCAACCGCAAAATATAATCCGACCGGGTGCAGCAGCTTTCACAGCAGAGCCATATGGAGCAGAAATATCCACGCCTTTATGAAAAGCCGTATTTCCAAAGATAGGGTGGAGACGATACCCATACCTTGAAGAGATACGACCTGCACAAGGCATAATAAAGCCTGAACTGCCCCAGGTTGGAAGGAGTTGAGCCTTAAGTGGCTTTGCATCTGGAAGGAAGATGGCCTCCCCTGCCTTGACAAGGGAGGTAGGTAAACCATTTACCTCCTGCATCTTTTTCAGGGAAATATGATATGCCCTGGCAATATCCCAAAGGGTTTGGCCCTTTTTCACCTTATGTAGAATCCCTTTTTGATTTGGAATCTTTAGAGCTGTTCCTACCCGCAACTTATTGGAACTTAAAAGGTTTGTATGAATGATTGTCGGCACATCAATCTTAAACCTTCTGGAGATAGACCAGATGTTATCTCCACTTTGAACAACATACTGCGTCCAGACAATCCCTTTTTTCTCCTTTTGGGCAGAATATGACCCATTCTCTTTGAAAATTATGGGAAGAAAAAAGTCTCTACTTGTAGATAAAAACACCTTATCTTGCGAAAAGTGTCTTTTTATCCCAATAGATGAAGTGGCTACAACAAGGAGGCTTAAAATAGCAGGCAGAAAACTCCTCATTTTGTTATTATATCTCCATATTCCTGCTCTTGTCAATATAAAAAACAGCAGATGTTATACCAAAATAGAAATGTCCTATTTTGTATTAGATAAAACAGAGAAGTCATAAGGAGATCAAAGAAAAAAGATTTTCTCTTGCCTCTCTTACCGTAGAAATCCCAAAGATTGGTGAAGTCTGTTTAGTCTTAAACAAGGAGATGAAACAATAATGAAAAGATAGAGGATTTGATTGAAAGGGAAACTGATTGTATCATTAAGCACTTGTCTTGATTGGTCGGACAAGAAGAATCTCTCTGTCTATCTCTTTCGTGGTCTTACAGAGAACTTCTATCTGGCACTCTAAGCAGTACTTAGGATTAAGGATTGTGGCAGTATCAGATGCGGAAACTAAGAGGTATCATTAAACACTGGCACCTCAAAGTTTACCGCTTACATTTTGCTCATCCTGATTAACCTGAAAAGTTCCTTTACGGGTTTTTCTAAGACTATCGGTCAGACCTGTGGGACAGGGGAAGACAACTATTTTTCTTTAGGGCTCTTTAATCTGGAATTGGCAACAGGGAAAAATGAGAAAACCCATCGAATCCAAAGTTGACAACTCTCTAAAAAACGCAAAAGTTCAGGTATATACCGAAAAGAAATTGGTTTACAAAAAAGTAATTACTCAGGTTCACGGATTAAAGAGTTCAAGGTTCACGGTTAATCCTCTTATTCTCTAACCTTGAACCGTGAACCTCAGAACCATAAACGAACACAATTTTTGCAAACCTGATTTGTTTGGGTATATTATATTGGGTATAAAATTTCCTTTACTCTTTCTTTTTCTTTCCTATCTTAGATTCTGTCCCGGCGATAAGCCTTTTGAAGTTCAGGATATGCTTTACTACTATAAATATTGCAGAGATTAAAGATAAGATAAGGATAGAGGTTTTATCCCTTGAGAGAAGAAGAATAAAAACAGGAAGGGAGATGGCAGCTGTTGTTGAGCTTACAGAGACAAATCTTGACAGGAGCAAAACTATGCAAAATACACCTAATGCACATAAGGTTGGAACTGGTGCTAACCCTGAAAAAACCCCGCAGGATGTAAGCACACCCTTTCCACCTTTTCCTTTCAGAAAGATTGACCAGTTGTGGCCACAGATAGCAGAAAGCCCGGCTAAAATTGCCACCCATTCTGAAAGACCAAGATATAGGGCAAGAAAAGGGAAAAGAAAGCCTTTTCCTGTATCAAAAATTAAGGTTGGAAGGCCATACTTCCAACCTGCTGTTCTTAAAACATTGGTAAATCCAATATTTCCAGAGCCTACTTTTCTTATGTCTGTGCCCTTTAATCTAACGAGGAGATAGCCTATCGGAACAGCGCCTAAAAGATAGGCTGAGAGGATAACAACTCCAGCAATCACATCTCTTCAGCCATCTTAGAGAGCCTGAGCACAAGGGTTTTGCTCAAATTTGCCGCAACTGTAGGATTCTCTTTGAGAAGCTCGTTGAATCCCTTCTTGTTCATAATGATTGCGGTGACATCGCTCATGGCAATCACAGAGGCTGTCCTTTCAACCCCAACTAAAAGGGCTATCTCTCCAAAGAAGTCTCCTTCTTTCAAAGTGGCCACCTTCTTTTGCTCATCCTCTAAGACAACATCCGCCTCGCCCTTCTTCAGCACATAGAAGTAGTCGCCTAATTCACCCTGCCTCACCATATAATCGCTTTTGGCAAACTCCTTCTCAGAGAGCTTCTCAGCCACACTTTGAAAATCCTCAACAGAGAGGCTGGAAAAGAGTGGCACTTTCATCAGCGTAAGTACGGTTTGATGATCTAATTGCATTCTGCACCTCCTTAATTTTTAAGTATTATAAGAGAATTTATATTATAATGTCAAAAAGATTTTGAAAAAACTTGATTTTATCTTCCAGAATAAGTATTATGAATGCAATCTATTGCATAAACTTATGATGCTTAAATCTATGCAATTAACTATATATAGGAGGCGTTATGTTTGAAGAAATAACAGTTTGTCCAGCAACTCAAGCAATGCTGCAAAAGGCAAAGGATGAAAATATCAAGACATGCTTTGACCGGGTAAAGGAGCAAAAGGGGTGTCCATTTGGTGATACAGGGGGGTGCTGCCGTGTTTGCAGTACTGGTCCGTGTAGAATATCGCCCAAAAAGGCTGATGAGGAGACAGGGCTTTGCGGTGCTTCAGCAGATATTATTGCGGCAAAAAACTTTGTGCGCATGATTGCTGTGGGAACCGCAGCACACTCTGACCATGCACGGGGTGTGACAGAGGTGCTTTTGCTGGCTGCCAAGGGAGAGATTCCGGGTTATACCATAAAGGATGAAAAAAAGCTCCTGATGTTGGCAGGGGTGTTTGGTATACCTACTGATGACAGAAAGATAGAGGATATTGCTATTGAGTTGGCAGAAAAGTGTTTAGAGGAGTTTAGCAAGGATGAGCCGCTTACCTTCCTGAAAAGGGCGCCATTAAGCAGGCAGGAACTGTGGCAGGAAAAGGGTATTGCCCCAAGGGGGATTGATAAGGAAGTGGTTGAGGCAATGAGTATGACCTTAATGGGAAACTCTAATGATTACAAGGAGATTATGGATGCCGGTACTCGTGCCAGCCTTGCTGATGGCTGGGGTGGATCCATGATTGCTACTGAGCTTCAGGATGTCTTGTTTGGCACACCAAAACCCCTGCGGTCCAAGGTAAACTTAGGGGTGCTTAAAGCCGATGAGGTAAACATCATTGTTCATGGACATGAGCCGCTTCTGTCTGAGATAATTGTTATGGTGGCAAAGCAACAGGATATGATTGATTATGCTAAAAAACACGGTGCTAAAGGCATTAATATTGCCGGGATGTGCTGCACTGCCAATGAGGTCTTAATGCGTCATGGGGTTCCTATTGCCGGTAATTTTATTCAACAGGAATTGGCTATTATTACCGGTGCAGTAGAGGTGATGGCGGTTGATGTCCAGTGTGTCTTTCAGAGCCTGCCACAGATAGCTCAATGTTACCATACAAAGATTATTACTACCAATAAAAGGGCGAAGATACCTGGGGCTACTCATATTGAGTTTGATGAACACGATGCAGTAAAGTCTGCTACAGAGATTGTTCGTCTGGCGATTGAGAATTATCCCAAGAGGGATAATGTCAAGGTTGATATCCCTGATGAGGCGATTGATCTGGTTGCCGGATTTTCCCATGAAACCATAAATCATATGCTGGGCGGCACATTCCGTGCTACCTACAGACCATTAAATGATGCCATCATTGATGGCAGGATTCGCGGGGTAGTGGGTATCGTTGGGTGTAATAATCCAAGGGTAAGGCACGACGATATTCATATTACCCTGGCAAAGGAATTGATTGCTCAAGATGTGCTTGTTGTTTCAACCGGTTGTGCGGCAATGGCTTTTGGGAAGGCAGGCTTGCTGGTTCCAGAGGCAGCAAAATATGCGGGTCCGGGACTTTCTGAAATATGTGAAACGGTTGGTATCCCGCCAGTACTTCATTGCGGAAGCTGTGTGGATAACTCAAGGCTGCTGATTGCGTTAAGCGAGGTAGCTAATATAGGCGGATTGAGTGATGATATTGGAGGGCTTCCTGCTTGCGGGTGTGCCCCTGAATGGATGAGTGAGAAGGCCATTGCCATTGGACAGTACTTTGTTGCCTCCGGGGCACCGGTGTTGTTTGGTGTAGGATTTCCTGTTACAGGCTCTGGCATGAGTAATTTATTATTCAAGGAATACTGTGATGAGTATAATGCTTGTTGGGCAGTTGAGCCTGACCCAGTCAAACAGGCAGAAATACTTGTTAAATGGATTGATGCTGCCCGCGAAAGATTAGGCATAAAGGAAAGACCACCACGCGTGCTTTATGATATGGCTATGAGGAGAGAGTTGAAGTTTTAATAATTGTAAGCGTTCAGGCTATAGCAAAACAGGGGAAGAAAAACTGTAAAATGGGTACTGTAAAATGAAAAATGCAAAATGAGAGGATGAAAAATCGGTTTTTACAGCTAAAGCACAAGACTAACTTTCCCATTTTTCCTTATTTACACTACTGCATTACTCCATTTGAATTTGTGTACCCTTTCATAGTGATTTACTTTAGCAAGTTGAATATAAACACAACCGCATAAATGTGATTACTACGAACAGAACAGATGAACTCCTAAAAACGAATGTTATGATGCACTACTTCAGACAAGTAAAGTGTTACGGAGTATTTGTAGGGAGGAAATAGTATGATGCAAACACAAGTTTTAACAGGAGAACAATACAGACAACTATCCAAAGAATTGGTAAACGCAATAAAGGAACATCAAAGGATTATTCCAATTAACACCCTCAACCACCCGCAGTATTTTTTAGAGAAGCCCATATATATTTCTATTGAATTTGAAAATGATGTTGTTATAGCAAGCCTTGATGATATTGAAGCATTTGCATATGCGGAGACAGAATTTGAGGCAATCGACTGTTTGCGTGATGAAATTGTTAATTTATATGAAGACTTAAAAAATGAAAAAAAAGAGAATCTTGGCAGGCTTCCTCAAAGGTGGTTAGCCTATTTAGAGGGAATTATTAAATGCAGATAAAGAAAAGTGATATTGAAAATATATTTGCCAAGTTGGATTTAACATTACGGAAAACAGGACATATTTATGGTTGGTTAACCGTTGATGACAGAAAGATTTTAAGGGTTCATTATTCTCATGGTAAAGGAGATATTCCTGAAAAGGTGGCAAATAAGATTCGTGGTCAGTTAAAGTTGTCTCCATTACACTTTGAAGATTTAGTTAAATGTCCGCTAACCCGTGAAGATTATTTAGAAATTCTTAAGCAAAAAGGATTTTTTTAAGTGAAAAAAAGAGGGAAAAAATTATGGATAAAGAAATGAAAGAAAAGAAAGGTTTTGACCCTGCTTTGCGGAGATTCAGGGCTATTTTCTACACAGCAACAATTATCTCTCTCATCTGCTGTTTCATCCCAGTCCCTGGATATTCCCAACCAGACCGTGCAGATGAATTGATTCAAGAGTTGAAGGATAAAGACTGGCGTGTCCGAAAGGATGCAGTAAGTGCACTGGGTGAGATAAAGGATAGCCGTGCAGTTGAGCCTCTGATCGCTGCTTTGAAGGATGAAAACTCAGATGTCCGAAGTAATGCAGCATTGGCACTGGGCGAGATAAATGATACCCGTGCAATTGAGCCTCTGCTCGCTGCTTTGAAGGATAAAAACTCAGATGTCCGATGGAATGTGGCAAGGGCACTGGGTATGATAGAAGATACCCGTGTAGTTGAGCCTCTGCTCGCTGCCTTGAAGGATGAAAACTCAGATGTCCGAAATAGTGCAGCAAGTGCACTGGGTAAGATAAAAGATACCCGTGCAATAGAGCCTCTGATTACTGCCTTGAAGGATAAAGACTCAGATGTCCAACATTATGCAGCATGGGCACTGGGCGAGATAAAAGATGCTCGTGCAATAGAGCCTCTGATCTCTGTCTTGAAGGATAAAAAAACTCATTGGTCCAATGGGATGCAGCATGGGCACTGGGTAAGATAGGCACTTCTGCAGTTAAGCCTCTGATCGCTGCCTTGAAGGATAAGAATTCTGCAATTAAATCTGAAGTAATATTGGCATTGGAGATGATTGGAGACGAAAGAGCAAAAGAATTTATAGATTCTTTGTTAGAAGGTATAGATCTTAAAAAGATAGCTACAGATTATGTCTCCATCATTAATAAAGGGGGAAAAACATGGTTATTGATACTTGCCTTAATGAGACATGGTGACTTAAGTATGGCTACGGCTTTCTTAAATTGTGGGAATAGTAAACTGGAAGAAGCTGGACTCGTTTGGGCAAAGGAACATGGTTATATGATTATGTCTTCTTTTGGTGGTGGTGGCAGTGGCCCTCAATGGGGAAGCAAAAAGTAACAAAAGGAGAGATAGGCTATGAGTATAGACAGTTCGCAAATAGACCGCTGTGTGATTATCGCCCATAAGTTTGGGGCAAAAAGGATTATCCTTTTCGGAAGTGCTGTGGAATTACCAGAGCCTGCCGCAGATAGCTCAATGCTATCATACAAAGGTTATTACCACCAACAAAAGAGCAAAGATACCAGGGGGGGCTGTTCACATTGAGTTTGATGAACACGATGCGGTAAAATCTGCTACTGAAATTATTCGTCTGGCGATTGAGAATTACCCAAAAAGGGATAATGTCAAGGTTGATATCCCTGATGAGGCGATTGATCTGGTGGCTGGTTTTTCCCATGAAACCATAAACCATATGTTGGGCGGCACATTTCGTGCTACCTACAGACCATTAAATGATGCTATCATTGATGGCAGAATTCGCGGGGTAGTAGGTATCGTT
>JAZDOR010000182.1:0-2515 GCA_043798435.1 bacterium
CTTGCTTGCCCCGGAAAGCACATGACGATTGGTGATGACATCACCCTCCTGGCTGATAAAGAATCCGCTCCCCTGACCAAGAGCCTCTCCTTTGTCATCATAAGTCAGAATAACAACAACAGATGGCTCAACCCTTTTGACTATTTCTGGCAGACTCTCCTGCGTCAATGTTGAGGAGAAGACCTGTGAGCAAAAAAGAAAGGCGAAAACCAAAAACCAGCGGTGTATCTTCATCTTTTTACTTTACATCTTCGTAACACTTCAATCTTTTAAGAAGAGATTCACCACAGAGACACGGAGACACAGAGTTAACTTATTGCAAATTGCAAAATTATCATTTAGTATTTCAAATTTGAAATTTGCATTTTGCAATGCTAAATTTGCAATGAAATTTTTCCGTGCCTCCGTGGTTTATATTCTTTTTTTGAGTAATTATCCTCTATCCCACAGAAGGCAGAATACTAACCTTCTTCTTTCCGTATGTATCAGAGAAGCTTATTGTCCCAGCTATCTTGGCAAAGAGGGTGTCGTCCTTTCCTTTGCCAACATTCCTGCCCGGGGCTACCTTTGTTCCCCTTTGGGTAACTAAGATTGTTCCACCAGTCACAAGTTGACCACCAAACTTCTTTATGCAGAGCCTCTTTCCACAAGAATCCCTGCCATTTCTTGATGAACCTTGTCCTTTCTTATGAGCCATTTCTCACCTCCTTTTTATACACAGTCTAATTTATTCTTTGTGTCTTTGTGGTTATCTTTTTTTCAGTAAATCTGGAATAGGTCTTTCCTGATAAACGGGTTTTATCATTTGTGATATTGCCTCTTTGGTATTTTTTACCCCTAACTTGTTAAAAGTAAAGGTGAACTTTTCTGCCAGAGCCTCCCTTATTTCAGCCTTTACCTCTTCACTTAATCGGGAGAATTTTTCTTTGAATGGTCCAAACCCTTTTTTCCTTGCCTTGTAAATAAACTGCTCATCAGTATCCGTCTCCTTCTTCTCTGACTGGCAATGCTCCCTTAAGTAAGCATATATTTCTTCTCGAAGCTCCTCTGGAATAAGCTCGTAGGTTATATTCTGATACTCTGTGGCAAGGTGAACCTCTATTGTATAAGACGCAGGGAATCTGTCGAATAATTCTAAGGGTAAGGTTGAGGCTCCATGCTGAACACAACCGGCTAAGCTATAATCATCCCGAGCTATCTTTCCAAGTTTACTCAGGGTGTCAAAGTCAAGCTTTACCTCAGCTATTGAGCCATCAGGAAGGACAACGCCTCCATGTGCTGTGCCTGTCTGGATAGCCATTTTGCTTATTCCAGCTAATTCCTTTCCCAAACTCTCCTTGTAACCTTTTAGGTATTCCCTCAGCTCCTCCTCTGTTGAGTTCTGCTTCCCTATCTCACCTATCTCACCACCGAGGGAGACAGTCACACCTTCTGGTTCTATGCTCCTTATATATCTTGTAAGCTCTGCTGCTGTCTCAAAGTTCTTTCTCTGCTGTTCATAAACTGTAGATTGACTTAAGTCAACCAGGGTTGATGTGTCAAGGTCAAGGTTATAGAACCCTGCCTCTACCGCCTTCTTAACAAGATCTTTCACATTCTCTATATCATTCGGAAGCTTCTTTCTTATCTGAAAGTGGTCGCCCTGAATAAAGACTGGACCCGTAAAACCCTCTTTTATCCCTGCGGCCATGATGAGGGCAGAATACTCTGCTGGCTCCTGGTATGTGTATTCCATCTCAGACCTGGCAATCTCAAAGATAAAAGCACCAATATTATCTCTTTGTGCAGACGAAAAACAAGCCCTGGCCACATTATATGTTAAGCCACGAATGTTTATAGCCGGCACACTGAGATTTGCTGGCATATTAGAATAGTAAGCAAAGATGGAGGCTGGAAATATTCCCAAATCCCTGGCTATCTCCCTTATCAGCCACCTTGTAGCATTCCGTATCTCTTCCTCTGGGTTCAGGCAAGCATTATAGATAAGCCTGTCTATCAGCTCAACCCTTACCCTTTCCTTATCCCTAACAGATACCCCGACCCCTCCTATCTCAACACTTTCAGAAAGGTCATTCAAAAGAGAATCTTTACTATAAACCATTTTACACCTCCAAAAAAGTTTAACTTTTATTATTATACATAAAGCTAAGGGTTCTTCTCAAGATATTTCTTGCAGTAGCAAGAAATATAATAAAAATTCCCCTTGAAAAATCAGGGGTTTTTATATGTACCTATCAAAAAGTTAATGGGACTTTAGATATGCAGGATTTACAGGATTATAAAAGGAAGGTATTATACAGAAAATGAGATTATGTATGAGATGAAAAAATTCCGTGTGGTCGTGTGGTTAAATTTGCTTATGGCTTGAAATAAAGACAACACCATAAATTACTATAAATTACTATACTAAAACTGGCAAGGCATCAGACACGAAACTCAGACCAATAGTAACTATTTACCCAATTGAAGTGCAAGAAAAGAATATAAACCACGGAGGCACAGAGGTCACGGAGAG
>JAZDOR010000007.1:0-2903 GCA_043798435.1 bacterium
TCCAAGCTGAATAAAGGCATAAGTTATATTCCTGATGTCCAAACAGAGGATGTAAAATGGCTTTGCGAAAAGAACCTGCTCTCTGCCACATACGACTTCTCTAATCTTAAAGACCAGGATGTCATCTTCATTTGCGTCCCAACGCCATTCACAAAGGCAAAGGCACCCGATATATCTTATATCATTTCTGCCGCAGAACAGATTAAAGCAAATATCAGAAAGGGTCAACTGATTGTCCTCCAGTCAACAACATACCCGGGGACAACAGAGGAGGTTGTCCTGCCAATGCTAAGGGAGACAGGGCTAAAAGAGGAGGAAGATTTCTTCTTAGCCTTCTCTCCAGAGAGGATAGACCCGGGGAATAAAACCTATACCATCAAGAATACACCAAAGGTTGTTGGGGGTTTGTCTCCTGAATCAACAAGGCTTGCTGCAAACCTATTTTCATATATCACCCCTAATGTTTTTGAGGTATCATCTCCAAAGGCAGCAGAGCTTTGCAAACTCTTAGAGAACACCTTTAGAAGCGTAAATATTGCTCTGGTGAATGAACTTGCCCTGTTATGCAATCGGATGGGGATAAATGTCTGGGAGGTGATTGAGGCGGCTTCAACTAAACCCTTTGGTTTTATGCCTTTCTGGCCTGGGCCTGGGGTTGGTGGACACTGCATCCCTGTTGACCCATATTATCTATCATGGAAAGCAAGGGAGTATGACTTTTCCACAAAATTCATTGAGCTTGCTGCAGAGATAAACCTCTTAATGCCCAGATATGTCGTCTCTATGGTATCGGATGCCTTAAACAGACAGAAGAAGGCAATGAACAACTCTAAGATTCTGTTGCTCGGTGTTGCCTTTAAGAAGGATATAGATGACCCAAGAAACTCACCCTCAGAAGCAATAATGGAGATGCTCATAGAGCATGGAGCAGATTTCTCTTACAATGACCCATACATCCCATCTGTGGTGGTAAAAGGAAGGGTTTTTAAGTCCGTTGATTTAACCAAAGAGAGCCTCTCTTCCTCAGACTGCGTAGTGATTGCTGTTGACCACTCAGCTTATGATTACAAGGAGATTGTTGAGCACTCACAACTGATAGTGGATACAAGGGGTGTCACACGGAAGATAATCTCCCCTAAGGTAGTTCTTCTATGATAGTCCATAGTCAACAGGTGTCAGGTGTCAGGTGTCAGGTGTCAGGGAGAAATCCATACCAGGGATTAGACCACGCTTCACTCTTCACTCATCACTCATCACTCATCACTCATCACTCATCACTCATCACTCATCACTCATCACTCATCACTCATCACTCATCACTCATCACTCATCACTCATCACTCTTATGAAGGTGCTTGTCCTCTCCATTCTGGCTGGGATGGGTCATATAAAGGCAACTGAGGCTATCTCGGAAGGATTAAAAAAGGCAGGTATTGAACCAAAGAGCTTCATTGTTCTGCACAATTCCCTACTCGGTTGGTTTATAAATAGCTCCTACCTCGTAATGACAAAAAAGACTCCAGCCTTATGGGCTTTGTTTTATAAAACCCCCATCTGGAGGATTAGCCAATCTTTTCTTGATAATGCTATAAGGGAGGATGTGGAGCCTGTAATCAATGAATTTTCTCCTGATGCAGTCATCTCAACCCATCCCTTTATCGCCTCTGCCATTTCTACGATAAAGAACAGAAACTTTAAGATTGTCTCTTGTGCCACAGACTTTGATTGTCATCCTATGGGAATAAGACCCCAGATAGACCTTTATATTGTTCCTCATCAATCCATTGGCGAAATCTTAAAGAAAAAAGGGGTTTCTCCATCGGCAGTAAAGGTTGTTGGCATTCCAATCCTTTCTAAATTTCATCAAACTAAGGGAATAAAAAAGGAAAAATTTGGTCTAAGCGAAAAGCCTGTGGTTTTATACCTTGGTGGAGGTTATGGTCTTGGTCATATAGAGAAGCACCTTCTTTCCTTAGCCAAAATAAGGGATAAGTGCCAGATTGTCATTGTAGCTGGAAAGGATACCCATCTGGCAGACAAACTAAAAAGGAGGCTCAAAGAGCTTGGTTTAGAGGGCAAGGTCTTTGGCTTTATTGACTACATTGATGAGCTATTAGAGATAGCAGATATTGCTCTTGGAAAGGCTGGAGGGCTTGGAGCCTCAGAGGTCGTGGCAAAGGGTGTTCCCCTGATAATCACTGAGGCAATACCTGGTCAAGAAGAGAAGAATGCCGAGATTTTAGTCAAAGAAGGACAAGCAGTTTGGCCAAAGGATGCTGGCTTGGAGATTGAAAGGCTTATTGCAGACAAAGAAAAATTCCTGGCTCTAAAAGAGAGATTGAGCAGACTTAAACCTCCATTAGCAACTATGGAGATTGCCAGGATATTGAAGGAACTATAGTTCAGATTGGGTAGATAGGCTGAAGGAGGATAAGCTGAAGGTAGTAGTAGTAATAGTATACCCAAATAAATCAGGTTTGCAAAAAATGTGTTCGTTTATGGTTCTGAGGTTCAAAGTTCAAGGTTAGAGAACAAGAGGATTAACCGTGAACCTTGAACCTGATTCGTTTATAGTTCTGGGGTTCACGGTTCAAGGTTAGAGAATAAGAGGATTAACCGTGAACCTTGAATCCTTTAATCCCTGAACCTGAGTAGTTACTTTTTTGTAAACCAATTTCTTTTCGGTATAAATAGGAATCAAGTAAACAGTAGGAAATTTTTCTTGCTTTCAGCCACAACCTTTTTTTATAATTTATAGGATAGATAATCTGAATAGTTATAATAATAAAAGGTAACACTTTAGCCATCTGAAGTAAAGACTAACCACAGAGACACTGAGACACGGAGAAATAAAATATAATCACGAAAACACGAAAGAATGAAAACCAGAAAAAAATATTTTT
>JAZDOR010000010.1:0-49388 GCA_043798435.1 bacterium
AAAATAAAAAATCAAATATTTAGACACTGATAGACACAGATGAACACAGATAATTTTTACATTTTATCAGTGAAAATCAGTGTTAATCTGTGTCAAAAAAACTTTATTTATTTTTTGCCATCCCAATTTACTTGAGTATAATAAGTGTGGTTAATTTTTACTTCAGAGGCTGAAGTGTTACAACAAATGAATCTCCATATGATACTCCTGAATGGGTTTTACCTCTATCTTTCCATTTATCAAGGCTGATATGCCATCGGCTGAGGCTAATGCCCCGGGGATGGTAGTGATAATAGGAATATTATAGGCATAGGCAGTTGTTCTTATCTTCACCTCATCCTGCCTTGGTCTCTTTCCAGAGGGTGTGTTTATGACTAAGGCTATCTGGCCATTCTTCATCTCGTCTATAATGTCAGGTCTCCCCTCCCCTAAGCGAAATACATTTTCACAAGCAATCCCATGTGACTTGAGAAATTTTGATGTTCCGGTAGTGCCAACTATAGCAAAACCCATATCAAAAAATTTCTTTGCTACAGGCAACACCTTCTCCTTTTCTCTATCTGTCACGCTGATAAAGACGCTTCCCTTCTTTGGCAGGATTTGTCCCGCTGCCATCTGTGCCTTAGCAAAAGCCATCCCAAAACTTGAGTCTATGCCCATAACCTCGCCAGTTGACCTCATCTCAGGGCCAAGTATAGTATCTACCCCTGAAAATCTTGTCCAGGGAAAGACAACCTCTTTGACACAAGCTATGTTTGGTATTATCTCACGAGTGAAGCCAAGATCCTTGAGCTTCTTCCCGATCATTACCTTTGTTGCCAGCCTTGCCAAGGATACACCAATAGCCTTTGAGACAAAGGGTATTGTTCGTGATGCCCTTGGGTTTACCTCCAGGACATAGACCTCATCATCTTTGATGGCATACTGAATATTTATCAAGCCAATCACACCAAGCTCTTTGGCTAAGGAATATGTGTTCTGCCTGATCTTTTCAAGGATACCCGCAGAAAGTGTATGTGTTGGAAGGACACAGGCAGAATCACCTGAGTGAACACCTGCATACTCAATATGCTCCATAATCCCACCCAAGACAGTCGTCTCTCCATCTGAAATGGCATCCGCATCAATCTCAATAGCATCCTCAAGGAATTTATCCACAAGGACAGGATGAGAAGGAGAGGCCTCAACCGCCTCCCGCATATATTTCTCCAAATCTTCTTCATCATAGACAATTTCCATTGCCCGTCCACCTAAAACATAGGAAGGACGCATCAAAACCGGATAGCCTATTTCTTCGGCAATCTTTTTTGCCTCTTGTGGGGATGTGCCTGTATCATTAGGGGTTTGCTTGAGCCCGATTTTTTGCAGTAGCTCCTTAAAGCGTTTGCGGTCTTCTGCCCTGTCTATGGAATCAGTTGAAGTGCCGAGAATTTTCACCCCTGCCTTCTCTAATTGAAGAGCCAGATTTAATGGTGTCTGTCCCCCAAGCTGGATAATCACACCCTCTGGTTTTTCTTTGTCTATAATATTCAGGATGTCTTCCAGAGTCATTGGTTCAAAGTAGAGCTTGTCTGATGTATCATAATCCGTGGAGACTGTCTCAGGGTTGCAGTTTATCATAATGGATTCAACCCCCTCTTCTTTCAAGGCAAAGGATGCCTGACAGCAACAGTAGTCAAACTCTATGCCCTGGCCTATTCTGTTTGGTCCACCACCCAGAATGATTACCTTCTTTCTATTGGATGGAGTTGTCTCATCCTCTTCTTCATAAGTAGAGTAATAATAAGGCGTGGTTGATTCAAACTCTGCCGCACAGGTATCCACTAACTTAAAGACAGGCTCTATGCCCTTGCCTTTTCTGAAACTACGAATAGACATCTCATCTGAGTCTAACAAATACGCCAACTGCCTATCGCTAAACCCATATTGCTTAGCCTTTCGCAGTAGTTCACTTGAGATTCGGGGTTCGGGGTTCGGGGATCGGGGATCGGGGATCGGGGATCGGGGATCGGGGTTCGGGGATCGGGGATCGGGGGTCAAGGTTCCAGGTTCCAGGTTCAAGGTTCCAGGTTCCAGGTTCAAGGTTATAGGTTCCAGATTCAAGGTTATAGGTTCCAGGTTCAAGGTTCCAGGTTCAAGGGTCAAGGTTATAGGTTCTAGGGTCAAGGTTCTATGTTCTAAGTTTAAGGTTCTATGTTCTATGTTCAAGGTTCTATGTTCTAAGTTTAAGGTTCTATGTTCAAGGTTCAAGGTTCTGTATTCTGGATTCTGAATTCTGAATTCTGAATTCTGGATTCTGTCTTCTGTCTTCTGAATTCTGGATTCTTCCTCCTGACTCCTGTCTTCTGTATTCTGTATTCTGTATTCTGGATTCTGAATTCTTCCTCCTGACTCCTGTCTTCTGTATTCTGTATTCTGGATTCTGAATTCTGGATTCTGAATTCTTTCTCCTGACACCTGACCCCTGACCCCTGACCCCTGACCCCTGATCTCTTCCTCCATCTCCACAATCTGCCTGATATTCTCCAAAAACCACCTATCTATCTTAGTCAACTGATATATCTCTTCTATTCCCATCCCCATCTTAATCGCCTCTCTGATATAAAAAATCCTCTCAGAATTTGGCACAACCAACTTTTCTTTAATCCTCTCTTCTGTATTCTGTATTCTGTATTCTGTATTCTGTATCCTATCCTTTCCATCCCCACCAAGCCCTGCTCTACCTATCTCCAAAGACCTCAATCCTTTCTGTAAAGCCTCCTTGAATGTCCTGCCAATAGCCATTGCCTCGCCCACAGATTTCATTGAGGTTGTAAGCACATCCGTAGCTTGAGCAAACTTTTCAAAGGTAAACCTGGGAATCTTGATGACGCAGTAATCAATGGTCGGCTCAAATGAGGCTGGGGTTTTTTTGGTAATATCATTGGGAATCTCATCAAGGGTATAGCCAACAGCCAGCTTTGCCGCAATTTTAGCAATTGGAAAACCAGTAGCCTTTGAGGCAAGGGCAGAGCTTCTTGATACCCTTGGGTTTATCTCAATCACCACCATCCGACCGTCCTCAGGATTTATAGCAAACTGAACATTTGAGCCGCCTGTCTGGACGCCAATCTCACGGATGACAGCAATCGCTGCATCCCTCATCTTCTGGTATTCTTTGTCTGTAAGGGTCTGAGCAGGGGCAACGGTGATGGAATCCCCTGTATGAACACCCATCGGATCAAGATTTTCTATAGAGCAGATGATGACCACATTATCCTTGACATCACGCATTACCTCAAGTTCATACTCCTTCCAGCCAAGAACAGATTCTTCAATCAGGATTTCACCAATCATACTTGCCTCTATTCCGGATTGAGAAAACCCGACAAACTCCTCTTTATTAAAGGCAATCCCTCCACCTGTTCCACCAAGGGTGAAGCTCGGTCGTATAACCAGAGGAAACCCCAATTCTTCTGCTACTTTCCAGGCATCTTCCATAGTGTATGCCAGCCCACTCCTTGGCACATCCAAGCCAATCTTCTCCATAGCCTCCTTGAACTGCTTTCTATCCTCTGCCTTTTTGATAGCAGCATAATCCGCACCAATCATTTCAACGCCAAACCTCTCTAAGATACCCATTTCCGCCACCTTCACCGCCACATTAAGTCCGGTCTGCCCCCCTAAGGTCGGCAGGATGGCATCAGGACGCTCTTTCTCAATAATCTTGGCTACAATCTCAGGGGTAACAGGCTCAATATATATTCGGTCTGCTGTCTGTGGATCAGTCATAATCGTAGCAGGGTTTGAATTTATCAGGACGACAGAGTACCCCTCTTCCTTCAGAGCCTTGCAAGCCTGAGTGCCTGAGTAGTCAAACTCACAGCCCTGGCCGATGATAATAGGCCCTGCACCTATGATTAAAATTTTGTGCAAATCTCGTCGTTTTGGCATAATTTTTACCCCTTATTTTTGAATGGTACTGTCAACGACTAACCACAGAGTCCACAGAGAAAAACTATACCTTTCCTGTTTTTTACTCTGTGCCCTCTAATATTTATATTATCTGAAAGTCTTTAAGCCCATTACTTACCATGCAGAAAATCTTTTTGAGAACATAGAGTCAGTTCATCTTTAATCTTTAGCTAAAATAAACTCTGTGCCCTCTGTGGTTTCTTTCATATTTTATCATACTTTATTTGACACTACCATAAAAGCCCATCCGTCTACACGGTTTTTCAGGTGGTATCATAAGTTGACGAATTACCTCAAAGATTGTCTGAATTTCTTCATCGTGTTTTTCAATCTTTCTTTCAAGTTCAGTTAACTTATATGCCAGTTCTTTATGCGTTGAAAGGATTTCTCTAAGTTTTACAAATGTCCGCATAATCGCAACATTAACTATAATAGCCCTTTCGCTATTAAGAATACTTGAAAGCATGGCTACTCCTTGCTCTGTAAATGCATAAGGTAAATAACGACGACCACCCCAACTTGAGGTGCCAAATTGGCACCTCAAGAAATCCTTATATTCTTTTAGGTTCTTTGACTCATCTTACCTTAATCTCCAAATTCTCTTCTATCTCCCCTTCAATCAATCTCGGCAAAAGCATAGCACGGGTTTGGCGGAAGGTCTGGTTTCATCAGTAATATCCGTTGGAGCAATAAAAGGGAATTCATCACCGAAATATTCTTTAATTGCTGTTGGTGGAGTTTTATCGGTAACTACTCGACCAATTTCCTTAATCTTTTTTGTTTCCCACCTATTTTCCATAGCACTTTTCCTCATCTCATCCACCACAATAATTTAGTTTTCCTCATACCCTTCAGGTTCAGGCAAGGGTAGGGAATGCAACTTTTGTTTAAGCAATTTTTGGTCAATAATTTTTGTTTTATAGCTGGCTATCTTCATTGGTGAGACTGTTTTGCTCATTGCTATTCGCACAACTTCTTCATCCTTTGACTTACAGAGGATTAGACCTACAGATGGATTTTCATCATTTAGCTTCAGTTTCTCATCGATTGCAGCTAAATAAAACTGCATCTTGCCAACATATTCGGGTTTAAACTTTCCAATCTTCAATTCTACTGCTATAAGACACTTCAAGACTCTATGATAAAACAACAAATCTACTTTATAGTCCTCGTTTCCAACAGTTACCTTATATTCATCTCCTACCAGTGTAAAATATCTACCAAATTCAAGGAAGAACTGTTTTAAGTTTCCTACAATTGACTTACGCAAATCTTTTTCTGAAAAATCATCCTTTAATCCAAGAAAGTCAAATATATACTCATCCTTAAAATGTGCCAGGATATTCTTTTCTTTGGTATAAGGGATTAATTTATCTGCCTTTTTTGAGAGCATAAATCGTTCGTATAAAGAAGAATCAATCTGTCTCTCAAGTTCCCTCTTACTCCAATTTTCACTTATGCAGGTTTTTAAGTAAAACTCTTTTTCTTCGATGGTTTCTGTATGATGCAATATCATTAAGTTCTGTGTCCACGACAATTCTCTCACCAGTGGTGAGAGTTTTTCGTTGTTTTTATAAGTTTCGTAAAATTGTTTCATCCGCCATAAATTTTGAACAGAAAATCCCTTCATATCAGGGAATTCTCGCTGTAAATCTATAGATAACCTCTCTACAACACCTTCACCCCAATCAGAAATCTCTACCTTCTCATAAATACCTTTACCTATATGAAGATACAATTCAACTAATTGCTTATTAACTGTTTGATAGGCCTTTTGGCGAGCAGAGATAATCTCTGCCTTCAATTTGCCAACAAATTCTCTGTATTCATCAGATTTTACAATATCTCTTCTCATTACCCAACCTCTGTTTCAACCATTTTTTAATATTTCCCTATTGAAACTTAGAATCAGCAAAACGCAAGAATATCAATCCCAAAACCGGCTCGGCGTAATCTGAAGCCTTTAATTTAGAATTAGCCCGCAGATTATCCGCCGCATCCCACAATCTTTGTTCCAAAGACCTTTCTTTTTTCAAGCCAAAACCTCCTTTCTTCTTTTTATCATCTCAGTAAATTCGTTGAATAGATAGCTGGCATCGTGTGGTCCCGGGGATGCCTCCGGGTGGTATTGGACAGAGAAGATAGGCAGGCTTTTGTGCCTCATTCCCTCAAGGGTCTGGTCATTTAGGTTGATGTGGGTTATCTCTATATCATCAGGCAGAGATTCAATATCCACACAGAAGCCGTGGTTTTGAGAGGTGATGTCAATCTTTCCTGTTTTCAGGTCTTTGACAGGCTGATTTCCTCCCCTGTGGCCAAACTTGAGCTTGTAGGTTTTTCCACCAAGGGCTAAACCTAAAATCTGATGCCCCAAACATATCCCGAAGATTGGTAAGCCTGTGCGAATAAGCCTTCTTACTGTATCTATAGCATTTAGAACACCTGCAGGGTCTCCTGGGCCATTAGAAAGAAAGATACCGTCTGGATTTAGGGCAAGAATTTCATCAGAGGATGTGCTTGCCGGGACTATCGTGACATTACACCCTGCATCTGTTAGCATTCTGAGAATGTTATATTTTATCCCAAAGTCTATTGCTACTACCTTGAATCGGTAATCGGTAATCGGTAATCGGTAATTTCTTTGCAGGTTACTTCCTTGACTAAGTCTCTGCCGACTAATCCAGGAGAGGCTTTTGCTTTTGCCACAAGGCTTTCTGGGTCTAAGTCCAATGTTGAGATGACTGCCTTCATTGCCCCTTGGGTTCTTATATGCTTGGTCAATGCCCTGGTGTCTGTGCCTTCTATACCGATGATATTATGCTCTTTCAGGTAATCAGGAAGGCTCTTCTTTGCCCTCCAATTACTGTAAATTCTGCTGTATTCTTTAACCACAAACCCTTCAACCTGCGGTCTTTCCGACTCAATATCCTCGTCGTTCACACCATAATTTCCTATCAAGGGATAGGTCATGGTTACAATCTGACCTTTGTATGATGGGTCTGTCAGGATCTCCTGATAGCCGCTCATGCTGGTGTTAAAGACTATCTCACCAGACTTCTCACCGCTTGCACCAAACCCCTCACCCTCAAACCACCTTCCATCCTCTAAGGCAATGATTGTTTTCATCAGGTTAAAATTTTTGTAACCGCAAAGTTCGCTAAGAATTATAATTAATTTACTACTCTTTTTACCCCTTACTTTAATTAGTAGAAAAATGAACCTATCCCTTTTTCTCTTTATTTCCTGATAACTATTGACCAGTAACTAATGACTATCTGTCTAATCCCCTTTTCATTGGGTCGGCTTCAATCTCGAATCTCGAATTGCGAATCTCGAATCTATCTATTTCCTATCTTCAGATCCGCAATCCGCGATCCGCAATTCCCGATTTAAACATCCCCTTTTCATTGTCTTCTCGTGGTTCAACTACCCTCTGGCAAGCCTCTATTTTCAAAGAGCTAAGACACCCTTTTCCGTATGGGTCTGATTTTGGCCTTATATTAACCCTATTTTTTCCCATATCCCTTTCTTCTCTTGCCTCACCTTTTTAATCAACTCAATTACCTCTTTCCTGCTCATTGCCTCGGTCTTCTGCTCTAATTCTGCTACAGAGTTACCCTTGTTTAGACCTATCATCTGGAAAAACTTGATTGCCTTTATGGGACCTAAGTTCTCATATAAGGTTTCCACCCCTTCCTCTAAAATCTCTTCAGCAATCATTGCATTCATTTACTCCACCTCCATCTCTTCTAAAAAATTCACTGGATTTCTTATCTTGATACTATACCCTAATTTATGTAAATTAGCCTCAAATACTGAAGCATTTTTAGTCAGTTCGTCATCGCAGGTGAGAAGAAATGTGCAACTTTGCAATGAAGCCGCTATATGTAAAGCATCCATGAAATCCTTCAATTTACAGGCAGATTTAACATCATCCGCCAGCTTTATGAGCTGATCATCAACCTGGATTAGTTCAATAGCACTACTATTTATCAGAGATTCAACCTGCTCTTTCTTCTCTATATCTTCAATCAGTGAGACTTCGGCTATTGCTGCCTCAGAGGTGATTATCTTCAAGAGACCAGCAGATTTCATCAGAAGAAGCTTATTCAAGGACTCAGCCTCATCAAGTATTCTCTCCTGTCTCAAATCGTCAAATGGTCTACACCATACATTAGTATCCAGATATACCTTCATCTTCCCTACCTATTATAAACCATCTGCCTAACTATCGCAATCCCCTTTTCATTGGGTCAAAATACAATGTTCAATTATCAATCTTCAATTATCAATTCCCTCCATCTCTTAATTGATCATTGATAATTGTTAATTGATAATTCTCCTTCATCCCCTTTTCATTGGGTCAGTGTTTCAACTCCTCTTCTATATACTGTAATACATCTTCTATGCTCAACTTAGGAGTTGGCTCTATCTTTTCTTCAACATGCTTGTGATGAAGAAAGGTTTTAATCTCTTTGTAATCTGGGAAACTATCTTGCTCTGCCTGAGAAGGTCTATTATCCCATACATTCTTTCAACCCCGCATATCTCTCTTTCCATCCACAGTATGCCTGATGGAGACCTTCCCATATAATAAAGTTGTCCCATTCTTCAAAGTTTTCCTCTTTTGCCTTCTTTATCTTCTCCTCAAATCTTTCATAAGGCATCCCATACTTCTTCTCAAAGGAAAGCATCCTGCTTCGATAATACTCCATCTTTGTGGATGCCTCAAAGAGTAGAGAGCGAACGATATCAGTTCCTCCTTTCTCTTCTTTTACCCACCTGGGCACTTGAATTTCCATAGTTACTGTTTCCATCTTACTTTATTCCTCCTGTTCTTACTATACCCAAACAAATCAGGTTTGCAAAAATTGTGTTCGTTTATGGTTCTGAGGTTCACGGTTCAAGGTTAAAGAATAAGAAGATTAACCGTGAATCTTGAACCCTTTAACCCCTGAACCTGAGTAGTTACTTTTTTGTAAACCAATTTCTTTTCGGTATATTATCCACTTTACACCCTCCTTGATATCTTCACCAATCTTTTTTCCTAAGGCATTTATAGGATAATGGACATTTTCTCCATTTCTGAGACAGAATTATGGCTCCGGTTGATGGCTATACGAGTTGACGAAGAATATCTTCTCTTCTTTGGGTTCAAACTCTCCAAAAGAGAAGAATGCCTGGGGAGGAGAAAGAAAGGCTTAACAGAACATTTCCTATCACAGCTTAGATGAATCTTTCGTATCTTGCAGGAATTCTTCTCTGTCTCTAATTGGGTCAATTACCTAAACTCTATCTCCATCTCCTTTTCTTGCACTACCCTACCTTTTTGCTTTGGCAGAACGCTTTCTATCGTTTTCGTCCAGAAGCCGCTTTCGGAGTCGGATAGAGAGGGGGGTGACCTCAACAAGTTCATCATCTGAGATAAACTCTATTGCCTGCTCAAGGGAGAGCGAGCGTGGAGGGGTGAGCTGAATATTTTCATCGCTGCTTGCGGCACGCATATTGGTCAGCTTCTTTGATTTAAGAGGGTTGACCACAAGGTCATTCTCCCGTGAATGCTCTCCAATAATCATTCCACCGTAACATTTTACCCCTGGTCCGATAAAGAGCACCCCTCGCTCCTGAAGATTGAAGAGGCCATAAGCCACAGCGATACCCTGTTCCATTGCCAGCAAAACTCCTCGAGAGCGAGTCAGAATCTCGCCCTTGTATGGGCCGTAGCAATCAAAGACATGATGGAGAACACCAGTTCCTCTTGTTTCAATAATAAGCTCAGACTGGAGACCAAACAGACCGCGGGAGGGGATTCTGTATTCAAACCTGGCTCTGCCATCCCTGCCGATATGATGATGGAGAATCTCACCCTTTCGCCTGCCAAGTTTTTCAATCACTATGCCCTGATAAACTTCCTCCACATCCACTGTTAAGAGCTCATATGGTTCAAGCCTCTCACCATTGATTTTTTTGAGAATTACATGCGGCTTAGAGACAGCGAGCTCATAGCCCTCCCTTCTCATATTTTCAATCAGTATAGAAAGGTGCAGCTCACCTCGTCCGGATACCTTAAAGATACCATTTTCCATCTCCTCAACCCGCAGGCTGACATTTGTTCTAATCTCCCGAAAGAGTCGTTCACGAAGATGACGGCTGGTGAGATATTGCCCTTCAGTTCCAGCAAGCGGTGAGTTATTCACCATAAATTCCATTGTCATAGTTGGCTCACCGATATCTATCGGTGGAAGTGGCTGAGGATTCTCTAAATCAGCTATAGTTTCGCCAATCTCTATTCCCTCCAGACCCGCGATTGCCACTACATCACCCGCCTCTGCAGAATTAATATCTGTCCGCTCAAGCCCGTAGAATCCATACAGCTTTGTTACCTTGCCTTTTTCAATACTGCCGTCCCGCTTGATACGAACTATGGGGTTTCCGATATTCAGGATACCGTTTTCAATCTTTCCTATAGCTATACGACCCACATAGTTATCGTAGTCAAGCGTAGTCACTAACATTTGCAAGGGGAGACGAGAAGATCCAGATGGAGGGGGAATATGGGTTAAAATCATCTCAAAAAGTGGACTGAGGTTTTTCCCTGGGGTCTTGATGTTGCACATCGCATAGCCTTCCTTAGCTGAGGCATAAATGATGGGAAAGTCAAGTTGCGTATCATTGGCACAAAGTTGAGCAAAGAGATCAAAGGTTTCCGACACGACCTCGTCAGGCCGAGCCTCCAGGCGATCTACCTTGTTTATCACCACAATCGGACAGAAGCCAAGCTGAAGCGATTTAGCCAGGACAAATTTAGTCTGTGGCATCGGCCCATCCACAGCATCCACAAGAAGCAGAACCCCGTCAACCATCTTGAGAATCCGTTCCACCTCTCCGCTGAAATCCGCATGGCCTGGCGTGTCAACGATGTTTATTTTATGCCCCTGATAATGGATAGCGGTATTTTTCGCCAGGATAGTAATCCCGCGTTCCCGTTCAAGATCATTAGAATCCATCACCCGCTCACAAACAGTCTGATGCTCACCAAAGGTGCCGCTCTGGCGAAGCAAGCCATCCACAAGCGTGGTCTTTCCATGATCTACATGCGAAATGATAGCGATGTTACGAATTTTTTTCTGAGTGCTCATGTTTATTTGTAATAGTTTTTCTTCTTGCAAGTCAATATCAATATAGCATCTTTGAGAGGATATATCAAGAAAAATCAACTCTTCTCCAAAATATTGACAAAGACAAACCTTCCTAATATAATTGAGGCGTGAAGAGTAAGAAAGGTGTTAGAAAAAGATGGCTTCTTCCTTTATCATATATAACAGTTCTTTTAGGAGCATGCTTCTTTTCTCTGTTTCTCTTTTATTTCTACTGCCTCAACATCCCTCTTGCCACGCTTACAATCTCTACTATTACTATCTTCTCCTTCCTCTGGATAGGATTCTCCTGGTTGTTGGTTCGCTTCAGATTGACCAAAGACAGACTGAAAGAGGTTTTGATAAATAATGGCGTTAGCTATATTGTCTTCCTTCCTTTGTTGACCATCTTTTTGAAAGATATGGGTTTTTATAACCCCAATATCTGGCATGCCTTTCTGTTCATCATAGTCTTTGGTCTCTTTTTCTTTCTGAAGATGAGGCTCATTGACTGGCAAGCAGAGAGAAAGATGTTTCCTATGAAATCCTCCATTATCCCTTTGGCTATATTGTCCTTCTTTATTCTATTTTATATCGCGGTATTTACTCTGCTCAATTTCTTGAGATATGATTGGCTGATGACTACCACTGACCTTGGTGCATGGAACCAGATATTCTGGAACACTATCAGAGGCAGGATTCTCCATTCAACCTGGTATGGTCATAACTTTCTTGGAGAGCATATGTCTCCTATTCTTATACTTATTGCTCCTATCTATAGCCTGTGGCAAGACCCAAGAATGCTCTTATTCTTCCAAACCTTCTTTACTGGTATTGCTGCTATTCCTATCTATCTGATAGCTTACCATAAGCTAAAAGACAGATTCCTTTCCTTAGTCTTTGCCTGTTGTTGGCTCCTCCATCCATTCCTCTCCCGGATAAATCTTTGTGGCTTCTATGAGGTCTCTTTGGCTCCATTTTTGCTCTCTCTTACCTTCCTTGCCTTAATCAAACAAAGGATTAAAACCTATTTTCTTCTTGCCTTCCTCTGTCTGATGATAAAAGAGGAGATGTCGCTCTTGATGGCATTCTTTGGGGTTTATATATTCCTTAGACATAATAAGAAGATAGGAATTATTACCATAGCAACAGCCCTTTTATGGGGGCTTATATCCCTTAAGTTACTCACACCAAACATCTCACCTGTATTAGGAGAAAAGGCAACATATCAACATATTGAAAGATACAGACACCTTGGAAAAAACCTTTCTGAGATAGCAGGGAATATCCTTTTTCATCCTATAGCTATTGGAAAGATTATTTTGGCTCCAGAAAAGATAATTACCATTATCCTCCTATTCCTTCCCTTTGGTTTTTTCTCCCTCTTTTCTCTCTCCTTTCTTCCCGGCATGCCCATCCTTTTAATGCACCTTATTGCCTACTTTCCCATTCAATATAACCTTTTCTGGCACTACTCTGCCCCAATCCTACCATTTATGGCTATCTCTGCTATCTATGGATTTGCAAATATAGTAGAGAGACTCAAAAGATATAAAGTAGCGATTCCCCTTTCCATCTCTATCCTCATAATTTCCCTCTTCTCTAACCTGTATTTCAATAGATTTAGCTTCTCCTATAAACCCTTTCCTGAGAACCCAGAAAATTACAAGCCCGACATCCAGAGAACCTTTCTCTCTACCCCAGGGTATATAGTATGAGCGTAAAAGAGCGAGAAAGAATTAAGCTCTTCCATCTCTTAAAAGAGCTTATCCCAAGGGATGCAAGGGTTTCCTGTGGCGAATCCTGGGCAAGCCATCTTTCCAAAAGAAAGGACTTCTTTGAGTTTATAGAGGCAGGCGCACATTGGGATAAAGCCGATTATCTTCTTTTAGACTTATCAAGGAGGACACCTGCTTTTGATCGTCTGCTTGGGTATCTTGATAATTTTGAGAAAGAAGGGAATTTCCGCAAGGTATTTGAAGAGACAGAGAACAATGACTTTACAATATGGGTAAGAAAAGGAAAAGAAGAAGAGATTCTTGAGGCTGCAAAGAGATTACTGAAAGAGAGACCAGATTCTCCTCATACCCACTTTATCCTCTCATCAATCTATTACCATCTTGGAAATTTGAAAGATAGCCAGAAAGAGGCAGAAAAGACAATAAGCCTTGACCCTAACTATTACAACCCGATGATCTATATCATACTTGGCGATACCTCCCTTTCATTAAAAGAGCAGGATAAAGCCTATCTTGCCTACAAGAAAGCAGCAAATATTGAGCCACTTAGGGTTTTGAATCTATTAAAAATCAAAGAATTCTATGCCAGTCAAGGCTTATCTCAGAAGGTCAAAATAGTAGATATGGATATTGAGAGGATACTACTTGACTTTAGAAATAAAGCAGAAAAGAACCCTAAAGATATATGGCCAAAGAAGCAATTAGCCTTTATCTATGCCAACATTGGCCAATATAGAGAAGCTGTTGCTTTGCTAAAAGAGATTCTCTTAATTGAGCCAAATGACCCTTGGTCAAGGCAGCTATTTATGCAACTGAAAGATTTTTCTGTTATACCAAAATAGAAATGTCCTATTTTGTATTAGCTAATAAAGATCTTGAAGGTTTGTCTCTTGAACAATGAATTATTCCAATTGGGCCTTCTCTGGCAACTTTTTTGACCATTCTCCTTACCTGTCTCTCTGAGATACCGAGAATAGAAGCAGCCTTTCTTTGAGTTATCTGTTTTTCAATGACCTTTTCTACCACCCTTAATCTCTTTGCTTCCTTTACCCTACAGACAGCCTCCTTTTCCTTCATAATACCCCTCCTTTTTTGAGGGATATTTTATATCCTTGAATAGGACATTTTTATTTGCGTATTACAAGAAAAAGATTTGTAACTGTCCCTTTTTTCAAAGCATCAAAGTAGCTCTACATCTGAAAGCAGATGATACATCTTTCCTTCTGCTTCTACCACCAACCTTCCCTTCTCATCTATATCAGTAGCTTCACCAATCAACCTTTGCTCATCTACCTTAAACTTCGCCTTTCTCCCCAAACTAAGACACCTTTTCTTTATCTCTGGCAGAAACTGTAGGCTGTCTTCTTGAAAACCAATCCATGCCTTTTCTATCTCAGAAAGTAAGGCAGAGAATACCTTCTCCTTCTCCACCTCTTCTTTCAATTCTTCTTTGATAGAACCTGCACCCTCTGGTAGTAAATTCTTATCAACATTAAGGTTTAGACCAACCCCGATTATCAGCCATTCAACTGATTTCAGTCTTATATTACTTTCTATCAAGATTCCACAAATCTTTTTCTCTTTCAGATAAAGGTCATTGGGCCATTTTATTGCACAATAAAGCCCTGTCTGGCTTTCAATCACCTTACTTATCACTAAGCCAATTATTAAAGAAAAGAGGGAGAGTTTATCGGGGTTAAGATTGGTTGGAAACAAGATTATTGAAAACCATAGACCACCCGGGGGTGAAACCCACTCCTTTACCCCCCTTCCACGACCAGCAGTTTGAAGATCAGAGATGATAACCTCTCCATTCTGACAACCTGAGGCAATAAGGGTGCGGGCTAAATCATTGGTTGAGCCTACTTGTGAAAGGCGGTGAATCTTTCTCATTCAGAGTAACTATTTACCGAGAGTGAAGCAGAAGATAATTGTTCACCTTTAGGGCACCGCTGAGAATTTACAAAATTTTTAAGTTTTTATTTCTCTGCGACCTCTGCGGTTAATCTCTTCTTCAGATGGGTAAAGATGTTACCATTCAGAACCTATGGTAACATCTTTTGTCTTAGATGCTTCAGAAAGTGCAGATTCTGCCGTATCTATCAACTCTTTATGGTCGAGTATATCACTTGAAAGTGTGGCAATCCCACAGCTCACTGTATTTTTTGTCTCTTCTTTGACTTTTTCTCGTATCCTCTCAGAGAGGGCAAAAGCCTTCTCACGAGAAGCATTATAAGCCAGGATTAAGAAAATGCCCTCCTTATTGGCCACAAGGTCCTCCCTTCTGGTGTGATAATTTATAATAAGCCCTGCCTTTTGAAGCAACCCGGAGTCTGGTTCTTCTATATCTAATTTCACCGCAATCACAGATAGCCCCAAATTCAGCCTCCTCGCTCGCTCAATCTCTTTTCTAATCGCTTCTTCAAAGTAATAGAAGCTGAAAAGGGCGGTGAGCTTGTCAGTAACAGAGAGTCTGTCAATCTCAAAGGAGAGCCTCCTATTTTCTATAAGAAGCGAGGAGATATTGGCTATTATCCTGAAGAACTTCTGGTCATCATCTGAAAAGCTCCTCTTTTCTTTGCAGCAGGAGAGTATGGCGCCTATGGTGTTCTCCTTTATCTTTAATGGCAGCAAGATAAGGGAGGATACACCCATCTTCTTGTAGGCAAGAAGAAAATCCCTATCATCTTTTTCTATGTCGTGGACAAGCACTGCACAGTTATTCTTTATCAACAAGGCTGTCTCTGGATCCTGCTTGATAATATTATCGCCGGCTATTACCTTATGAAATCCCCTTTCAATCTCTGTTATCAGGTTTATCTCTGTCTTGAGATAGGAAGATACTGTCTTAAGAACCTTCGCCAGCTGGGAGGAAAAATCGCCAATCTCCTCAAGGTCAGTAGAGACATTATAAAACTCAGAAAGCCTCTTATTTTCCTCCTTGACCCTATTCAGCCTCTCCTGTAGCTCTGTCTGAAGCACAGAAGCCATTTCCTTCTCCTCAATAGCCTCTCTTTGGGTCAATCGTATCTCATTGGTAATAAAGGAGACCAGCCCTGCAATTCCAAGAAATATGGGTATTCTCCCCAAAAGGCAGAGGATATCTTTCTCCCCTCCGGAGATAAAGAGCCAGACATATAAGAGGATTATGCCAATGGTAACAAGGAGTGTTGTCTTCGGTTGATAATAGCAGGAGGCAAAAATTATGGAAAGAAGGTAGAAGAGAAAGAATTGGCTTTGCATGCCACCTGTGGCAAATATAAGGGCGGTGATAAAGACAATATCTAAGGTTGTCTCAGCATAAGCCCTTCTAAAATAGGTTATCTGATAGGGAATGAATCTGGCAATAAGGTTATAGACCGCCAGAATGATAATGGGAATGAATAATTCAGGCTTTTTTAGCCAGTCTACCCTTGATAGCTCAAGCATCATCACGGCTATGATGAGCATCAACCAGCGTGATATAACGGTCACCTTTATAATTCTTTTACCAAAATCCATTTGTTCCTCCTTAAATGTAATCACTGCGATAGTGATAGTGTAAGAAAAGGGGATAAGGGGATTATTATAGAGAGATGGGGATAAAATTAAGAATTAAAAATGAATAATCTCCTTATCCCCCTTTTTACACTCTTGCTGTATAACCTGAACGGTTACTAAAAATAGCTATCAGCTTTCAGGTATTTTTATTGCCTGACTACTGATACCTGATACCTGAATGCTATTTACTATACATTATTTCTCATCGGGTGTCAAGTCTGACAGATATACCTTCTATCCTTTAAGTAGCCTACATAGTCAGAGACAGCATCAGAAAGGCTCAGGGGGGACTCGGTATAGCCTGCACCTCTAATCTTTGATATATCAGCCTCTGTGAAGTACTGGTATTGATCTTTTACCTCTTGTGGCATATCAATATATTCAATATCTGGCTCTATTTTTAAGGCATGAAAAAGGCTATGTGCCAAAGCATTCCATGTCTCAGCACAGCCTGAACCAAGATTAAATATCCCGGATAAACCCAAATTTTCAAAGAAGAAGAGGGTCATCTTGACAGCATCTTTCACATAGAGAAAATCCCTCTTTTGCTCACCGTCTGCAATCCCCTCTCTATAAGACGAAAATAACCTGATTTTTCCTGTCTCTATTATCTGGCGGAATCCTCGCAAGACCATACTCTGCATATTGCCTTTGTGATACTCATTTGGTCCAAATACATTAAAGTATTTCAGCCCAACTATCTTATCTAATAGGCATTCCTTCTTTGCCCAAAGGTCAAAAAGGTGCTTTGAGTAGCCGTATAGATTTAGTGGTCGCAGAAGGTGTAGCTTGCTTTCATCATCTGAAAATCCCAAACTTCCATCGCCATAAGTGGCTGCTGAGGAGGCATAAATAAACCTGATATTATGCAATAAGCAATGAACAGCAAGGGTTTTAGAGTATTCATAATTATTCTTAATAAGGTATTTTGCACAAGTAGCGGTAGTGTCAGAGCAGGCGCCCAAGTGGAATATAGCCTCTATTTTCTTGAAGTCACCCCTTCCTATCCTCTCTAAAAAATCATCCTTATCAATGTAGTCATAGAAGGCCAGACCTACTAAGTTTTTGTAGTTGCCGTTATCTAAGCTATCTACCACAAGGATTCTATCCTTTCCCCTTTGATTTAACTCCCAGATAAGAGAGCTTCCAATAAAACCTGCCCCACCTGTTATGATTAACATAGAAATTAAATAGCACTCAGCTGTCAGCGTTCAGCCAAAAAATATCTGAAAGCTGATTAGTCAGTAAGTAAAAATAACTTCTACATCTTGCTTGTCTTTTGCTCCGTCTTCTGCGTTGTGCCAAAGGTTACATAGCGTTGCTATGCGCCCTTTGGCACGCCTTGAATACGAAACAAAATCCTACGCAATATATGGAAGTTATTTTTACTCACTTCCTTACCAATAGCTGAAGATTTTTCTGATACCTGATACCTTTTTTAGGTTTCAGGCTTCAGGTATCAGGTTTCAGGTATTCTATTGACCTGATACCTATCATTATACCTATCCTTTGGCAAAATACTCAAGTAGATTTCTAATCCTCTGAAAGGCTTGATTAAAGACTGATTGCTTTCTTGTTCAGGAAGAATTCTTTATAATCTGATATTGGCTTATCCTTAGGATTCTTCACACCCCAGATTATAACCCAAACCCTTTCTGGGAGTCAATTAAGGAATCACAGCCAGGACCTTCCTGGCATATTCATTGCTCGAGTCAAGTTTTATGGCCTCTTCAAAGGCTTTTCTTGCCTCCTTCATCTTTCCACTTTTGTAATAGGCAGAGCCTAAGTCATTCCACCACCCGGCATTTTTTGGCTCTATCTGGAGAGCTTTTTTGCACCAAACAGAGGCAGAGCCATATTCCTCCCTCTTAAAATAGATGAGGGCAAGGTAATGGCAGATTCCTCCTTGCTTTGGGTCTTCTTTAAGGGACTGCGAAAATATCTGGATTGCTTTATCTGTTTGATTATTATTAAAGTATGCCTCACCAAGGTTGTTCAGCGTGCACATTCTTCCCCTGACGCTCTTCTTCTGATATTTCAGGGCACCAACATAAACCCCTACAGCCTTTGCCCAATCGCCTCTCTCACTGTAGAATACACCAAGGTTTGTTATTGTCTCAGGTGAGTTTGGGTTCTGCTTTATTGCTGAAAGGAGCGCCTCCTCTGCCTTTTTCAGCCCATCTGCTTCTCCCAGACTATACAATTTCTTATAAGCCGTAGCCATAGCCCCATAGTATGAGGTGTTATTCGGGTCATATTTTATACATCCCTTCAGCTTCTCAATCGTCTCTTTAATAAGTTCCTTATTGCTCGTCTGGTTTAACCTGCTTTCATAGTTTGGCACAAGGAATCTGTGGTATGTCTCCTCCCAACCTCCAAGCATCGCATCCGCCTTCTCATAGAGGGCTATTGCCTCTTCCCGTAAGCCTGCAGCCTCATAGTTTCTGGCAGAAGCAAAGACCTTGTCTGATTCAAGCTGAAGGTTAATAACCTTTGATAGGCTAAAGAGCCCAAAGGCTAATAATGAGAATATAGCTATTCTAAGGGAGATACTTGCTATATCAGGTTTTGGCTTCTCCTCCTTCTGATATTGGTTCAGACCGCAGATTATCCCCATTCCTATCCAGAAGAGAAAGGTGTATTCAACCGAGTCAAAGTTGAACAGGTTTTGGACAAGGTAGCCTATAGATAAAGATAATAGTGCCAGGGTAATAAGCCTCTTTTCCTTTTTATGAAGAATGATACTTATTCCAAATGAGAATAAGGCTATCCAGAGCCAGATATAAGAGGCGATTCCAAGCCAACCAGTAGTTGCTGTCGTCTCAAGGATGATATTGTGTGCCTTGTCTAAGACACCACTCTCTAAGGTATAATAATCAGGGGAGATGTACCACGGGATAGCAAACTTCAGGCTGTCTGGTCCGACACCCAAGGGATGATGACGGATAAGCTCTAAGGCTGACTTCCAGATATAGATTCTAACAGCTGCAGAGCCAGTAAGGCTGACACCTCCCTTTTCATTGCTTTTGATAGTCCCCTTTATCCTGTCAATGGGTGAGGTTTGTGGAAAGAAGAAGAGTGGAATTATACAAAGAACCAAAAGCCCAAGAATAATAAGAAGCCTTTTTTTGCTAAGCCTCATTGCCAGAAATATGAGAAAGAATAAGCATTCAAAAAATAACCCGAGCCACGCACCCCTTGTTTGGATAATGACTATGGCAAAGATGAAGAATAGAAAGCCAAGAAAGAATAGAATTGTCTGAAGGATTCTGCCTATCTGAAAGAACCATTTGAGAATAGCACCCTTCTTCTTTGAGAGTTTTGAGTCTAAAGCCTCAATGCCTAAAGCCAGAGACAGGGGTGCACAGAGGACAAGGTAAGCAGATAAAAAGTTTCTGTTTCCAAAGGTTGAGGACTCTCCCATTTCAACCAACCAATTAGGGTCAAGGTTAAAGTGCTGGAGGACGCCATATCCGCCAGAGAGAAGCCCTGAAAGGACAGCAGAGGATAAAATCAGCCTTGCCTGCCACTTCTGTTTCACAAAATGCGAGGCTATGTAGAAGATGAGGATGTAGTTGATAATAGCGGTCAGGCCTTCATACCTGCTGTAGCAACCAAACAAGCTCACATAAGGATTTAAGGATTGAGTGGTGGCGATTGATGCGGCAATGAGAAAGGCAATAATTGGGAAAAACAACCTTGTCTTTTCAAGCCTTCCATAAAGGAGGGTTGTCCTGAAAGCAAAGAGAGCCAGAAGATAGAGGGTAAGCTTTCGCAGTAAACAAACCTTTGGCAGGACATAGATATTGTTCACGCTATAATCATAGTAGAGGGGAAGGAATAGGGTTATAGCTGAAAGTAGAAGGATTGCAGATGTATCTGTCAGTCCGCAGACAATCCTATAATACGGAAGCCGCTTTATAAATTTGTATAGTTTTTTTAGCATTTTTTCATTATTCTCTCTGTCTCTGATAGGGCAACAATCATTTTTTGGTAATGCTCAATGTCGGTATTGGTAAGGGTGCGACCCTTGCGGTCTTTCAGCCATTTTTGGGCTGGTTGGTAGCCGACTATGTAGAAGTGTTCCATATTTAATCCTTCTTCTTTTCCCAGAATTTTCTAATTTTTTTGAAGTGATCAATTCGCTCTGTAATTTTCCCAATCTCTTTTGGGTAAAATTCCAAAAGGGTATCGCACAATTCTAACATCCATTTTTTGCGGCTATTTTTCGGGACGAGATTTACTACATTAGCATTAGCAATCTGAATTTGCCCCCAGCCGAGTGCGCCTATCGTCAAACAATCCCAGTCAAAAAATTCTATTGGTGCAAAAGTAACATGCTTAATAACAGCTTTTGTGCCTTCAATTTGATAATCGATTTTAAGAAGCAAGAAGTAATTTACATCTTCTTCATAAAATCTTGATAATCGCTCAACGGAAGTCAGGTTTGGCATATTAAATTTCGTATCTAATCTATGCGTTTTTAAATCAACAATATAGTAAAAACCGTCTTTGTCGGTAAAAGCAAGGTCAGCCATTGCACGACGCGCAAATGACGATGAATACTCACTTATTAAATCGCCAAGCATCTCCTTAAAATTTTCTACTATAATATTTTCGATAGCATCGCCAACTGCACGAGGACTATTCTGTGTTCTCGCGGAAAGAAAATCTTTTTGGTTATTCAAAAGAGCCTTAATTTTTTCTGCGATCTCTTTATATTTGTCTAAAATAAAAAATTGAACTTTTCTTTGTCATAATAGTTTACTAAAATAAATTTTCTGATAGCTCGACTTTATTTTTCTTTCCATTCCCGTTCATTTGCTCGTTAAGTGTATTGCGTTCCCAAAATATGCCGTCTGAATATCCTTGTATCGCGTTTTCTTTTTCCGCCATATCTAATCGTTTTTCAGCAAGACAACAATAATGCTCATCAATTTCTATGCCAACATACCGACGACCAAGTTTTTTTGCAACAACTGAAGTTGTGCCTGAACCGAGGAATGGATCAAAAACAATATCATTTGGTTTTGAACTAGCCAAAATAATTTTGGCGACCAATTTTTCTGGTTTTTGTGTTGGATGGTCGGTATTTTCCTGCATTGACCAAAACGGAATTGTAATATCGGTCCAAATATTCGACGGGTGGGTAATTCTATACTTTCCGTTGTCGCTATCTTCCCAATCTTTCGGCTTTCCGTTTTCGTCTTTGTATGGTGCTATAACCTTACGCTTCATCTTTACGGCGTCAACATTGAAATGATATTTATTGGAAAGTGTGCAAAACCAAATATCCTCAGAGCAATTTTTCCAATTGCTTTTTGCACCACGTCCTTTTTCTCGTTCAAAGGTTATGCGATTTTGTATCTTAAAGTATTTTTTCGCTACATTGAAAATTGCTCCTGATGATTTCCAATCACCGCAAATATAAACAGAAGCGTGCGGTTTCAGTATCCGAATAAGTTTAGCAACCCAAGAATTAAACCATTGCTCGTATTTTTCTGACTCCATTTCTTTGAACGAAGTAAGATTAAAGGTTTTATTGAGATTATAGGGCGGATCAACAAAAACTAAATCAACAAAACTATCAGGTAAATAATCTAATGCTTCAAAAATATCCTGATGTATAGTTTTGTTCTCAATTTCGAGAAGAGAAACGGGTTTGTTTATTTTTATCAGTCGTTTCTTAAAATTGGAAATATCGCTATTGCTCAATGTGATGGTTCTATTTCTTGGGGCTCGCTGTTTTAAGATTTTATTATCCATTGTCACTTTTTTCCCATCAATTCTGCCATTAAGAAGCCGTCAAGCTCTCCATCCATCACTGCCTTTCCATTTCCAACTGTCCAACCTGTCCTGTGGTCTTTTACCTGGGTGTATGGCTGGAAGACATATGACCGTATCTGGCTTCCCCATGCTATATCCTTCTTCTCGCCACCTATCTTTTCCAATTCCTTTCTCCTCTCTCCCTCTTGCTGTTCATAGAGCCTTGAGTAGAGAACCTTCAGGGCATTTTCCTTGTTCTGATGCTGAGACCTTTCATTCTGGCAGGAGGCAACTATTCCCGTGGGAATATGGGTTATTCTGATGGCTGTCTCTGTCTTCTGCACATGCTGTCCGCCTGCCCCTGATGACCTGAAGGTATCTATCCGGAGGTCTACCTCATCAATCTCCACCTCAATTGGGTTGGTTATCTCAGGCATAACAAAGACAGAAACAAAAGAGGTGTGTCGTCTTTTATTGGCATCAAAGGGTGAGATTCTGACTAACCTATGGATTCCCTTCTCCCTCTTCAGCCAGCCATAGGCATATTTTGCCAGGATAAGAAAGGTGGCTGACTTTATTCCAGCCACATCCCCTGGGAGAAGCTCCAGCATCTGGGTTTTATAGCCCTTTCTTTCTGCCCATCTAAGATACATTCTCAGAAGCATTTGTGCCCAGTCGCAAGACTCTGTGCCACCTGCACCTGGATGAATGGAGATGATGGCATTGCTCTCATCGTGCTTTCCAGATAGGGCATAGGTGATGGAGAGTTCATCGGTCTTGTTCAGAAGCTTTTCTGCTTTTTGTTCTAACTCCTTTAATATTTCCTCGTCCTCGGCTAAGGAGAGAAGTGCTTTTATCTCTGACAACTCAGCCTCTTGCGAAAGATACGGTTCGCTCTCTTTTTCCAAAGAAGAAAGCTCAGCCATCTTCTTCTGGCTATCCTGTTTTTCCCAGAATAGACTCTGGGCTACCTCTTCCTTGAGATGCGATATTCTGTTCAGTCTCTCGTCAAAGAAACCCCCGTATCTCAAGCAATCTTTCCCCTATCTTCTCTATCTTTTCTGTAAGTTCTTTCATTTTGAAATGATAAATGCTAATTTTGCTTTTTTACAATGAATATTGAAATTATATAAATTGTTTACTTCTTCTTACTTCTTATGCGGATACTAAACCGCTTTCTTACAGCGGATAGCAACTGGTTAATCTCGGATATGGCATGTCGGGTTCGATAATCCACGGTACTACGAATCACCGCCCGTTTGCCTTTTCATTCTAATGTAAAGTCAATTTTTTAATATCCACTACAGCGCGATTTGCATTGGGTATTTTCATCACATTGCCTTTAACTGTGTCCAGCGATTGGTTATGCTTTTAATAGGTAACTGTCCCCTATTTCCTTTATTTCCTTAGAGAGTAGAACAACAATTGAGCTGAGTTGCAGTGTGAAACGTCGTCAGCTTCAGCGATTAGTTAGACACATTTTATATTTACTCATAGTTTTGGTGGCAACAATCGTGCACTATGCAGTACCGCCAAAACATCTATTTGATCTGGTTTTATCCGGTAAATAAGCCGATATGGTTTTTCAATCATTTCCCGTATGTCTTCCGCTTCATATTCTGGTACCATTCGTCCTGACAGAGGAAAGATAGCGATCTGCTCCGAACGTCGAGTTAATTTATCAACCATCCGTTGAGCATACACAGAAGAGTCTTGAGCGATATATTCGTAAATTCTCAGCAGATGCTCTAATGCTGTATTGGTCCAATGTACTTTCACTTCGACAACTCGAACTTGGCACGAACCTCCTTTACATCAATAGTTCGACCAGCCTTGCTATCGGAAAGCCCAGCTTCGATGGTTTGCCGAACATAGATATCATACATTAAATCATCCCATGTTGCATTCTCCGGCAACTTTTCCAACAGATGGTACGCTTCCTGTTTAACATTAGAAGTTTGCATGTTTTAACCTCCTTATTTAGTGTATTTAACGATAGAGTTCAGCGGCGGCGTTTACGCCATCCGCTACAACAATTTATTAGGCTTTTAATAGGTAACTGTCCCTTTTTTATTGTCAACATTTCTTTTGCAATTGACTGAATTTATTGAAGTTATGTAAACTGTTTACTTGCTTTCGTTGTTTACTTGCTTTCGTTTTGAAGTTATGTAAACTGTTTACTTGCTTTCGTTTACTTGCTTTCGCTTTCTTTACTTGCTTTCGCTTTCGTAAACTGTTTACTTGCTTTCGTTTTTATGTAAACTGTTTACTTGCTTTTATACTTGCTTTTACTTGCTTTCGTTTACTTGCTTTCTATTTACTTGCTTTCTACTTGCTTTCGTTTACTTGCTTTCTTGAAGTTATGTAAACTGTTTACTTGCTTTCTTCCCTGTTTATGAATTATGACACCTTGACTATTTGAGTCTTTACAGGGAGAACCCTCGAAGGTTTTCGCTCCCATTTTGCAAGGTAATTCAGTATCTCAAAACCTATTACACTACCATCTTCGGCAATTGAGTAAATTATCTCTTTGCCCACATCGCTCTCCTTGCAAAAAGCCTCCTTTTTGTCGCTTAAACGGATAAAGAGCGTATTACCTTTTTCGTCATATACTATCCTGATCGGCTTCATATACTGTCACCCCCTTTTTAATCTTATCTGTTAAATATGCCGTGATGATAAAACCATCTCCGTTAAGATGACGACAGACGACACATAAAAAATAATTACAGTAAGGAGCATAATAAAGGTAGACCCTTTTATCTTCTTTACTTAATCTGACATAAACAGGATTTTTTAATGCCTCTCTAATCTCTTCTTCTAATCCGCTTATTGACTCATGTTTATTGACTATATAGTCCCAATATTGTTTAGTCGTTCTAATGCACCGGCCAAGTTTAGAAACGACATCAATATAAACAGACATACTCTATTAACTCCCAACACCTCATTGTATTACCCAACAATCATTTTGAAATTTTCATCTTTATAGCCCAAAATCCTTAGATTGCAGAGCCTCATCTATCTCTTCCACGCTTTCCTTGGTTATCTTTGGTAGTTTTCTTAATTTCAGTCTCAGTTCCCGTTTGTTATCAGTACAATCTAAAGCCTCCTCCTGGGTAATCTTTACTTCCCTACAAAGGTTATATAGATGCTGATTAAAGGTCTGCATCCCATCCTCTGTCCCTTCTTCTATGGCATAATTGTCATTTCAATATTTTTATCAAGGTAAACTCTAAATTCATCCAGAAATTTTCTACCTATCAGATAACTCCCCTTTCCATAACATATAATTTCTCCCCTCTTCTCCATTCCATTATCTTTACTGCCATCTTTCTGTATTCCATATACCTTAACCTTACGATTGTAATAGACAGAACCCCATTCTATCTTATTGCCTGCTAATGTTAACCTCATAGGAGCATCCCCTTTTCCTAATATCTTTTCATACTCTTCAGGAAGGAATAAAAATCCTTCAAACCCAGTATCAACATAAGCCTTCTCAACTATTTGTCCTTCCAAAAGCTCAATTATCAAATATGGGTAAACACGACTAATTATCATAGTGCCCTCCTCCTACAGAATAAACATAATTATACCCTATCCGCCTAAACAGAAACTTCATTTTCCCAAATTTTTTTATTGCCTTGTCCAATACCTTCCCATCATCTTTATCTACAATAATCTCTTCAGTATCCAAGTCTATTGCTACAAATTCACCTTTTTGATGCCCCTTTTCCAGTTCATCCCGATACTTTTCATAGATTAAATCTTCAGCTCTCATTCTTACCTTTTTAATTGATTCCGGATGTTCATTCAGCCCTTTACTGATAGTATCAAGCACCAGGTCAAATTTAATCGGCTTCTCAAGATAGTAATATGCCCCAAGCCTCATTGCTTCCTTGAGAAAAAAGCGAATATGATCCTTTACTGCTGATTCTATCCCTGGAAAACCTGTAATTATTATCTTGATTGTTTCAGGAGATATCTCTTTTATCTTTTCTACCAATTTCAACCCATCTATCTCCCCTGGCATTACTAAATCTGTTATTATCACATTATAAGCCGTTTTTTCTATTTTCTCTAATCCACCGGCTCCATCCTCGGCAACATCAACTGCATAGCCTTCAGCTTGCAAGTTATACTGAAGCTCTTTTCGAGTTATCCCTTCATCATCTACTACTAAAATCTTAATTTGATCTTCCATAAAAACTCATTCCTCCTTTTTAATTGGTAATCTGATATTAAAAGTGGTCCCTTTTCCAGGAACACTTTCAACCCTGATAGTTCCTCCGTGCTCGTGAATAATACGCTGAGCAATTGAAAGTCCCATTCCCATTCCCTTTTGTTTGGTAGTATAAAATGGATTAAATATATCTTTTATCTTTTCAGGAGAAATTCCATCTCCTGTATCAGAAAAGGTAACAGAAATAACCCCCTTTTCATCAGGAATAATATCAGTGGTTACTGTCAATACCCCTCCTTTTGACATTGCCTCCTGTGCATTCAACACAATATTCAAGAAAACCTCTTTCATCGGGTCAGGGTCAACTATAACCTTTGGCAATAAAGTAGTAAACCTTGTCTCTATCTTTATATCCTTGAAAAGGGCTGAATCTTTTAATAGATTCAATGTCTGCTCCAATATAAGATTTATGTTCTCTTCTCTTCTGGCAACCTCTGATGGTCTGGCAAAATCAAGGAAGTTCTTGATAATTTTAATGCTTCTATCTATCTCCATCTCAATATTCTTGATTCGCTCCTCTACCTCTGGAGACTTATCAGGAAGTAAACGATTTAACGAATACATAGAAAGAGAGAGATTATTAAGAGGATTTTTAAGTTGATGAGCTACGGTAAAAAGCAGAGTGCCTGTTACAGTCAATTTTTCTGCTTGAATCAATTCTGCTTGAGCCTTTTTTAATTCCTCATTGAGCTTCTCAATTTTCTCAGCACGGTCTCTAATTTCTTGAATCTCCATGGCTACAGCGATTGAGCGAGCGGCATGTCCTGCATATTTTAGAATCAGGTCAGAATCGTATCCTGAAAGATGCCTTTTACTTTCCTCATTATCTATCTCAATTATCCCAATTGGTTCACTCTCAGCGATTAAAAGAACTAGTAGCCACTCTTTTAACTCAGGATAAAGTGGATGTTGTTCAACCTCATTAGAATTACACAGAAGGATATTTTCCCCTGTTATATGCTCACAATACCAACGATGTTTATCAGGAGCTAATCCACACAAAAGTTCTACCTCTTTAGAGTAATCAAGGTCTGCTTCTATACCAGTAATCTTAACAAGCCCCTCTAATCTATTCATATCCTCAGAGAGGCTATATACCCTGAGCCTATCGTAATTACCAAGCCTCTGAATCCCCTCCAATACTATTCTCAATTGCTCCTTTAATTCCTTCCGTATCTCTACCTCCCCTGTTGTCTGAATGAACCTTTCTCTTTCAGTAACATCTGTGAATATCTTTACTCCACCAATTATTCTTCCTTCTTTATTCCTGATTGGGGAGCCAGTGATATCAAAATATTGCAGTTCTTTGCCTTCTCCTACAGGCGAAAGCTCAGTGTTACCTCTGGGTGAAGGCTCCCCAATTTCAAACCAACTCCTAAGGGGACAGAAGGGACAGGGTTCTTTCTGGGTTTCATTATGATGAAACTCTACCCAACATATTCCACCCACCTTGAGTTCGTAAGGAAACATTCTTCTCAAACTATTGCTTATAAATAGCACCCGATATGTTCGGTCAATAATGCTGATACCACTTTTGCACTCGGTTATAATCTGATGCAGCCAGTAGTTTTCTGGAGTGGGTTTCCTTAATTGAAAATCTAATTCCTCCATCTCTGCGAGGGAATCAAGGATTTCTATTATCTCCCTTGGATCATCGGTCTTATGGATAAACCGGACAGCCCCTGCCTCTAATGCCTTATCATATAACTCCTTATTCCCAAATTGGGTGAGTTGTATCACCTTAACCTCAGGATATTTTACCTTTATCTCTCTTGTCAGCTCAATCCCATCCATTGAACCCTTTCCTAAGTGCCAGTCCACAATAATCAATCTGTAGAGAACAGGGTTTTCTTCAAGGGATTTCAATGCCCCTTGAGAATTCTCTGTTAAATGGACATTGTATCCTCCAGCCTTTAACACAACCTTCAACGACTTTCTATATGCCTCTTCGTCATCAACTATAAGCACACAACCTTTACCTTCTTCCATTTTTTTTAATACATCCTTCACCTTTTATCTGGCAATTCAATCAAAAATGTAGTTCCTCCAAAGATGACACTCTCTTCCACATCTATCCTTCCTCCCAGGGATCTTATCATATCCTGACAGAGATACAGCCCCATACCTGTTCCATCCGGCTTGGTAGAGAAGAGTAACTCAAATATCCTTTCAAAGTATTCTTTGTGAATACCAGGGCCATTATCTTTTACCCGAATCTTGATGGGCAATTCCTGTTTTTCTTCATACAAAAGTTCAACCTCTACCCTACCTGTCCACCTATCAAGATTCTCCATTTCTATCTGTTGAATCCCATTAAGGAGAATATTAAGGAGTATCTGTTCTAAGAGAAGTCCATTGGATACCTTCAGTCTATTCAATCCTATGGGTTCATCAAACTTAAGATAAATTCTATCTTGTTTTGCTAATGGCTCTACTGCCCTTATGATATCCTTGATGCAATCTATTATTCTCACTTCTTTAATCCCTACCCTATCATGGGTTTTTACCAATTTCAAAAACTGCTCTGATAGATCCCTCAGTTCTTTTGCCTCAGTTCCAATCTCTTTCACAAGACCGCGGATAGCCATTGCTCCCTTATCAATATTCATCTCTAATGCAGTTATATAGTTTGAGAGGCTACCAACCCTACTTCTTATCTCATGCTCCAGCCCGATATTCAGTCTGCCTACATTGATAAACTTCTGGCTTATCTCAAGGGATCTTTTCATCTCAACGTTCATTATGGCTAATCCAAGGAGTTGGGCAGAGGTTTCTGCGCGAAGAAGTTCATTTCCTGAAAAATGTCTCTTTTCAGGATGGAAGAGAAATAGGGCATGGTTACATCTCTTAGCCGTTTTAATCGGCATCCCAATACAGGAATTAAAATCTATAAGGGAGAGAAGATGCTTGAATCTTGCTTTCTTCTCATCTAACCCATAAATTTCAAAGATTTCCTCTTCCTCTTCAATCACATCCCTTACAGGGCTATATTGAAGCTGATATTTGATTCTCTCATACCTCTCTTCATCTATTCCGATAGAATTTATAATCTCTATCTCACGGGTTACAGGATCCATTCTAAATATCGCAGACGCGGATGCACCTGTAGAATCCATTATTTTTTCCACCACCCTTTCATACTCTCCGACAGGACTATCGGCTATTGCTTTTGAGACCGTCTGGCTAAAACTCACCTCATCCATCACCGGGATATGAATCCTATCTTGAGATGGTAAAGGTATTTTCTGACCCCCTGCTATCCTCTCCAATATCGCAGATATCTCCTCTGCTCCTATCGGTTTCTGAAGAATGGTATAGGGGATGGCCAAATCCTCCCGAGTTATATCGCCTGACAACTCACTGCGACCTGTTATCAACACAATCGGCAGGTTTGGCTTTATCTTCCGAATCTCTTTCATTGTCTCAAATCCATTCAGATCAGGCATATATATATCAACAAAGGCGGTGCTGTAATCCCCCTTTCTGACCTTCTCTATTCCTTCTTTACCATTTGAGGCAACATCTACCTTATAACCCATTGCCTTGAGCATTTCCTGGAAGGATTTTCTATAACCCTCTTCATCTTCCACCACAAGTATTCTTTCAATCCCTTTAATCTTTTTTATCCTGTCCTCTTCTGTTTCTATCTCTGGAGTCTCTATAGTTACAGATTCTATAGGTGATTTCCTATCTTCTGAAGGAGGCGATGTATCTTCCTTGAGCAAAGGATACCTCTTTCCTCCTCCTTCTGCTACCTTCTTGAGATACCCTTTGATACTCAAATCCAGATTTTTTCTCTCCTCGTCAATTTTGGTGACAATACAGGTAACATTATCATTAACAAAGAGAGCCTCTTCTGGTTTTTTTACTGGATGCGGGCTGATTTCAGAGAGGGGTATAAACCCTTCCATACCATCTGACAGATATACAAACACCCCGGATGGCAGCAATGCTCTAACACTTCCCTGCACCTCTTGACCAATTTTATACTTTTCGCTGAGCTTTTTCCATGCCTCATCATGGAGTCGTTTGACACTGGCAACAATCCTTAGCTCTTTGCGAACAACATCAGTAATTACAACCTCAATATGCTCGCCTATCTTTATGCTATCGTAGAATGGTTTTATATCCTGAGGATTCCAGGCTAATTCATACAGGGGAATCTTGGCGAAGACACCACTCTCAATCTCAACCACTATTCCATTAATTACCTTTCTTAAAACCTTAGCCGTTACCTTTTTTCCAATATTCTCTTCCCAAAGCCACTCTTTCCATCCCATATCTTCAATTACCTCCAAATAGTATACTGTCCCTTTGGCAAATTTTACTATAGTTGAGTAAGTTCATAGTATAGGAATTTCCTTTTTTAATCTGTGAAATCCTCGGTAATCTGTGGATTTAAGCTCTTTCTTGGTTTTGTTTGATGGCAAAAAATTTTGTCCGGTTACAACACTTTTTCCTGTTTTTTGCTCAAGTGCTTTTCTTGCATCTTTGGCGATTTTACCGCCTTTCTTGGCTGGAATTTTATTCTCTTCCAATCCTTCCGCTTTCTCGGTTTCAGCAATTCTTCTTGTGGAAAGTTCCGCAAGAGCAGTAAAAATCAATTCTTCCTCGCTCATATGATCCCGCAAGTTTTGCGTTTTCAAATTCTTCAAATTTTTATGATCTTTTATAGACAACTCGCTCCATTCTTGATGGATAATATTTGTCAAAATTGCAAACTCTTCGCCTTTCTTCACGCTATGATCACTCCAATAGTCAGTAAGTTTATTCCTTGTTTCCTGCCCCATCATTCTTTGCTGTATCCACTTTTCGCTTCGTCCCTGCTTTTGCCAATATTCACGACTGCGATTCAATGCTTTTTCAGGATCAGTCATCTCCTGCATTCTTTCATAGCCTACTTTAGCAAGCCAGAGCTTAATCGGTTCAGCTTTTTTGCTGGGAACAGATTGAATAAGACGAAGAATTGTTTCTACATCCGCAACATCGGTTTCTCTCATTTTTCCGTCTTGAGCCAACATTTTCAACTGGTCACATTTTGTGACCAGTTCACTCCCCTCATTTTTTAAGCGATTTTTCAGGGTAGTCCAATAACTCTTGGCTTTCTTGTAATCCCTTTGCTCGGTAAGTGCCGCGATAATATCAATTACGGAAAAATACCAAGTTTCGGTTTTTTCGTCGTAATGACGGCGGATTTTAAAATTTTCGAAGATAGCCAATGAGTTTTGATTCTTTTCCATATTTATAAAAAACAGAGTAACCACAAAGGACGCAAAGTAAATCGCAAAGGACACAAAGAGAAAGAATTATGACAGAAAACGAAATAGCTAATAAAGCAATTGGTACTCGTAAATTAATTCTTAGCGAACTTTGCGTAATTCTTTGCGTTCTTTGCGGTAAAGAATTTAGTAATAACGATTAAGTCTTAAAATCACATACAGGTGTTCTCATTCTGACTCCTGTATTCTGAATTCTGTATTCTTGCTACCTGAGCAATTATGGTCTTGGAAGCAAACCAGCCTTTTCTACAATAACTGGCACAGCCTCTTCCCATTCTATAGCCATAATATGGACACCAGCGACACCCTCAATTTTCTTTAATCTTTCTATAGCCTCTACACATATTTTTATCCCTTCTTCTTTGGGATTGGAAGCCTCCTTTACCCTATTCATCAGTTCTTCTGGCACATTTACGCCAGCAACATTATTATTCATATACTTAGCCATACCAAAGGACTTCAGCGGTATCAGACCAACCAAAAGATGAGCCTTTGTATCCAGCCCCATCTGCCTTACCTCTTTCATCCACTCCTCAAGTCTATCTATATCATAGATAGCCTGGGTCTGAATAAAGTCTGCACCTGCCTGTATCTTCTTCCTGAGCCTGAAAATCCTGATCTCGGTTGGGTCGGAGAATGGAGACTCAGCCGCACCAATGAACATTCTCGGTTCTACATCCTTAATCTCTTCTCCGCATATAAATTTTTTATCATTACCCATTCCTTTGACTGCTGCCACAAGCTGAATTGAATCAAGGTCAAAAACATTCTTTGCCTGCGGATGATTGCCAAACTTCTGGTGGTCTCCTGTCAGGCAGAGGATATTCCTTATTCCCAAAGCATACGCACCCAAAATATCAGACTGCATAGCAATCCTATTTCTATCGCGGGTGACCATTTGCATAATCGGCTCTAAGCCCAAGGAGACCAGAATAGAAGATGCAGCTATAGAGCTCATCCTAACAATGGCTGTCTGATTGTCAGTAACATTGACCGCATCAACAAACCCTTTAAGAATCCCTGCCTTCTTTTCAATCACAGCTCTATCCGCATTCTTTGGGGGGCCAAGCTCAGAGGTAACCACAAAATTTCCAGACGATAAGAGTTTCTCTAAATTACTTCCTGATTTCATCTTTTTTTCCTCCTGTAAGTGTTTAATCTATCTATCAAAGAGTGTAAGAAGGGGGATAAGGAGATAATGGGGATATGGAGATTATTCATTTTTTAAGGGGATGGAGATACTTATATTATCCCCACATCCCCCTAATCCCTATATCTCCTTATCTCCTCACCTTTTCTTACACTACCGCAGCGATTACTTCCTTTTTGGTTATGGCCACATCTTCCCTAATTATCCTCCTTGGACCGCCATCCCTCCCGAAAGACCAGTCCTTTGGTGGTTTTATCTCAGCAAGGTTTTCCAGCTTTCCCAAAATCTTGAGCCTATCATAGATAAGCTGCCAGCCACAAGGGGTCTCTGGACCTACCTCACATTTACCATTATTTGAACCTCCGCAGGGTCCATTCAAAAGGCTCTTTGAGCAACGGGCTATGGGGCAGATGCCACCAAACTTATGCAATCCACAATCTCCACAAGCCCCGCAGGTCTCTACCCATACCCCCTGTTCCTCTGGCAATCCAATAAACTTTGTATTCAAGGCTGGATAGATTGGGATTTTCTCAAAGAATTGAGCCATAGCCTGAACACCTACCCCACAGCCCATTGAAAGTATAGCCTCTACACCTTCTATCTTACCCTTCAATTCCTCAACAAACTCCCATTCACATTGACGCTGGATACAGGCTTCTGTAATCTCCGGCTCTTTTCCATCAAGCCTCAAAGCCATCCGTAGGCAAGAGCCTAATATTCCAACCTCCTTTTCACCCCCGGCCATACAAACAGTCACGCAAGTGCCGCAACCCACAACTAATATCTTCTGACAATCCGCCACCATAGCCTTTATCTGGACAAGGGGCTTCTGCTGTGCAACTATCATATCTTTTCCTCCTTTCTGATAAATTTTAACAAACTTTCTACATCACCGATAAAATGCTTAAATGAACTGTCGTTCTTTCCTGCTTCATAAAGATCCATTTCCTGAACAATCTCTTCTGCAAAATCAGGTGCTCCCAGAGGGGCAACTTTACCACTTTCTTTAATTGCATCATCAAAAAGATTTTTGTAATACCCCTTTTTACACTTAGCCCTTTTAACAGGATGTGTTTTTTTAGTCCCTAATACCTTATTCAGGGCAGAAGCATCCAGCATATACCATTTTTCAATATGTGGATTGGGAATAGCCAAAGCATATAAAGTTAAAGAATTTTCTCCAACAATCTTGGCTATCTTTTTTCTCATCTCCCTATATGGGTTACAGTTAGAATCAATAGCAACTATCAAAAATCCATCTAATAGACTACCTTTCATATCCCTAAGGAAGCTTTTAAGTTCAGTGAGAACAGAACCTTTTCCTCCGGAAGCGTTTCTGACAATATGGTCAATCTTTACATTTCGGCAAATCTTTTCTGTCAATGCCTTAATAAAAGACTCCTGTGCAATATCTTCTAAAAAGTAGAATACTTTGGATTTCATCCGCCGTAGTCTCCCCTTATAATCCTTTCTCCAATGCTCGGTTTTTCTAAAGCCTTTTCAATGTTACTCTGTTTAATGCTTGGTTCTTCTAAAGTCTTTTCAATGTTACTCTGCTTAAAAATTTGTGATTTATCAAACTGCCTGAATGAGGTCGCATAGTCACTCTTTTCACAAACAATGATTTGTGAAGGTTCAAAGAAATCCGGAAAAAGGGTAGAATGGGAATTGATAAGAAATTGTGAGTCGCTCCGTCTGGCTGCATTCTGAAACAAGTCAGCAATAAGCTTCAGTCGTCTGGGATGAACACCATTTTCAGGTTCTTCATATCCTACAACAGAAGTAGGTTCTATAGGATTGGTAATTCCAAGTAAGGCTAATATCCTAAGTGTGCCCTCTGAAACTACCCTTGCCGAAAACCATCCCTCACCTTCACGAACCATAAGTAAAAGTCGCCCTGATTTAGGATTTCGTTCAATTCTTATCTCATCCACAGCAGGAATGATAGTCTTTAAAGATTTATTAAAAGAGTTGAATCGCTCTTCGTAATGAGTGATTAAGGTATTATAGAAAGCAGAAAGGGAATCTCCAAAAGAACCAAGGTTTCGCACCTCTTTCAACTCGTTCTCTTCCCGCATTATGTCTGGTTCAAGGTAGTAAAATCTCCATCTGGAAAGCTCTCTTTGAAAGGCATTGATGTGGGGATAGTGGGGTAGATATAATGGTCTTGAGACAATAGTATAGTCCAGACCAATGTCATTCTTGCGGGGAGCTGATTTACCTTCCATGCGGAGACGAATTGAGTCTTTGACAACCTCAATAAAAGGTTCTGGTCTCTGTCTTTCTGTGCCATCTTCACGAAGAGCAACCAACTTTTCTTCTCTAACTTGAAGATGTCCAGAGTCTGGTCGAATACCTATGGTGAGGTAATACCGCAAGAATTTATGAGTAATACGCCTTTTATCACTTTCTTTTGAGTCTTTTTTGGGCAGTCCTTCACGCATTTTTTGTATCTCTTTCTCAATACTCTCAACAACATCTTTTGAGAGTTCCACATCTATCTCCACAGAGAATGTAGCTATATCTTTTTTCATAACATCTTCAATGCCTGAGTCACAATAAAAGGCTTCAATGGGATCGCCCCTGTGTTCTTCAAAAGCCTCCTTCAGTGTTCTGGAGGTAACAATACGACTAACTAGTTTTAGCAAGTCAAATAGATTGCTTTTACCTGCGGCATTTGGACCAATAATGATAGTCAATGGCTGTAAGCTAACTTCAATATCCTTCAGTGACTTGTATCCTTTTACCTTAACCCTGGTAATCATTTTTATATCTTTTCCTCCCTTTGCATCTCTTTCAATTTTTCAAGATACTGAACATCTATTATATCTTTATGTCTGCCTGTCTTCTTCAGTTTAATCAGGTCATCAATGGATGGAAGGTTTACCTCTGCCCCTGTCCTTTCATCCTTGGGTGTCCTTCTGTTTTTATATATCTCCTCAAACGAAATGACCTCTCCTTCTTGATTGCCTATCTTTTTACAGCGAAAGACATCAATGGTAATATCGTTCTCTAACTTGAACATAAAGCACTCCTTCATTTTTTCTAATGGTCTTGATGGAAAGAGATCAAATTTTTCAGCTATTTCAAGAAACTTCCTGGTATTTTCATCACTGCCATCAATATAAAGGTCGTAGTCTATGGTAGCCACAGGGATTCCATAAGCTATCATTGCCTGCCTGCCTATCAAAAGATACCGTATGCCTTCTTTGTGGATAGCCTTGATAAAATCAATTGGATCGGTTGAATCAGTCATAGTTTTAGCCTCATCAGGGTCAGGGTGGCTAATGTATGTTGATACCCAATCCTTAACCTCTTCTCTAAAGGAAACTTGGACAGCCACCTGATTAGCCCCTCAATGTGCCTCTCCTCATCTTCCTTTATTGGAGAATGAAGCACAGATTCTTCATAGGCCTTTTCCCATTCTTCGTCTTTCATATCTTTCTGGGGTTTTCTTTCCCTTTTCATTTTAACGGCTTTGCTGTCATTCTTTTTAAGGTCATAGTAACCGGATCAACACCAATCCCTACATTTTCTAATGCTACAACCCCTAAAATTGGCTCTGTATTCTCAGGTCCAAAGATAATCTGAGATATAGTCTCGGAGCCCATAAACGAAATCCTTGCAAAACCATACTTATATTCTACTGATTGGCCATTAGCCAATTCATATACTGCCTTTCCTTCAACTTGAATACCGGCCTTTATTAACTCGCTCTCTGAAGCCATACAATCTATAGAACCTGTATCAACTAAAAACGATTCTTCGTATCCTGGCAGGGATTTTATCAGATTTGAAACATTTACCGTAACTTTTGTTACTCCCATTCTTTCACCTCCTTTAATCAGGTAATCGGTAACCGGTAATCAGGTAACCGATAACCGATTACCCGATTACCGATTTATATTTTCTTCCTCAATGGGTTTGGTCCCAATGCTCGTACTTTTTCTGTCATCTCCCGGGCTGCCTCAGCAAACTTTGGCCCCATAGAGGCACTCATATTATACATCTCCAGCCTCTCTCCATCAAGACCAATTTCAGTGAGCAGCTTTTTGGCTCTCTGGACCCTTCTCTTTGCCTTGATATTGCCGTCAGTGAAATGGCAGTTGCCCTCAAGACAACCAGCCACATACACGCCATCTGCCCCATCCTCAAAGGCTTTAAGCAGATAGATAATATCCACCTTGCCTGTGCAGGGCAGTTTAACTATCTTCACATTTGCTGGATAGTTAAGCCGCATAGAGCCAGCCAAATCAGCAGCCCCATAAGCACAGTAATGACAACAAAAAGCAACTATCTCTGGTTCAAACTCCATTCTCAGATACCTCCTTCCACAAAAAATTTTCTTTTTTAACTATAAATTGTAACCGTTCAGGTTATGTATCAGAAGTGTAAGAAGGGGGGGATAAGGAGATAATGGAGATAGAAGATATTATTATATTATCCCCCTATCCCCTTCCATAATCCCCACATCCCCTTTTCTTACACTACCTGAATGCTTACCTATAATTTCAACATATAAGATTAGTTAAAGTCAAACATTTTTTGTAAGGCTTCGCCAATTCCTATATTTATCTACTGTAGATTCCTTTGTCAACAAGGAAGGTTATTGCCTTTGCCAGATATGAGCTTTTGAGCAGGATTGCCCCTTGTGGGCATAGCTCCTGACAGCAGTAGCAGCGGATACATTTAGCATCATTTATCTTTGCTTTTGCATCCTTTAGCATAAACGGAGTTCGGGATTCAGTTGAATGCTTTGTGCCTTTGTGCCTTTGTGCCTTTGTGCCTTCCATTATTTTTATAGCTTCTCTTGGACAGGTCTTTTCACAAACCCCACAGCCAATGCAGACCAGAGAGACAAAAGGCTTTGCTGTAAAGAAAGGCTTCAGGTATCTCCCAAATCTTCCCCAGGGGGCAACACCTTGTGGCAGTCGAAGGGGAGGGGATATAGGCACAACCTCATCACCAAGCCACTCACACCCATCAAATTTTGCTCTCTCTGAAAGACCAGGGACTATCTCAGGCTTCCATCCAATCAATCTGCAAGCTGCAAGGTCAGCTAAGATAGGATTATCGCTCACGATTATCCAGCCTATATCTCTAAGAATGCCTCCAGATGGACCATTTCCCTCCATGCCAACGATTCCATCCACTATAGTCAGCTTTGGCTGGACAACATCTGCAAGAGAAAAAAGCATACTTGCAAAATCCCCTATCTTTGGTAATGTTGAATGATACCCCAGCTTATCAAAGCCAGGGATAAGACCAAAGAGGTTCTTTACGCCGCAGCTTAAAATGGTGTATGAATGGGTCTTCAGCTTTGGGATATTGACTACAGAATCTACATCACTTATAAGATTTATCAGCCTGAATCCCTTGCCATCTCTAAAAAAGCTCTTATATCCCGTGTCATAATTCAGATTGACTCCCAAACCTTCCATCTGGGTGATTCGGTAGAGTTTCTTGAGGGATTCTTTTGTGTAAGGGATTGCCATGCCAAGGCTATCAGCAAGATGGGGTCTGCCCCCGTTAGAATTAATCAAGTCAGATACAGCTTTGACCACGGCAGGATGTGTGGTTATTCCCTTCTCTGGAGGGTAGTAACCAAGAAGGTTTGGTTTGAGAAGAGTCTTTCCCTTTAGAGCATCTATTCCGCCTATAAGCTCTATCCCTCTCTTTACTGCCGCAAATACCTTCTCCTCATTATAACTATTACACCTTATAGTCGCAACCTTCATTAGATGAATCTTTATTAGCTTATAGCTTATAGCTATCTATAGTCTATCTAAAATTTTCGTAAGCGTTCAGGTAGTATAAGAAAAAGGGATATGGGGAAGGTTAATAGAAGTCAGAATTCAGGAGTCATGAATTAGAATACAGGAGTCAGAATATTCTTAATTCTGGATTCTGTATTCTGTATTCTGTATTCTCTCTCGTTTAATACATAGCCTGAACGGTTACAAAAATTGTCAAACAAAAAAGGGGACCTGGGTGGTCCCCTTTTTATTTTCTCTTTCCCGAAATTAGAACTTGGTTACGAGCTGGCACTTGAGCATTGAGGCTGAGTCTTGCATTGTGGTTAGAGATGCATCGCCTGGGCTAAATCTGGCATAGGTGAGGTCAATATTGGTCTTGTCGTTGTACTTGTAACCGCAGGTAAGGTCAATCTCACTGCCGATGTCATCCTTTGCACCAGATGCAACCTTAGCCGCTGTAAGCTTTGTGTAGCCAAAGCCAAGTGTTACACCCTCAATAGCATCAGGAGAGATGGATGCGTTCAGGTTTAGAGCCTTTACATTTCCAGTTACAGAAGGCTTCAATACTCCTTCTACAGCCATTGCTGAAAAGTAGTTGTAGTTAGATACTATCCCTGTGAATTTCTCATTTTTATTGGTGGTAATATCATCACCCGACATACTGAGATAGCTTCCTTCAACAGCTACGGCACCAAGACTGGCCAACTCTGTCTTATAGCCACCACCTATCCTCAGGGCTGAAGCATCTCTCTTTATCTCTTTCATACTAAATGTTCCTGGTGTTGTTAAAGTTCCGCTCTGCATAAAATCAGGTGTAACATAGTTACCTGACTGCATAGCATACTCGAAAAACCAGTTGAGAGTTGAAGCAACTTCCATTGAACCTTCCACTTTTATGCCGAGCACATTCTTTTTATCAATATATGCTTCCACTGGATTGTCTGTAATGCTTCTTAAATAGTAACCGGTAATATTGCCAACTACAGGAAGTGGATAGGATGCAAGCAAACCCTGAATCTTGGCGTCTGTTGTGGCAGTGGCGAGAGTATAGGTATCACTTCCAATAAAAGTAGCACCCATATTAACAATTATGCTTTCATTTTCCAGAGCACATATCCCGGTTACAGTCAGGTCATTGTAAGTTGCCTTGGCTACCTTAGCATTGATGGAGTCGGTATAAAGCACAAGCTCTCTATAGATAGTGCCAATCCCCTGTCTGCCGAGGGTAAGGTTGATGTCAGCAGGTAGTGTATCACCGAGGATATTGTCAATAGTCAGGTATGCGTGCCTTACTTGTGTCGCCCCTTCAATAGTTGTAAGGTTTGGTCCATTTGCCCCAGCATTTCCCCACAAGCTATCTCCATACTGAAGATTAATGTAAGCAGTTATCCCGTCAGACAACTTAGAGTTCATATTCAGCCTGACCCTTGTCTTTCCTATGCTATCCTCATCTGCATTTGCTGGTACTGTTCCTGTCCCAGTATTCTTGAAATCCGTTGTGTTATTCGTCTTGACACCCTTTGCCCTGATCTCCCCCGTTACATTTACATCTGGCATCTTTATGCCTGCCAGAACTGGTGTGGCAAGTAATGCCACAATTCCTGAAAAGAAGATTATCTTCTTCATTTAACTCCTCCTTATTTTAGATTGCCTATCTTTGAAGCCAAAGGCTTTCCATTAGATTAGGCTTCCTTATATCTCTTATATATTAACTCCGGCCTTAAATATTCCTCACCTCCTTGGTGGCATTTTTGGAGCTTGCTAATTAAGATAACATTATCTTATACTTGTTTTGTATCTTTGTCAAGATAATTCTGTAACTATTCAGAATACAGAATTCAGGAGTCAGAATCCAGAATAGCCCCAGAGTAAGATTCTAATAATTTGCTGACTTCTTCGAGTAGGAGCAATAGTTTTGAAGAATCACCATACTCCAAATCATTAGCCAGGATTAAGTAATAACGAGACTCTTCTAATGACCCTTGAGCTATATTTAAGTAGCGAACCTTGTCCGCCCTGCCTTTTTTCTTAAATCCCTCGGCAATATTTGCGGGAATTGAGGCTGCCGATCTTCGAAATTGAGATGTCAAACCATACATTTCCTCTTTAGGAAACTTTCTTGTAAAGATATAAATATTCAGAACAAACTGATGGGCTTTTTGCCACACAATCAAATCTTGAAAACTGCGTGCAGGTTCTCTCATTCTGACTCCTGTATTCTGAATTCTGTCTTCTTGCTACCTAATTATTTGAAATCTGTGGATTTAATGCAACCCTCGTAAGGCTAAGCCAATGGTGGTAGCATAAGCAGACTCCCTCTTCTCTATATCACTTGGCACACCAGTAGTTTTGCTTATATCAATCATCTGAAGTGGCTTGGCAACCATCACATCTATCCCCAGTCCATTAGAAAAGAATGTAGTCAGGTTGGATAGATTGGCACTGCCTCCGCTCAGGATAACCCTGTCAATATTCTTCTTATATGATGGCAGCTGGGTGTAATAATAGGTGAAAGAGCGGTCAAGCTCATCAAGAAGCCTTGTGGCTACAGACTCTATCGCATAAGATACCCTTCCAGATTCAGTCGTGGTTATGGTTGTATACTCCTCTCCTAAGAGCAGCCCACCCCTTTCTTCCTTAGTCTTCTCAGCTTCGGAAAATGTAAGCCCAAACTCCTCTTTTATGGCATCCGTAAAGTCATTTCCGCCCACCATAATATCCCGATTGAAGGATGAAGAATTCGTCTCAACAATATTGATGTTTGTGGTTCTGGCACCAATATCTATGAGAGCAATCACCCCCTCCTTTTCTACGCCACCCTCTTCTCCAATAGACCAGGCATCTTCTGTGGCAAATGTATCAACATTGATATAAGTAGGTTCCAGCCCTGCTTTCTGGAAGATATCAAGATAGCTGTGCACAGCCTCTCTCTTTGCGGCAACTAAGAGAACCTCCATCATCCTTTCCTCTTTATCAACGAACTCTTTGGTGATATGAAAGTCTATAAGAGCCTGCTCTACCTCAAAAGGGATGTGGTCCTCTGCCTCAAACCTTATTACTTCTCTCAGTTCTGAGGCAGGCATAAATGGGAGCTTCAGGTATCTTATAACCACAGAATTAGAGGGCACAGATGCACAAATCTCTCTTTGTTTTATCTTATTTTCAGAAAGCAGTTTTTTAATGCTTTCAATCGCATGACCTGTCCATGCCTCTTTTTCATCGTCACGAAGAGGCTCTGGAGATATCTTCTTCTCAGCAAGAGAAAGAAGAAGATACTTATCCTTCTTTTTTGTCATCTTACAGACCTTAATCCTGTCAAAAGAAAGGTCAATCCCTACAGCTACTTTTCCACTTATTCCAAACATCTTAAAAATTTTACCAAAAAATCTTCTTTCTGTCAAGATATTTCTTGCTTCTGATGTTACTATTTAAAAATGTTATATTTAATTACTAAATAAAAATGTTATATTTTTGTGATACTGTGAATAGTGTGAGCAACTCCAAAGGAGTTGGTCGAGCGATGTGGGAAGTTTACTTTCCACAGAGCGTCACTATTCACAGTTAATAGATTTGTGGTAACCTTTTAATTAAATCTATCTAAGGAGGTTGCCACAATGGAAAAAGAAAGTATATTGAAGTTAAAATATAACATTTATCGTAGTGCACCATAACATTCGTTTTTAGGAGTTCATCTGTTCTGTTCGTAGTAATCACATTTATGCGGTTGTGTTTATATTCAACTTGCTAAAGTAAATCACTATGAAAGGGTACACAAATTCAAATGGAGTGATGTAGCAGTAATTAACTATAACATTTAACGTAGTAACAACATCAGCAGATAATTTTGAAGCTATAAGCCATAAGCTAATTCATAAATTTCCTTTTCATTTCGCGTGTTTTAGCGTGTTTCGTAGTCTCCTTTTGCAGCGACCAGGACTTCTTCCTGTATCTTCTGAAGCTGGGATGAAATGGTAGCATCTATTATCCCAAACCCTGTCTGAACCTTGCATCCACCCTGTTCAATGGAAGGGTCTTCTCTAATATCTATCCTTTTGCCTCCTGAACTCTTCAAAATCCTTTCCTTCCATTCTGAAGCCACCTCAAAATCAGCAAGATTTACTAAGACCGTTATACTTTCCTCGGAAAGCCCCCTTTTTATCGCCATCTCTATGTTGGACAAGACAACCTTTTTATTGCCTTTTATCTCCTCCTTTATTATCTTTTCAGCAATCATTATGGCCAGCCCAACTACAACCTCCGCCTCTGCCTTCTTTGTTGCCTCTTCATATACCTTGGATAATGAGGAGAGCGTATTAGTAAAACCAGTAATAAGCCTGTTCGCCTCTATCTCTCCCTTTCTCTTTCCATCCGCCCTTCCCTCATCAAACCCTTTTTTGAAGGCTGAATCAGTTATCTCGGAAACCTTCTTCTTTGCCTCTTCTTCTGCCTTCCTGATTATATCTTCACACCTCTTTTCCGCTTCCTTTCTTACATAGCCTTCTACATCAGAAAGCACCCTGCTCCTTTCTTCTATCTGATTATTTATCTCTAAAAGCCCTTGTTCTGCTACCCGTATCTTATTTTCAAGCCTCTCAATCAGATTCCGTCCTTCTCCTAAACCAGAAAATGCCTTTGGGTCTATGACTACATCCGAACTTAGAACAGGCTGCTTATAAACGCTATTCAATGATTGACTCACCTCCTTTCCAGTAGCGACTAATCATAATCTCGTCCTGTTCCTCTAATTGCCTAACCACAACTATTATCTTCTGTTGAGCCTCTTCTACTTCGGAGAGTCTCATCGGTCCAAGGCAGGAAATCTCCTTATTCAATGATTGACTCACCCCCTTTGCCACCCCGACTAATCATAATCTCACCCTGCTCTTCTAATTGTCGCACTACAACTATTATCTTCTGTTGAGCCTCTTCTACTTCGGAGAGTCTCATCGGTCCAAGGCAGGAAATCTCCTTATTCAATGATTGACTCACCCCCTTTTCCACCCCGACTGATCATAATCTCACCCTGCTCCTCTAATTGCCTAACCACAACTATTATCTTCTGTTGAGCCTCTTCTACCTCGGAGAGTCTCATCGGTCCAAGATAGGAAATCTCCTCTTTGAGCATCTCAGCCGCCCTTTTGGGCATATTCTTATAGATTAAGCCACTTATCGTCCCGGTAACACTCTTCATTGCCCTGGCTAAGTCCTTTGTGTCAACCTCCCTGAGAATCCTTTGCAAAGCCCTATCATCAAGCTTTGTCAGGTCATCAAAGGTAAAGAGCCTCTTTCTTACCTCTTCTGCCAGGTCTGGCTCTGTCTCGCTTAAGGCATCAACTATGGTTTTTTCTGTCTCCCTGTCAACTGCATGGAGTATATTCACTAAAGACTCAACCCCTCCTACAGCGACAGTCTTCGTGGTTACAACCTCCTTCTCAAACTTTTCTCTCAGAGAACTTTCTACTGAGCTGACAAACTCTGGCGAGACATTCTTCATTCCGGCAAGCCTCTTGGCTACATCACCCCTTTTATCTTCAGGAATATTAAGAAGGACATTTGAGGCTTTTTGTGGGTCCAAGTAACTCAGGATAACAGCTATTGTTTGAGGATGTTCCTTTCCCAAGAAGTTTGCCAGATAAAATACATCTGCCTTCTTCATAAAATCAAAGGGTCGCATCTTCAAGGTTTCTATGGAGCGATTTATTATCTCCTCTGCCCGGGCGGGACCTAATGCCCTTCCCAATACCTCTCTGGCATACTCTATCCCACCCTTACTGATAAATTCCTGAGCCATAAGAAGCTCCTTTAGCTCTGTAATTATCTGTTGGCTCTCCTCTCGCTCAAGCTTTGAAATTCTGGTTATCTCTAAGGTGAGCTGGTCAACCTCTTCCTCATTCAGGTACTTAAATATACCCGCAGATATTTCTGTTCCCATAGCCACCAAGAGCCTGGCTGCTTTCTGTGGTCCTGTTAAAGTTACCTTAGCCATCTTATTTTTCCTCGTAAGTGTTTAGGTAGTATAAGATAAGGAGAAATGGGGAAAGAGGAGAATTGAAGAAATAGGACGCAGATTAACGCTGATTTACAAGATAGGAATTAAATAAGAATCTGCGCTAATCCTGAAAAATCCTGAAAATCTGCGTTCTAATTCTTCCCCATCTTCCCCTTTTCTCCTTTCTTACACATATTAAAATATAGCCGTTGAACGGTTACCTTTCTTCTTCTATCTCCATAAAGATAGACCGTATCCTTTCATCTGGAAAGGTATCCGCCTCATTAGCCAATATCCTCTTTTCATCTTCAGTCAACCACCTGATTACCTCTCTCTGCTCTTCTTTATCCAGCAGACTCAAGGCTAAAAGCGATTTTTTTGCACCTTTCTTCATTTCGCATAATAATTTTGACACAGATTAACACTGATTTCCACTGATAAAATTTAAAAATTATCTGTGTTCATCTGTGTAAATCAGTGTCTAAAATTCTCTTCAATTTGCAATTCACGATTCCTTACCCCTCTTCAGCCAGCCATCCCCTGATAATATTGGCAACAAGTGCAGGCTTCCTTCTTGCTGTCTGCAAGGCAGCCATCTCCTCCTCTGAAAGCACACCCTCTGTAGCAAGCTGACTGGTTATGGGAATCTCCGAGTCTGTCATCTCCCTGTCTAATCTTTCTGCCCCAGCCTTTCTTTTCTCATCTTCTTTCTTTTTGGCTGCCATTACCGCAGAAAAGATGAAGATTCCAAGCAAAAGCAATAGTCCGCCGCCCACTCCAACAGTAGCAATGGTCGTTACCAATTCTTTGCGAGCAACCACTTTTTCTCTCTCTTCTTCAAGCCACTCCTGGGTTCTGTCAAACTGGACATTCTCAACCTCAACAATATATTCCCTTTCTATATATTCCCTGCCCTTTTCAGCACCTATTGCCGCCCAGATCATCTTTCGGTATTTTTCCATCTCATCATCTGTCCTTGGATGATAAACAGGCTTTCCTTTCTCTTTCTTTATCTTTCCCTTTTCATCCGTCTCATAGCTTCCATCTATCAAGGCTGCAACTGATATCTTAGAGATAGCTGGGGCTTTGGCGATGTTCATCTCTTCTTTATCCACATAGTAGTTAATCCTGCTCTCATTTTTATTATAGTCAACAGGTCCACCTGCCTTAGCCATCTCTTTATAGCCTGGAATCTGACTCTCAACGCCTGGAGCACCCTCTGGCTTTGCACCCTCTCCCTTAAAGCTCTCCTGAACCTTCTCTTCACTTATCTTCAGTTGTTCAAAGCCCGGGGTTGAGTACTTCTCTTTTTTAATCTGTTGTCTGTCAAAGTCCATTTCATACTTGACAATAACCTCAATCTTATCCTGACCAAGGGCTTTACCTAATTTTTCTCTTATTTTTTTCTCTAATCTCTTTGCCTCATCCCTCTGAAGGGTTACCTGTTTTGCACTCATAGCCTCTTCTGTCGCTTCGTCTAAATCTTCAGAGAGCATATTCCCTCTGTTATCAATCAGGGTAACATTCTCAGGCTTCAAGCCTTCTACAGCATAAGAGACAAGGTTGACTATTCCTTTTACCTGATTTTTTTCTAAGGTAGCAAAGGGGGACATTGTCAGTTTGATAGAACAGGTGACAGGCTTTTCTTCCTCTATAAACAGCTCTTTTTTTGGAAGGACAAGGAGAACCCTGGCATCTTCTATTCCTTCAATTGAGGCAATCGTTCTGGCGAGCTCACCCTGTAAGGCACGGAGGTAGTTTATCCTCCGCTCATAATCCGTCATAGTTATCTTGGTAGCATCAAATAGCTCCCATCCCTTGATACCACCTGATGGAGCGAGCTTTTCTGAGGCAAGTCTAATTCTCAGTCTATCACGGCTGGAAATAGGAACCTTGATGGTTGTTCCAGAAATTTTATATGGTTGTTTCCAATCATCCAGCTTAGTGGCGATCCTTCCTGCTTCCTGTGGGTCAATATTGGTATAAAGGTCGGAATATTCTGCCTGGCTCACAAATTTTACCAAAAGAAACAGGGCAACAACTGTAGCTACTCCACAGCCAATAACAGCTACCCTTTGACCCATTGTCCATCTTCCCCACAAAGCCTTTATCTGGTCTAAAAATCCCATTTTACCTCTCCTGATGAATTCTCTTTAATAATTCGCAATCGCTTTGCAATTTTAGATTTATAGTATCTCTCTTCTTGATTATTGTCAAGGTTTTTTTCATTCTTTGTTACAGCAAAATAGAAATGTCCCCTTTTATATTAACCAGAAGATATTCTTTTTTCCATCTGTTTATTGGGGAAAAAGGGGACGCAACCTTTTTTCTTGACATTATGGTCTGATGTTATATAATTATGCTATGCCACGGATAACAAGAGCAGTAATTGAAAGTCTCCCCTATCATATAACTCAAAGGGGTAACCGCAGAGAGGATATATTTTTTGAAGACGGAGACCGTAAAAAGTATCTTGAATGGCTTCAGGAATATTCCAATAAGCATGGATTAAAGATATGGGCATATTGCTTGATGACAAACCATGTTCATTTGGTTGTTGTTCCCCAGTATAAAGATTCGCTGGAAAAGGTAATGCGTCCATTGCATATGCGATATGCCCAATACATAAACCGTTCAAGACAATGGAATGGTCATCTTTGGCAAGGGAGGTTTTTTTCAAGTATACTTAATGAAAGATATTTATGGTTTGCGGTACGGTATGTAGAACGGAACCCTATTCGGGCAAGGATAGTTGACAATGCTGAAGATTATCCATGGTCAAGTGCTGCCGCACATTGTGGAAAGAGAAAAGACAATATTCTGGCATTGGATTTCCCGCCAGCAGGGATAATAGAAAATTGGGCGACATGGATTAGAGAATCAGAGCGGTCAGAAGATGAAGATATAGATATTTTGAGGCGAAACACTCAGAAAGGTCTGCCGTGTGGTGACGAAACTTTTGTTGCTGGTTTAGAAAATCGTTTGGATCGCCTGTTACGATTTAGACCACCAGGTCGACCAAGAGCAGAGGAAGGGCAGAACGATAAGATAAGTAAAAAAGGGTTGCGTCCCCTTTCCCCGGCTCATACACCCAAAAGAACAGAGCTTTGTTTTGGGACCTAACAAATGATGCTGGACAAAAGGTCTCAAAAGGATTATACTTCTATCAGCTAAGAGCTGGAGAATTCAAAGCAACAAAGTCTATGGTGGTGAAGTGATAGTTAAAAAGGGTTCGAGGGTTCAAGTGTAAGAAAGATTGAGTTCTTCACATTCACTTGATCCCTTGGCTCCTGACCCCTTGAACCCTTTTAAGCATGAAGTTTAATTATGAGCTTATTTTATTGCAACAATTTATGCAAGCTACTATAAAATAAAAAGGAGGAAATAATGAAGAGATTGATTGCATTAAGCATGATTCTTCCTGCACTTCTCCTGGCAGGAGGGGATGGGACAGGAGAAAACACCGCCGGGTTTTTAGATGTTGCCCAGGGTGTTAGGGCATCAGCGATGGGTGGTGCGGGTTGTGCCATAGTAAATGATATTCAGTCTATCTATGGAAATCCAGCCGGATTAGCCAAATCAGAGAAGAAGGAGCTTTTAGCCTCCAGAAACTTCTGGCTGGCTGATACTGATGTAGACCTTGTTGCCTATGGCCAGCCAATCCCATTTATAAAAGGAGTCCTTGGTGGAGGTATTATCTTAATGAATACCGATGGTGGAAAAGGGGATGATGGAAACAACTTAAAGGTGAAATGCCTATCCATTTCTGCATCTTATGGGAGATATATCTCAAAGGACCTATGTGCTGGTGCAACAATGAGGTTTATCAACCAGGATTATGCCAATCATAAAGGTAGCGGGTTTGCTTATGATTTAGGATTGATAGCAGATGCAGATCCATTTTCTATAGGTGTTGCCCTTTCCAACATAGGCAGTGACATAGAGATAGACAAACAAGATAACCCCCTGCCAACAAAGATAATAGCAGGCTTAGGCTATAAAACCTCTCTTTATGAAAGACCAGCCCTCATCTCCTTTGATCTGGAAAGACCCAAGGACCAGGAGGTTATCTATCATCTTGGGGCTGAATACCAGATCATTCCAAAGATTGATGTGAGGTGTGGCTACAATACCCTCTCTGGATATTCAACTGGCTTTGGGTATCGTTCTATGGGCAGAGGAACACTTGAAACCCTTTTAGGTCAGATAGACTATGCCTATGTCCAGAATAAATCCCTTGAAAACTGCCACAAATTCTCCATCCTCACCAGATTTTAGATAGAGTAAGCGTTCAGGTTATAGTATCTTACATAAATAATCACACAAAGACACAAAGGTCACAAAGGGGAATATTATAATCTTTGTGTTCTTTGTGGCTCTGTGTGAGAAAATTTGTGCGAAGATTTATGGAGTTAACTATAATCGTGTCTTCAATAGACAGATAGCTACTCCCATCATCAGCAAGGAGCAGATAATCGGCAAAAGGACTGGTGCTATCCAGGGAGCCGGGATGAGAAAGAGGATGTCAAGGGTAAAAAGGGATTCTGGCCAACCCAGCCAGAGTTTCAGGAAAATATAATAGAATATGTCCCAGAAGGCGAATATCCACAAGAAATAGGCAAGTCTTTCTCTGAACTTTGTGCCTGAAAGGATAGCCACACAAGCTAAAATAACGATTGTAGAAACCTCCCTTGTCTGCTCAATAAAGAGAATCTTCTGACAGGATAGAAACTGAAGCAATCCTGGAAGATTGTGAACCATCTTCCAGCCATCCTCTGGGAGAATTCTTCTGATATAAACGACAACCACCGCCTCAAGGTAGCCAAAGGCAAT
>JAZDOR010000023.1:0-27369 GCA_043798435.1 bacterium
TTTGAAACTCTACCCTTGTTATTTCCCAAGGCGACTCTAATTTGAGTGCCTTACTAAATAATGATGTCAAAATTTCCATTTAGGTCCTCCTTTACTTTTTCATTCTATTATATACTTACCCACTTGAAATAAGAAAGAGCCTCTTTATTCTTCTAATAAGCCCTTCTATTTTAATAGTAACATCAGGTTATATAAAACACTTGAAATCTTAATAGTTTTGTGATATAATTTATTTTTTGCATTTATCTGGATTACCCTTCTTTTTTCTTCTGGAAATTTAGAAGGTTATGATGTTCTTTTAGATGCAATGTTTTCAAATGAACCTTTTTATTTACTTTGTTGTCTTAATATTTTCAGTAACTGTCCATGAGGTTGCTCACGGATGGGTAGCAGATAAGTGTGGCGACCCAACAGCAAGGCTACATAAAAGGCTTACCCTCAATCCCCTGGCACATTTGGATCCAGTTGGTTCAATTCTTATCCCTTTCCTTGTCTTTCTTACCCATATTCCTATGCCTGCCTGGGCAAAGCCTGTGCCGGTGAACTTTTATAATCTGAGAAATCCAAGGGCGGATATGATGAAGGTGGCATTGGCCGGACCCATGGCGAATATTGGCTTAGCCCTTATCTCTTCTATAATCCTTCGCTCAGGTGTGGTTCCCCAATCAACCCTCTTAGAACATCTCCTTCTCTGTGGGGTGATAGCCAACTTTATGTTAGCCATATTCAATCTCCTCCCCATCCCTCCTCTGGATGGCTCAAAGATTCTAATGGGTATTCTGCCCCCTGCTCTTTCCAATAAATATGCTCATCTTGAAAGGTTTGGCTTTTTCATCTTAATTTTTTTTATCGCCATGGGCGCCTTAGATTTTGTGGTGCGACTGGCTTATTACATTTCATACTTTGGAGTTGGTGAGAGATTTTTCACCTTTCATTTATAATGGAATTAGAAGAACTTTGGCAGAAGGCTCTCGCTGAGACCGAAATATTAAGGGCAAGGCTGGCCCTTTTAGGGAACTTAGAGTCTATACCCCTTGACTATATCTTTTTGGCAGAATCCAGCGTGAACATAGGCGATACAGTTGTCAGGAAGGGGAAGGTTCAGGTTCAAAAACCCCTGATCTTTCTTCCGAGAGAGTTTCCTATGTTTTCTGGTTTTGAGTTTGAGAAGGAGTTCGGAAGAGATTCTCAAGGCATTTCCAACTTCCTTCTTATGCGTGGGGTCAGGTTTCCAAGTTTGAAGTATAATCATTTAGCCAGTTCACTCGAAGTCTATGAAAAGCCCTTGACCAAAGCTATCTCAGAATTTAAGGACTCACTTGAAAGGCAAGAGGATATAAAAACAGGGCTTCTCAAGGGCTGCGAGGATTGCTGGCAATTCTCTGTTCTAATGTATGCTGCCTCCCAGATTACAAAATCTGCCCCTGATGATATCCGAAAATTTTTAGATGACTTCAAAAAGAGAGGGTGGAATTATAGTTAATCGTATGTAATTACTCAGCTACATTGGTCGCAAAAGGAGACTATAAACTACAAAACTTTAATATTAATATTTAGTGCGTGGATTTGGGAAGATACTATAATATGGATAGGTTGGATGAAATAATCGGAAAATATAAAGATGTAGAGGGTGGGCTTATCCCTGTTTTGCAGGAGGCTCAGGAAATATTTGGCTACCTGCCAAAAGATGTCTTAGTCAAGATTGCCAAAGGGTTAAAGTTACCTTTAAGTCAGGTTTATGGTGTAGTAACCTTTTATTCCCAGTTCTTCTTGACTCCGAGAGGAAGGCATACAATCCGTGTCTGTCGAGGCACAGCCTGCCATGTTCAGGGTGCAAAGAAGGTTATTTCAAATATCAAAAACATCACCGGGCTTTCAGATGACGAGACAGGGAAGGATATGAGATTCACCTTCAAAACCGTTGCTTGTCTTGGAGCCTGTGCCCTTGCTCCGGCAATGATGATAGACAAGGATTACTTTGGCAAGTTGACACCAAAAAAGATAGCCACTATCCTGAACCAGTATAAATAAGATGTATTTACTCAAAATCTTGGGGAATTAGCCAAAAAATTAGACACTGATAAACACTGATTATAAATGAAGAGATATTTAGACACTGATTTACACTGATGAACACAGATAATTTTTTAAGTTTTATCAGTGTTAATCTGTGTTAATCTGTGTCAAAAAATCTTAGTCCTCCACAAAATTGTGAGTAGTTACAATAAAATGTTACAATCAATAGAAGAGCTAAACTTGCATCGGGAATCACTCAAAAGGGACCCAAACAAGCCCTGCATCACTATTTGTGGTGGAACAGGGTGTCTTGCCTTTGGAGCAAGAGGGGTAATAGAGGTATTTGCTACGGAACTAAAGAAAAACGGGTTAGAAGACAGGGTAGATGTAATGGCAACTGGTTGCCCTGGATTCTGCGAAAGGGGGCCGATTGTTGTTATCCTGCCACAGAAAATCCTCTATCAACAGGTGGCTATTGAGGATATCGGGGAGATTATTTCATCTACTATTATTAAAGAAGAGGTTATAGATAGACTTCTCTACAAGGACCCTTTGACTGGCGAAAAGATTATAAGGGAAGACGATATCCCATTTTATAAAAAACAGAAGAGGCTGATTCTACAAGAGAACAGTCAGGTTGACTCAACTAAGATAAACTCTTACATCTCTATCAAAGGATACTCTGGCTTAGCTCGCGTCTTATCACTCATGACCCCTGAAGCTGTGATTGAGGAGGTTAAGAAATCAGGGCTTCGTGGCCGGGGAGGGGCTGGCTTTCCTACAGGGGCAAAATGGGAGCTGTGCAAAAAGGAAAAGGGGGAGCCAAAATACATAATCTGTAATGCAGATGAGGGGGACCCTGGTGCCTTTATGGATAGGGCAGTCCTTGAGGGAAACCCACATCTTATTATAGAGGGTATGCTTATTGCCGCCTATGCTATTGGTGCAAGAGAGGGATACATTTATGTTCGGGCAGAGTATCCTTTAGCTGTTGAGAATACTAAGATGGCCATTGCTCAGGCAGAGGATTTGGGATTATTGGGCGATAAGATATTGGGAACATGTTTTAGCTTTCATCTGAAGATTAAAGAGGGTGCGGGTGCATTTGTCTGCGGTGAAGAGACAGCCTTGATTGCCTCAATTGAAGGAAAGAGGGGTATGCCCAAGCCAAGACCACCATTTCCAGCACGCTCCGGGCTCTTTGGAAAACCAACAAATATCAACAATGTGGAGACATTTGCCAATATTCGCCAGATTATCCTGGATGGCGGTGAAAATTATGCCAAGATTGGCACCGAAAAATCCAAAGGCACAAAGATATTTGCTCTGGCTGGAAAGATAAATCATACAGGCTTGGTAGAGGTGCCTATGGGTACCACATTGAATGAGGTTATCTTTGGTATCGGCGGAGGCATTCCCAAAGGCAGGAGGTTTAAGGCTGTTCAATTGGGTGGACCATCTGGCGGTTGCCTGACAGAAAAGCATTTGAACATAGCCATAGACTACGATACATTGATTGAACACGGTGCTATGATGGGCTCTGGTGGTATGATTGTTATGGATGAAAGCAATTGTATGGTGGAGATTGCCAGATTCTTCTTAGAGTTTGTCCAGTCTGAGTCCTGTGGAAAGTGTACACCCTGTCGCATAGGAACCAAAAGGATGCTTGAGATAGTCACAAAGATGACTGAAGGTAGCGCAAAAGAGGGTGATATTGAAAGGCTCATTGAAATGGGCAAGATAATAAAGGATTCCAGTCTCTGTGGATTGGGTCAGACTGCTCCAAATCCTGTGCTTTCCACAATTACAAACTTCAGGGATGAGTATGAGGAACATATCAGAGAGAAGAAATGTAGGGCTCATGTCTGTGATGAGCTATACACAGCGCCCTGCACAGACACCTGTCCAGTAGGAATACAGGTCCACAGTTATGTAGTCCTGATTACAGAAGAAAGGTTTTCTGAGGCATTAGATCTTATTAAAGAGAAAAACCCATTCCCATCCATCTGTGGTCGTGTCTGCCATCGCCCCTGTGAAACCCAGTGTAGGCGAAAGGAGATAGACGAGCCCATAGCCTTACGAGCCTTAAAGAGGTTTGTTGCTGACCAGGAGATGGCAGAAAAGCATAAACCAAAGATAAGGCTCAGAAGGGGTGAGAGGGTTGCTGTTATTGGAGGGGGACCTGCAGGTCTGGCCTGTGCCTACTATTTAGCAAAGAGAGGGTATCAGATAACCATATTTGAGGCATTAGAGACACTCGGTGGTATGTTGGCTTGTGGAATTCCAAATTATAGGCTGCCAAAAAGGATACTCCAGTTAGAGATAAATGAAATTATTGACTTGGGTGTTGAGGTGAGAACAAATACAAGGGTTGGAAGAGATATTGAGTTCAGCGATATTCTAAAAAGCTACAATGCTGTTTTTATTGGTATAGGGGCAACTGTTAGCCAGAGGTTATGGATTGAAGGAAGTGATGCAGATGGGGTATTGGATGGACTGGAGTTCCTTCGCCATCTCAATTTTGGAAGCAGAATAGAGATAGGAAAGAGTGTAGCCGTAATAGGAGGAGGAGATTGTGCCTTTGACTGTGCAAGGGTAGCCATCAGGCTTTCTGCCTCAAATGTTACCATTTTTTATCCCAGATCAGATAAAGAGCTTTCAGACGAGGCTAAGGAGGCCCTTCTTGAGGGAGTAAAGATAGAGCACTTGGTCATTCCAGAAAGGATTATAGCAGAGTATGGCAAGGTTACTGGGGTTGAGTATATGAGGATGAAGGAGATTGACCGCTTTGACGAGAGTGGAAAGAGAATCCTTGAGCCAATTAAGGATTCAAGGCTCATAATAGATGTTGATACAGTCATTGTAGCCTTAGACAGGGATGTTGATGCAGGGTTTTTGGAAGGAAGGTTGAAGCTGAAAGATACGGGAAGGATAGATGTGGATAAGAGGAGCTATCTAACCAGCATACCCGGTGTATTTTCTGGTGGGGATGCAGTTACTGGCCCAGCTACTGTGATTGAAGCTATTGCTGCTGGGAACAAGGCGGCTCAGCAGATTGATAAATACCTGAATGATGGTAAGGAGAGTGAAGAGGTGGTCGTTAAAAGAAGATCCCGCTTAATTAAAAAAGAGGAGGCAGATCCAACCCCTGTTAAAGCAAGAAAAGAGAGACATATTATGCCTACGATGGAATTGGGAGAGAGGGTAAAGGGGTTTTCTGAGGTAGAGTTAGGGTTTACAAGGGAGATGGCTATCTCTGAGGCAAAGCGGTGCTTACGGTGTCATGAGAGGAGATAGGGCATTTATACTCAAGTAAATTGGGATGGCAAAAAATAAATAAAGTTTTTTTGACACAGATTACACTGATTTTCACTGATAAAATGTAAAAATTATCTGTGTTCATCTGTGTCTATCAGTGTCTAAATATTTGATTTTTTATTTTTGATTTTTATCCTTAGCTTACTCTTAATTTTTGGAAACCTGATTTATTTGGGTATAGCATTTAAGTAACCTTTAACCAACTGAAGAAGAGACTAACCACCCAAGACACGGAGGGAAATTCATTGCAAATTGCAAAATTAGCATTTATCATTTCAAATTAATATTTTAAGTTATATAGTTGTTACCTAAAACTTAAATCTCAGTGAGACCCTCTGGGTGTTGCCCAGTTCTCCATAAGGAACAAAGGCATAGTCAAGAAAGACGCCATTTCTGGAAAACCCCATCCCTCCCGTGATACCAGCTAACTGATTATAGCCGAATCGCAGAAAAAGAGGTTTCAGGGGCTGATATTCTAAACCTGTATTTAGCCTTATATGGTCATCGATAGACTTATTGATGTCAACTGATAATAATAGCCTCGGATTGACCCTATATCCTGTTCCAAATACAGCTTTGAGAGGAAGCTCACCCTCTATACTATCAAACTTCATTCCCTTTCCTATGTTCTGTAGAACACCTCCAAAAGTCAAACAGGGATAGGCTTTATACAAAATCCCTATATCAAAGGCTGTGCTGTCTGCCTTTTTGTGGGCAATCTCCTGGTGCAGAAATTTTACACCTACTCCTATCAAAAGCTTATCTCTATGCTGAGCAAAAGATAGAGCAATAAACCTGTCCACTGCTCCAAATTCTATTGTTGGATTTCCAGAACTGTCATAGCCTTTCAGGTCATCTATCCCAAGAAGAAAAATACCCAGACCTATTGCTCCCAACTCCTCCTCTAAGGGTTGAACAAATCCGATGAACTCACAGTTTATATCCTGAAACCACTCAGTGTGCATCAGATAGAACTCCTTCTCTGTAATCTGTCCCAAGCCTGCTGGATTCCAATAAATAGCACTCGCATCATCAGCTATAGCACAGAATGCCCCTCCCATGCTGCAAGGTCTTGCTCCGATTGCAATCTCTAAGAATTGGGCACCAGTAATACCAGCCTCTTTATGGATACCTGCCTCAATACTTGAGATCAAGGACAAATTTAAGATTAGGATCATAATTATTTTTATCATCTTATTATGGCCATCTTACCAGTAGCCTTTCCTCCTTTGTTGTCTTCAATCAGATAGATATAGACCCCGCTGGCTAAAGGCTTTCCGTAATTGCTCACAATTTTGGGGAGGACTAATATTTTTTGACACAGATTAACACTGATTTTTACTGATAAGACTTAAAAATTATCTGTGTCCATCTGTGTAAATCAGTGTCTAAATATCTCTTCAGTATTTATCTAAAGTAGATCAGTGTCTAATTTTTTGGCTAAATTCCCCAAGATTATGAGTAGATACGGCTTTCCATATGGATATCTGCCTCAATACTTGAGATCAAGGACAAATTTAAGATTAGGATTACAATTATTTTTATCATCTTATTATAGCCATCTTACCAGTAGCCTTTCCTCCTTTATTGTCTTCAATCAGATAGATATAAACCCCGCTGGCTAAAGGCTTTCCAGCCTGATTGTCTGTCTTCCATTCAATAAAGCCATTAGTAGCATTCCCTTCTATCTCCTTGACCTGCTGACCATTAAGTTTGTAAATCTTTATGATTGCATAATCTGTCAGTCCAGAAAAGGTAATCTTGCTATGGCCTGAACTTTGAATGAAGGGATTGGGATAACACTTTACATTTGAAAGCCCGGAATCAGCATAAGATGGAAGGGCAACAACATAAGTAGAGGTAGAGAAGGAAGAAAAGGTTATCTTTATCATATCAGTATCTGGATTAACCTCTTTTATCCCAGGGACCATCTCCCACTTTTTATCATTCAACCTATAGACTGCATACTCTAAATCCTTTTCCTCGTCGTCTGAGTCAGTGTCGTTATAAGGAAGGCAGAGCGATATATCTCCATTGGGCTTAAGCTCTTCATTGTCAGAAGAGAGAACCATGACCTTTCTTGCTGAAGAATACAGAATCTTAAGAATCTTGGGAGATGCGGTAGAGAGGTCAGTTTCTGGAATAGGAATGTCAACGATACACAGGGTGACTGTCCCAGAAAATCTTCCCTCTGGTATCTCAACTATTGTCTTATTTCCTTGCCCGTCTGTATAATTGATGAAAGAACAAGTATCGCCAGTTACAACCTTAACAGAGCTTACAAGCCTTATTCCATCTGAGGAGGCAGAATAAGTCCCCCAGATTCCCCCGCTGTTCTTTGCCCTGACCCTGTAGTAAAAGACCACATCCTTCTTTTTGCCTGAGATCTGTGTCTTGGTTCCTGAGAAAAGACCCAGGGGCACCCAGAATCCCTCCCCTACCCTCTCTTGCAACTCGTATTCGGAAATCTCTGACTCTGTATCTGTTGCTGGCTCCCAGTAAACCCAATAGGAATTTGAAGAAGTGGCATCAATATCAGGCATTTCTTCAGTAACAGTGCCAGGTGAAGACGGTGCAGTAATATCTTGTGTGGCTGTAGCACTTGCCATAGCAGGAAAAGAATAGTTTGGTATCTCGTCAAAGGTAAAGATGCTGTAGAAACAACTGCTCCCATTGGTCAACCCTTTGTCAACAAAGGTTGTCCCACTTCCTATGTAGACTTCTACTCCTTCACTGATAGTTCCAGGAAAGGTTTCTGTCCCTCGCTGTATCTTGCAACCTGAAAAGTCAGGGTCAGAAGGGTTTTTCCATTTTAAGGTTATCTTCCCATCCCCTGGCTGTAGATTGAGGTCTGTAACTTCAGCAGGAGAAGTGGTATCTGTCGGTGTAGCTGTTACTTTCGCTGATAGAGAGTAGTTAGTCGCCTCATCAAAGGAAAAAGCTGCGTAATAATAAGGGATGCTCCGGGTTAAGCTCCCATCAACAAAGGTGGTTCCACTTCCTACATATACCTCTATGCCATCGTTCACTGAGGATGGGTAGGTGAGGGTTCCCCTTCGTATCTTAATGCCAGCAAAGTCAGGGTCAGTTGGATTTTCCCAGTTCAGTGTTATCCTGCTCTCCCCTGGTTCAGCCGTAAGGTTTGTTACTGTTCCTGGAGGTGTTATATCTCCTGGCGTTCCCGAGCCACAGACTCCTTTTGAATAATTTGGCACCTCATCAAAGGAAAAGGCTGTATAAAAATAGGTCTCATCTGTCAAGTTTAAGTCAATAAAATCTGTTCCTGTGCCTGTATAGACAACCGTGCCATCACAGTGAGTGAGAGGATAGGTCCCTTGCTTCCTGAGAATCTTTACCCCGGCAAAACAAGAATCAGGCGGGTTTTTCCAGGTGAGCTTAATCTCTTCATCGCCACCTTTGACAGCAAAATTTATTATATCATCAGGGGGTTCTACATCACCTGAGGAATTGATGACAACCACCTGGTTTGCCAGAAGAGAATCCTTCTTTACCATAGTTCCATCAGAAAATATTACCTCTACGGTGTAGCTTCCTGTTTGCGTGCCTAACCCAAATAGAAACTCATCGCTTCTCATCTCTCCAAATCTTGCAAAACTCCCATTTGAAATCTTAATTTTTGCTCCGATATAGCAGCCCTTCAACCTCACCTTGAGCCACCTTTCATCGTTCTGCTCATTGCGATAGAGCTTGCTTTTTCCTGGATAGACCCCCTTTCCCTCATCAGCAACAAACAGGTCGGTATCCCCATCTGAATCTACATCTGAAAAGATGGCGGACTTACAGTATCCTTTATACTCTGCCCCAACAACAGATTGCGTAAAGCTCCCTGTTCCATCATTTTCATAGAATATATTTCCCTTTCTATCATACAAAGCAAGGTATAGGTCCAAATCAGCGTCGTTGTCTATATCAGCAAAAGAGAACCCTTCTAAGGACAAAGAGATGGGATACGAAGCTCCCTGGGTAAAGCTTCCTGAGCCATCATTTAAGTAAATAGTGATAGAGTTTGTATTCATAAGAAAGCCGTCTAAGTCTAAGTCATTGTCTAAATCAAAAAAGCCACAGGCACAAGCAGAATTATCTCCCAACTTAGTCCAGGCTGTGAAACTTCCTCCAATATTCTTATACAGGGTATTCTCTCCATCAAGAACAAGAAGGTCGCTACAACCATCTTTATCTACATCTGCAAATGCCGCCCCATAAGCCGAGGCTGTCCCTAAATTGGCACTGAGGGTGGTATCTTTGAATACGCCCTCATTTTTGTAAAGTCTGCTCTCTTTGTCAGAGAAAGTAAAGAGGTCCAATTTTCCATCCCTGTCGTAGTCTGCCCAGGCTGCACCGTCTGCTTCAACACCTTTTAATTGTGCAGAGTCAGTAATATCAGTAAAATTTCCATCACCATCATTTAGATAGAGCTTTGTTTCTGAACCCGTGACAAACGCTTCCGGATAGCCATCGTCACTTATATCAATTAACTGAGCAAAGCTTCCTTTTGCTGAGGAGAATACGGATGGGGTGACATCAGAAAATTTACCCTTGCCATCGCTGCTGTATAGCTTGAGCTTACCATCGGATGTAAGGATGAGAATATCTTCATTCCCATCCAGGTCTACATCAGAAAAGGAGGCAGATAAACACCCAAGGCTCAATCCAGCCTCATCAGTAATATCTGTAAAACTGGCGGAAAAACCTTGTGTAAAAATAAACAAACCCAAGACTAATTTTTTCATCTTAAAACTTAACCGTTCAGCCTATCTATTAAAGAGTGTAAGAAGGGGGATAAGAAGATAATGGGGATATGGAGATTATTCATTTTTAATTCTTAATTTTTAATTCAAAATTTATCCCCTTATCTCCATAATCTCAATATCCCCTTTTCTTACACTATCTGAACGCTTACCTTAAAACTTATGATAATACTGCCTGAGCATCTTTGGAATGAAGGATTCGGTCTTTGTAAGAATAAACCCTGAGACCTTAGCCTTAGCATTATCCAGGAGATAGCGAGTATGCAAGACAGCATCTTTTTGTGTCTTAAGGGCGGCAACCACCAATATTACACCATCGGATGCACCACCCAATATTCCAGCATCTGTATAGCTTATTACTGGTGGTGAATCCAGGATAAGATAGTCATACTGGCTTTGCCATCCCTTTATAAGCACCTTCATTTCAGAAGAGCTGAGCAACTCAGAGGGATTTGAAACCCTTCTTCCTGCAGGAAGCACAGACAAATTTTCTATTATCTTTGCCTGAACATCCCTATTTCCTAAGAGCATATCCGTAAGACCTGGTTCTGAGTTTATATCAAGAAAGCTGTGGACCTGTGGGTCCCTCAGGTTTGAGTCTATGAGAAGCACCTTGAGGTCAGGCTCTTTGGCTAAAGTTAGAGCTAAGTTTATGGCTGTAATGGTCTTTCCTTCTCTAAAGAGGGCACTTGTTATGACCAATGTCAAACCAGAAGATTTCTTCAGGCCGAAGATATTTGTCCTTAAGGCACGATACTCTTCAGAGATGTGAGCATCGGGATTATGGGAGGCGACAATCCGTTTATCTATTCCTCCTTCATTAACATTAACCATATAAGGAAGGTTTATCTGATTTAATCTGTTTTTTTTCATATTAACCTTGTGATAAGGACTATCAATGCTATAGTCAAGATAAATAGGGTGGTGCTCAAAATAAAGACCCTTCTTCTGCTGCGCCTTGTTTCTGCCACCTCTTGCTGGGTTATGATTCGAGATATTGAGCCTAAGGCAGGAAACCCTAAGTTAATTCTTGCCTCTTCAACCTTACGGAAGGAGTGGTCACTATACTCCGCTAAGAAGACTGCTGCTATTCCTAACCCTATGCCCATTACCAACCCCAAGAATATAATCTGGATCTTCTTTGGCTTTATAGGAGAAAAGGGAACCCTGGCAGGATCGATCACCCTGAATCTCTTTCCCTTTTCACTCGTATCCAATCTTTTAGAGATATTTGTTGACTCTAACCTTTCCAGCAACATACTATGTATTTTCTTGTTCACATCGCTATCTCTGGTTAACTGCACAAGCTCTTTCTCTTCCTTTGGAACATTTCCTGCCTTTTGTTGGCATTCATGTATCAGTCTCAACAACTCCTTCTTTCTTGCCTCCAATCCATCAATTTTTATCTCTATGTCACTTAACTTCTCATTTATACTCTGATAAGATGGGTCAGCCTCCACTTTCTCATTGGCAGTCGTTTTCTCCTTCTCACAAAGAAGCCTCTTTTCTACCTCCCCCATCTCATTTTTTATGGCAACCACTAAAGGATGCTCTTCTGTGCACTTCTTTGCCTTAAGCTCAGTCAATTTGATTTGAAGCTCAAATAATTTAGAGTTCAGTAGTTTAATTACTGGATTTGCCTCTTCAATCTCTGCTAAGATAAACTCCTTCTGCTTTACAATCTGATTTTTGAGTGATTCACCTTTTTTTCTTGCCTCCTCTAAATTCAACTCAGTCTCAAGAAGTGTTGTCTGAAATCCAATCAGCTGTGTTATACTTACATTTGTCTCCCCGGGCAGTTCTTCTAAATGAGTCTCCTTAAATCTTTGCAGGGCTCCTTCTGAATCTTCCAATTTCTTCTGATATATCCCTACCTGACCTTCAATAAACTCAACTGCCTCATCAGCTTCAGACTCTTTTTGGGAGATGTCTTGTTGAACAAAGAGATGTGCCACAGTATTAGCAATTAATTGAGCTCTCTTTGCGTCTCTATCCTCGCAGGAGACATGAATGATCTGTGGACTGCTCATTCCAATCTGGATGCTCTTCCCAATAGATAAGATTAACCTTTCCAGGTCCTCTTCATTCTTTACCCCCCTGTCTAAGTTGAGGGTTTCTACCACCTCCTGTAAGCGAACCCAGGTAAGAATCTGTCGCCGTAGACTTTCCAACTCTTCCTTATACTCACCAGAAGAACGAGGAAGGGATGGCTTGACCAAAGGATTAAGGGACCCTTGTTCTTCCTTAAAGAGAATAGCTGTTGTGCAGTAGATCCTGGGAAGAAAGAAACTTCCTATAGTTGCTACCGAGAAGATGAGAAGAAATGGCAGAAAGAAAAACCATTTTCTCCTACAGAAGGCTTCTATATAATCCCATATACTAAGCTGAATATTTTCTTCCATCTAATCTCCACAACACTTTAAGGAGTGTAAGAAGGGGGATAAGGAGATATAGGGGATATGGAGATTATTCATTTTTAATTTTTAATTCTTAATTCAAAATTTTATCCCATCTCCTTATCTCCATAATCCCCACATCCCCTTTTCTTACACTACCTGAACGGTTACATAGTTATTAATTTCCTGATAGGTTGCCAAACAACTGATCAAGAAAAAGGGCTTTTGCTATGGGTGATGTTATCTTCTCTATCTTATCAACAATCTTGCTTGGAATGTCAGCTGGAATGTAGAGGGTATCATCTGAATACAGCTTAATATCACTCTCTTTATCCCCTTTGTATAAAATCCTGGATATATCTATTATCTCAACCTTACCTTTAGAGTTGCACCTGATCAACCGCGCCCTTTTTAAGGCAGCCTTTTTGGTTGGCAGACCTGCCAAATATAGAGCCTCACTCAAGGTTATTGCATTCTTCTTCAAAGCATATCTACCAGGTCTTGCCACCTCACCCAGGAGACTGACATATTTACTTCTATATTCTATAATTGTGATCAAAACATTTGGGTCATCTATAAACTTACTCACCATACCCTGTATCTCATCTTTTAACTGCTCCTTTGTCAATCCCTCTGCCTTAACATCACCAAAGAGAGAAAAAGGAATATTGCCCAGAGGATCAATAACAACCCTGGTACTAAATTCAGGGTGTTCCCAGATGATAATCTCCATCACATCTTCAGGACCAAGAAGATACACCCCCTCTCCTTCACCCTCTTTTTCAGAAACAACCTCTTTTTCTTTTTCAGCCCCTACTCCTGCTTTTTCAGCCCCTACTTTTGCTTTTTGCTTCTTTTCAGCCTCTACTCCTGCCTTTTGCTCCTTTTCAGCTTTTACATTTGTTTTTTGCTCTTCTTTAGCCTTAGCTTTGTTGACAGAAGGATTTTTGATATCTAAAATAAGCTCACTGCCTTTTTTTGTAACCTCAAATGGCAATAATTCGGTGACACCAATTCTTATTTTGGTAATTTCAAGCTTCTCCTCATACAAAGATTGAATATTATCAATCACACCCTTCTTTACCTCCATCTGATGAGGAGACCATCCATCAACGGTATTATAAAGATATAAGACGATAAAGCCAAATTCAGGGAGAGAAAAAGAGGTATAGTTTTCAAGCGGTTTATCAGTAACCACAATCACCCTGTCTACATCTTGTGTAGTCTCCACCTTGACATCAGTCAAAACAGCCTTGTTTTGTATCTGCTGGGCTGAAAGTATACCAGAAAAAAATGCTATCGTAATTATGAGTCTTCCCATAAATAACCCCGTAGATGAGGAAGAAGCTCCTTAATAAATGCCTTGCTTCTTTCTAATGCTTTATCCTCGTTTCCTCTTTTTACTGAAGTAGAGACCTTAAGCAGACCTCCCTCAAACCTTCGATGTATCAACTTGTCCCAGCCTAAATATAACTGTTGCAAGTAGTAATTTGGAGTAGTTCTTCTTTTAGCTGTATACCAGAAAAGGAAGAGCTCATCACTTTCTGCCTCCCTCTTTCCATACAGCTTTTTGACCCTTAATTCCCCTGTATCTATTAGAATCCTTTCAATACCCTGGTCTATAAGCTGAAGACCAGAGCCCCTCAAACAGACCTCAGGCAGATGGAAAGCCTCTGTGTTGCTATCGCTGTAAACTATACTGAGATAGACTGTTTCTCCAGAGGGATTGGCATACACTCGAGAAAGAATAGCCTTTGTCTCCAATATCTTGTAGGTGAGATCATCTATTGGCAATTCCTTAGCCATTTTCCAGGAGCCAATCTCTACAGGAAAGCCTTTTAGTTTCCCCTCCTTAGATTCTTTAACAGGAGAAGAAAGAGGGATGACACATAAGAGGGTTACAATCAAAAAGGATATTACTATTATTGCTCTCTGCATTAATTTAATTATAATGCCAATTAAAAGAAAGGACAAGAAAAATCGGTATCTGTTTAGGTGTTCAAAAAGGGTTAAACACTCAAGTTTGCTCTTTAGGTGCAAGAAGATTTCCAATCCACAGCAATCCCCAGAAGGCAACAACAAAGACAGATAAACCACAGATGGTGTGAAGAGGTTCGCTTACCGCTACTTCAGAGCCATAGATATAGGCAATAAAAATAAGAAAGAGTAGCCTTAAGAGGTTTGAGATGATTGTAAGAGGAATGACCAAAAGGAGGAGGATGAGGCTTTTAATAAGGGATGTGCGGAGAAAATAGGCAAAGAGTGTGGCCATAGCCGTTAAAGAGATGAGAGACCTTAGCCCACTGCAAGCATATCCAACAGTAAGAGAGGTATTGGGAAGGATGATGTCTGAACCTACCTGAACTGCAGGAATAGCTACTGCCTTAGCTACCATTACAGAAAGTGTAGTTGCCCAAAGTTTCATATTAAAGGCTAAAGCTATCGTGAATCCAGAGGGTAGCGGGATAGCAAAGATAAGGAAGAGGATGGGAAAAGATAGTTCTCTGGTGATTTTACCTCCAAAGAAATATAGGACCAGACCAAAGATGACAGCTATTAAAGAAAAGCCTGAGAGAAAGTTTATCTTAAGAAAGAGGCTAAAGATATGAATAAAAAGTCCAGCCAAAAAGAGGACCAATCCCCATTTAGAAGAGATAACAGGCAAAGCCTTTAGCTTCTCCTTCTTCTGCCAGATTAGAAATAGACAGATAAAAGGGAGCAGAAATCCATGGGTATAATAAGATTCTGGCTCTAAAAACCTCTCTTTCATCCAGAAAAGTGTTGGATAATAGCAGGCAATAACAAGCCCGACAATCAAAAATGATAATAGTTTAGCCATCTGAAATGATAAATGCTAATTTTGCAATTTGCAATGAATTTAGAATTTATCCCCTTATCTCCTTAATCTCTATATTTGCTTCAAAGGGTATCATCTTCTAATGTTTGGAGTTGTTATCTTTAATGATAGTAACTCCATCTCAGCCTTTTTTGCAAACTTATGGTTGGGGTATAGGGCGAGGAATTCTTCATAACGCTTGATTGCCTCCCCAGGGTTCTTTAATTGATTCTGGTAAATGAAGGCTATCTGGAATAAAGCATTTGCCCCTCTTTCTGCTCCATAGTAAATTAAAGAGATCGTCTCAAGGGTCTTTATAGCCGTCTCCCATTTCTCTTGTTCTAAATAGCAGTTGACAATAAGGTCCTGAGCCATTAAAGCCAGATTACTGTCTGGTATCTTAGAGATAATCTCAATATACTTCATCACCGCCTTCTGATATGCACCCTCTGTCTCTGCCTTTCTATCTTGTTCTTTATAATAGTGGGCAATCTGGAGGGGTGTTTGGAGTGCTGGATATGTATAAGGGTAGTTGCTCTCCACCTTCTGATACTCTAAAAGGGCTTTCTCCCATTCTCCTTCAGATTCATAGCACATACCAATAAGAAATTGAGCTTCAGCACAGACTCCAACCTCTTTTGGATATTTCTTGATTGCCTCGCTTAATTCTCTCCTTGCTGTCTTATAATCCTTTTTAAGAAGACAGAGATTTCCCAACATAAGCTGAGCCTCTGGGGTGTTTTGCCAGTTTGGGTATTTGGCAATAACCCCTTTAAGTTCACCAATTGCCTTCTGAAAATCCTTCTCTTTGGCAAGCCTCGGCTTTTTGGCAATCTTTGTATACAGTCTATTTGCCTTCCAATAACTCCTTTCTGCCTGATACTCTCCCTCGCATCCTATAAGAAAAAGCAGGAGGAGACAAAGGGAACTTTTTCTAAGTAGTCTCATTTTCTTTTCTCCAGAGAAAAATGGTGGCGATAGAAGATACACGAAGGTATTCAGTGAATATCTTTATAAAAATACTGCTTCCTAAAATGAAGAGGACAATCTCAGGAAAAGTCATCTCCATAAAGAAAAGAATCTTTAATTTTAAGAGGAGTATTATACAATTGAAGATGGTTGGAATAAGAACAAGAAAAAAGGTGGAAAAGAGTATACCCCTGTTGACAGAAAAGCTCCTTTTGATGGCAGAGAATATACCTCTGTTTTCAATAATTACAACCGGTATGCTGTAGGCAAAAAGCAAGTCAAGGATGAGAAAGAAAAAAAAGCTTGTTCCCAGAGCTATCTGAAGAACCCGCCATTGGCTGAGATGAAAGATGGTCTCCATCTGATGCGTGTAAAATCCTAAAATAAGCATCTTTGGAATGATAAAGATAATATAGGCAGATATAGCCATAAATAAAGAGAGAAGAATAAGCGCAGGATACTTTTTGATAGCCTTTGCAAGGTTAGCAAATAGATAGAGACCCTTCTTCTCATGCGCATCACTCACCATTCCCACAACCATTCCATTTATCATTACCCCAAAGATAATGGTTAAAAAGAGAAGGGAATAATCAAATAGTGCTGGAAGGATTAGAAGGTTAGAAGGATAATGAAGATACGCCTCCCCAAAGAACGCTTTAATGGGAGGGGCAAGGAAGGTAGAAACAGGTGGCTGGGGAGCAAGATACAGAAGGATAAGTAAGGTTGCTTCTATTAAGGAAAGGAAGATATAAGGCAAAATAATAAGAGGATGCTTTTTCAGCATTCTAAACGAGGTTTGCCATCCCAAAATAATTAGACCGATCTTTTCTCCAAGATTCATTTTGAATGTAACTCCGTATCAATCATCTTTTTTGCCTCTTCTGCTTTAGAAAAGTTGGGGTTTAGCTTGAGAGCCCCAGAAAATTCTCTCTTTGCTTCATCTTTCATCTTGTTCTTCAAATAAGCCAGACCTAAATGATAGGCGACCATAGGGTCATTGGGGCTCAGCCTCCTTGCCTCTTTTAAGGTCTCCAAAGCCATATCATATTCTTCTCTTTGATAGTAAATCCAGCCTAAGGTATCTGTCACTGCACCTGAGTTTTCTGCCAGCATCTTTGCCCTTTTTGCAAAAGAGAGGGCTTTGTCAAGCTCATCTTTCTCTTCACTATAGATGTAAGCCAGATTATTATAAGCAAGAACAGCCTTTGAGTCTTTAGAAATGGTCTGTTTATACTCTGAAATTGCCTTCTTTTTATCCCCTTCTTTCTCATATATCATGGCTAATTTGAGGTGAAATGCAGGTATATTCGGATTTATCTTCAGGGCTTCCTTATAAATCTTAATAGCCTCCGTTACCTTTTTTTCTTCAAGATAAATGGTGGCTAAGTGGTCGTATGCCAACATAAACCCTGGTTCTGTTTCAATAGCCTCCTTAAACCACTTTAGAGCCTCTTTGGAATCATTCTTTCTGCGATACGCTATTCCTAAACCATCATAAGTTGTGGGATTTTTAGGGGAAAGCCCTGATGCCTTCTTTAGCTCAACTATAGCCTCATCATTAAGCCCTGCGTCAAGACAGGTATACCCCAAATTTATATAAATAGCCTCATTTTTTGGGTCTATCTTCTGAGCCTTTTTGTAGAGAGAAATAGCATCTTCCCTTCTTTTGGTAAGATTATAAAGGTTAGCCAGGAGAAGATGGGCAGGAATACTATCTGGATCTATCTCTAAAGACTTTCTGAATTCCTCCTCTGCCTTTGATGGATCTTTTTTTAATAGATATACCTGTCCAAGGATGTTATGGGCAGGAAGATTTTTTTTATCAAGCCTTAGGACCTCCTCACATCTTTTAGTAGCCCATTCAACATTCCTTATGCTCAGCTCGATCTCAGCCAGTGCCAGGATAGAGTTAATATGCTTTGGATTAATCTTCAATGCCTGATTAAATTCGCCTACAGCCTCCTTTAGCCTTCCTCTTCGGCTATACTCTATGCCCAACTTATAGTGCAAATCAACTAAACCAGGTCTCTTTTCAACCTCTTTCTTGAGCTTATCAAGCACCCTATCCCTTCCTTGCTGGGATAATGACTCCATTCCTATCTCATAACGATTAGTAAGCTCGTTTAATCCTCCAACCACCTCTCCCATAAGAAAGAGGAAAATCAAACCTATGTTGATAAACATTTCAAAGAAAACTATAATTATAAAAAGAGAGTCTTGTCAATTCAAAAAAATGGTTCTCGACCAATTCAGATACAGAGTAACCGCAAAGGGCACAAAGTAAATCACAACAAGAATAAAATCCTTGCTAAATTGAAGGCTTTTGGATAAAATAGGCTTATGAGAAGAGAAGAACTGCAGGAGATCATTGCCAACGGCGAAGGCACAGGGGTGGAGTTTAAGCAGGATGATGTAGAAGTTGAGAAGATAGCCAGGACGATTGTGTCCATGGCGAATAGGCAAGGCGGGTTTATCCTTCTTGGGGTAGATGACAGGGGTAATATTTGTGGTCTAAAGAAAGCTGTGCCTGAGGAATGGGTGATGAATATATCCAGAAAGAAGGTTGAGCCTTTCATTATAATGGATTATGATACACCACAGTAAATTCAGTCAATTGCAAAAGAAATGAATAAAGCAAAAACTATCCTGAAAAGTGTGTTTGGGTATGAGCAGTTCAGGCCTTTTCAAGAGGAGATTATTGAGAATCTCCTCAAGAAGAATGATACCCTGGTGATTATGCCAACAGGTGGTGGAAAATCACTCTGCTACCAAATCCCTGCCCTTATTTTTAATGGGCTGACAGTTGTTGTCTCGCCTTTGATTTCATTGATGAAGGATCAAGTGCAGCAATTGACAGAGCTCGGTGTGCCAGCGGTATTTTTGAACAGCTCTTTATCCTATCAAGAATATGACCTGAATGTTAAGCGAATAATTAAGAACGAGATCAAGTTGGTCTATCTTGCTCCTGAAACCTTGTTGATGCCAAAAACATTATCGCTTTTTTCATCTTGTCAGGTCAATTGCCTGACTATAGATGAGGCACATTGTATTTCAGAATGGGGACACGATTTTCGGCCAGAATATAGAAAGCTTGTTGAGGTGAGGGGTCGTTTCCCTTCTGCTGTCTGTATTGCCCTCACAGCAACAGCCACACCGGCCGTTCAGGAGGATATAAAAAAGAGCTTAAGCCTCAATTCTTCAAACGAATTTATCGCCAGTTTCAATCGGGAAAACCTGTTTATCCAGGTCATTGCAAAAATCAACCCTTTCTTACAGACAATTGAATTCCTTAAAAAATATCCAGAGCAATCAGGGATTGTCTATTGTTTTACCAGAAGCCAGGTGGATGAACTTTATGAAGAATTGAAAAAAAGGGATTTTTCTGTCAAGCCATATCATGCAGGGTTGACTGATGATGAGCGTATGCAGAATCAGGAATTATTTATCAGGGATGATGTTCAGATTATCGTGGCTACGATAGCCTTTGGGATGGGTATAAATAAGCCGAATATCCGCTTTGTTATTCATTATGACCTACCCAAAAATATTGAGAGTTACTATCAGGAGATTGGACGGGCAGGACGCGATGGATTGAGGTCGCATTGCCTCTTGTTATTCAGCTATGCTGACATCCAGAAGATCAAGTATTTTATCAACCAGAAAGAGGAAGATACACGACGGATAGCCAATATCCAGCTTAATGCCTTATTGCGATTTGCTGAAACAGATCTCTGCCGCCGCATCCCGATGCTGACCTATTTCGGAGAGGATTACTCAAAAGAGAAGTGCGATATGTGTGACAATTGCCTGGCAGGAGAAAGAGATCTTGTGGATATTACTATCCCTGCCCAGAAGTTTCTTTCATGCGTCAAGCGGTGCGATGAGATGTTTGGCACTAATCATATTATTGATGTCTTGAGGGGTTCACAATCTCAAAAGATATTGAAGTTTGGACATCAAAATCTGTCAACATACAGCATCGGAAAGGATTATTCAAGGAAACAATGGTTTCACCTCTCGCGGCAGTTTATCCAAAAGGGTCTAATGACCCAGGATATGGAATTTGGGGGACTGAAACTGACTAAGAAGGCATATAATGTCTTTGCTGGCAGAGAGGCTGTTTTGGGTATGTTTGAAGAAGAGGATGTAGATTATGCAAAAACCATAGAAGCAGAACAGGAATATGACCATATTCTGTTTGAGGTCTTAAGAAAGAAACGAAAAGAATTGGCTGATAAAGCCAATCTTCCACCTTATGTGATTTTTCCTGATAAAACCTTGATTGAAATGGCAGTCTATTTTCCACAATCTAAAGAAAGCCTATTGGATATTTATGGCCTTGGCTTCCAAAAGCTTGAAAGGTATGGGGAGATATTCTTGGATATTATTTGTCAATATTGCTATGATCACCAGATTGACCAGCGACCAAAGAAGAGGAGAAGGGAAAGATCAGGGTTTACTAAAAAACAAAGGCATATCATAGTCGGCGAGGAGTTCAATGCAGGTAAAACTGTAGAAGAGATTATGGCAGACTTTGATATTAAGCAGGGCACAGTCCTGAATCATTTGCTTGAGTATCTTAAGGAAGGTTACGGCCTCAGATCCGATGGGTTACTAACACTTTCAACCCTTCCCCCTGAGCAACAAACCGCTGTTCTGATGGCATTTGAAAAGCTCGGCACAGCATATCTAAAACCAGTCTTTGACTCCTTTGGCGGCAACATCAGTTATGACGAACTGAGGATTCTTCAAGTTTACTGTTTAAGTAAAGAGATTTAATGTAAGCGTTCAGCCTATTCATCAAAGAGTGTAAGAATGGGGATAAGAAGATAAGAAAAGATATGGAGATTATTTATTCTTAATTTTTAATTCAAAATTTTATCCCCTTATCTCCTTAATCTCCATATCCCCTTTTCTTACACTACCTGAACGGTTACGATTTAATAAGAATAAAATCCTTGCCAAATTGAAGGCTTTTGGATAAAATAGGCTTATGAGAAGAGAAGAACTGCAAGAGATCATTGCCAACGGCGAAGGCACAGGGGTGGAGTTTAAGGAAGATAATGTAGCTCCTGAGAAGATAGCTAAGACGATTGTGTCCATGGCGAATAGGCAAGGGGGATTTATCCTTCTTGGGATAGACGATAGGGGTAATATCTGTGGTCTAAAGAGAGCAAAGATTGAGGAATGGGTGATGGAGATATCTCGGGAGAAGGTTATGCCCTCCATCATAGTTGACTATTATGAGGTGTTCTTTGGAGATTCTAAGGTAGGGGTGATAAAGGTTCCATTGGGGATAGACAAGCCATACTACACAGAGGAGAATAAACGCAAGACCTACTATGTGCGTGCCGGAAGCACCAATCGTGAGGCAACAAGGGAGGAACTACGCAGGATCTATCAGGCATCAGGTCTTCTCCATTATGATGAATGTGGACTTCTGACATCCTCCCCGGAGGATTTAGACTATTCAAGGCTGAGCAAATACTTTTTAGATTCAAGAGGAATAGAGCTTGCTGGACTTGATAATGAAGAGACACTTCGTATCCTGGTCAATACAAATATTTTATCTGAAGAGGATGGAAGAAAGGTCTGCACAGTTGGCGGTATCCTTCTATTTGGCAGAGAACCTGCTCATGTTTTCCCTTCTGCGGAAGTCGTATTTGTCGCCTTTTCAGGAAAAAGTGCAACTGACGAAATATTAGACAGAAAGGTGTTGAGCAATACTTTAGCAGACAATATAAATGATGTATGTAGGTTTATCTATACCAACCTTTCTATACCTGAATCTATTGAAGGACTCAAGCAAAAAAGGCATTGGCCTATCCCGGAGAAGGTTTTGAGAGAAGGGGTGGTTAATGCCCTGGTTCACCGTGATTACACTATTATAGGAGCAAGTGTCAGAATATTTCTCTTTACAGATAGATTAGAGATAACAAGCCCTGGCCGACCACCAAATACTGTTACTATAGAGAAAATGAAGATGGGGGTTCGTGTGCACCGCAATCCTTTGCTTGTTGATATTATGGAAAAGCTACAGTATGTCCAGAAAGCAGGGCTGGGCATTCGTATGATATTCTCTGAGATGAGAAAGCTGAATGTCGAACCCGAGATAAGGATAGAGGAAGAGGAGACAATTTTAGTCATCCCTTTGGCAAAGAGATAATGGCAACTATTTACTGTAAGTGAAGTGCAAGAAAAGAATATGAGTCACAGTCATTAGTCACTGGTCACTTGTCATTAGTAAAAAATTTCTTATACCAATGACTAATGACTATTTTCTATGGTTAGTCTTTACTTCAGTTGGCTAAATAGCTATAATAATCCTTACATGGCATGAAAGAAAATCCAGATATTCAGCAAAAGATAGATACTGCGAACAGCCAGAATGTGCAGATTATTCAGGCAGGTGGTGATGTCCATGATCAACTGGCTGATGAGAAGGAACCAAAACAACCTTTCTCAAAAGAGCCAGAACTGAGGCAAGCCCATGTCCTTTTTATGGATATTGTCGGATACTCTAAGCTCAAGGCTGATCAGCAGGCAGAGTCTATAAAGACCCTTAACCGGATTGTCACAGATTGTCTGCCAGATGAAAGTAAGTTGATGATGCCTACTGGTGATGGTATGGTTATAGCCTTTCTTGAGAATCCTGAATCTCCTCTATTGGTTGCCAAAAAGATAGCCCCAAAGGTAAAGGATACAGAGATTCCCTTGCGAATGGGGATACATACAGGTCCAGTCTATCTTGTAGAGGACATAAACAAGCAGAAAAATATAGTCGGTGGTGGAATAAACCTTGCTCAGAGGGTAATGGATTGCGGTGAAGCTGGGCATATCTTAGCCTCCAAAGTAATCGCTTCCGCCTTATCCGAGGTAAAAAAAGAATACGACTCTCTATTTCATTATCTGGGTAAGTTTGAGGTAAAACATGGACTGGTGCTTGAGATCTACAATGTCTATGGTGAAGATTTTGGTAATTCAAAACTACCATCAAAAATCAAAATTGACAATCCCAATCTACCGCCAGAGATTAAAAGAGATAAAATTGGTAAAACACTTGGAACAATCCTTGTTGGTGTAATTATTACTGTAATTGGTGGTTTAATCCTGCTTTTCCTTGAGCCAAAATTTAAGCAACAACAAATAGGTGAGAAAATGCCAATCAGCAATAAAGAGACTATAACTGCTCCAAAAGAGAAAATTCCACCTAAAGAGAGAAAACCTACTATTGCGATTCCTTCACAAATAACACAAAAAGTTAGGAATACGCCACAAGCAACAATTACTGTAACTGTATCTGCTCCAAAGAAAAGGATGACAGTATTGCCATTTGACAATTTTACAGGGGATAATAATCTGGGTAAGGAAATAGCTGGTTTGATAACCACAGAATTGAGAGATTACGGGGTAGCTTCTTGTACACTAAGAAGGATTCCCAAAGCAAGTAGTATAGTTTCTGGGTATCCATATTTTGCTATTGCTCAGGGATACGATAAGTATAACAATCCACTTCCATGCTTAACATATAAATGGTATGAGATAAAGAATTATCCAGGTAGAACTGAATTTAAGGAAGGTATAAGTCCTGCAGATGTAGATGTCTTTGCCCAGAGGTCTGGAAATCTCAGTGCCTGTGATTGGATTATAAAGTATGGTTTTGAAAGCGGAACTGTTACTTATAATGGATTAGATTATTCTTTGGAACAACTGAAATTTGAGGGACTTGAACTTAAGCAACTTATTGATTTAGCAATTGGTGATGGTGCTGGAGTGACCTATATAGGCTATGGGGCAGCAGAAACAGATACAGACATATCGATGTTTGGTATTGTAGTCAGTGATGAAAACATTGAAAAAAGATTCACTTTGATTGAAGGTTCTGTCCTTGATGACGATATTGTCATTTGTGGTCAGTATGGAAGATGTAAAGAGGGAATATATGTAACTGCAGGAGTTCGCAAGGGAGATAGAATCATATTCGGAAGTGGAATTAAAAAAATAAAAGGTACGGAAGAAGAAGTCAAAAAGAAAATACCTGAAGAGGTAATCAAAACCATAAACAAATTGCTCTCTGAAGGAAAAATATAAATGTTTTTGATATCAGAAGAAAATAAGCTACTTAAAGGAGAAATCTAAGTGAAAAAATCAGCCTCTTTGTTTTTGATAGAAAAGTTCAGCCAGAAACTTCAAGAAAGATTGGGAAAGAAGATAATTGAAATCAGGCTATTCGGATCAAAGGCAACTGGTAGGGACCATAAGGGGTCTGATATTGACTTATTGGTGGTTCTTGATAAAAAGAATAGGGAAGCAGAGGATATAATAGTTGATCTTGAATTGGAGATGATGGAGAAGTATGATTACGAGCCTTATTTCTCTGCCCTTGTTTTTGAGAAAGAAGAATTTAGTCGCTTGAATAAGCTAAAGACAAATTTTATGCTAAATGTGGCTGAGGAGGGTATTACTATATGGAAGTCGGAAGAAGCAAGGAGGATCTAAAAAGCCTTATAGAAGGGTATATGAAGAGCAGTTATGAACGGCTCAGTTCTGCTGAACTCCTTCTTGGTGCAGAGAAATTTCGGGATTCAATCTCAAGGTCTTATTATGCCTTTTTAGATGCAGCCGATGCCTTATTACTAACCAAAGATCTTCGTCCCAAATCCCATAGTGGAACCTTAAGACTATTCAGTCAACACTTTATTAAGGAAGATATTTTGGACAGAAAATACTCCAGATGGTTCAAGCGTATAGAGAAGGCAAGATTAGAAGCAGATTACGAAAGAGCAAAAGAATTTACTCAAGTCGAGGCCAAAGAAGCCCTTGAGGAAGCAAAGGAGTTTGTCGAAACAATAGAAAAACTTCTAAAAACTTGAAGAATCAGGAGAGGGGGACAGTTTACGCAATTGCTTTAATACCAAGCGTTTACAGATAAAAATTATCTTGAGTATTTCTTTGGCAAAGAAAAATGGTAACCGTTTAGCATTGTGAAAAGAGAACACGAATCACACGAATTGACGAATAGCACGAATGAATTATTATTGAACCACAAAGTACCGAGAAGAGCACAGAGTAAAGATAAGTTAAAAAATTTTCTCTAAATCTTTGTGTCCTTCGTGTTCTTTGTGGTTAAAAAAAGATTTTTATTTGTGTAATTCGTTTATTCGTGCTATTCGTGTTCAGAATACTAAACACATACGAAAAATGGATAACTGGCAAGATATAAAAGAAGGCGATAAGGTCTGGCTTTCTGCGGTCTCTATTGATATGGTTGGTTCAACCGCTCTCTATGAGAAGGTTGGGAAGGAAGAGACAGAAAGAAGAAAAAATTTCTTTCGTAGGGCCGCAGAGAGGGTGCTTGGTGAAAGAAGGTGTGGGTGGCAAGGCGAAGGCACTACCTTCTTTTTTAATAATGAGGAAGAGGCTCTCAAGAAATCAATCAACTTTATTGCCACTATAAGGACAGGCATAGAGGTTGAGGTCCTGGCAAGAATCTCCATAGCCTCTGGCCTGGCTGTGTATAAGGAAGATTTGGGCAAGATGGATGATGATTTTATCTCATTCGGTGGTCATATCAAGTCTGATGCCCCAGAAAACTCCATTCTCATCACCGAAGATACCTACGACAGCCTCTCAGATGAGCAAAGAGAAAGGTTTGCCATATTTGGGACAACTGCAAAGGATAAAACAATCGCCTTCATTTATCCCAAAGAGAAAGCCCCCGAAAACGAGCATGACCCTGCCTTTGGGTATCGCAGGTTCATTGATAATGTTAAGGGTTTTTATCAGAGACTCCCATCCCTTGTTGAAGGAATACCTAAACTTGAATTAACTAAGCTCTTCTATCCCTTAAAACTCAAGGAAAGAGAGAGAATGGTTGATCTACACATAAAGGAGTCTGATGCTGAACCAGAGGCAATATCAAGGTTGACCTATAGAGAGTCTGCCCCTATTACATTCTCTGAGATATTCAAGAAGGAGGAGCATATAACCATCCTTGGGGACCCAGGCTCTGGAAAGACGACCCTCTTAAAATGGCTTTTTCTCATCTACGCTCAGGGCTTACGAGCTATCGTGGATAACGGCCTGGGAGATAAGAGGTTTCTTCCAATCCTCCTCCCTATCTCTGCCTTGTATATCCAGAGAGAGAAGAATGGGCATATATCGCCTTTGGATGCTATCCTCGGAATAGGCGAAGAGTTTGGGGCAAAACTCTCTCCCTCATTTCTGAAAGAGAAGATGGAAAAGGGAGACTGCCTCATTCTCTTGGATGGACTTGATGAACTCCCTGAAAAACAAGACAGGTTTGAGATGGCTGACTATATCGCCAGATTCATCTCTGCCTTTAGTAAGAACAGGTTTGTGGTTACAAGCCGTCCTATGGGTTTCACAGAGATAACATCTATGGATAAGGTTTATACCCTGTCTGAATTGGATGATGAGGATATAGAGGGGTTTATCAAGAGATGGTTTGGTGAAATAAAAAATCCTATAGAGGCAGATTCTCTCATAGACTCCCTGAAGGAGACTCAGGCAAAGCAACTTGCCAGAAACCCATTGCTTTTGACCCTTATATGTTCTATCTCCGCAACTGGCAGAAGGCTGCCAAAATCTAAGGCAAAGCTCTATCGACTATGCTGCGAGATCCTCTTTGAAAGATGGCCATACATCAAGCCTTTAAGTGGAGGAAAGAGAACAAAGCCTATTATGGAGTATGAGGAGGCTGAGAGGATACTTGCCCAATTAGCCCTTGAAATGCACGAAGAGACTGCCGGGCTGATAAAGAGGGATGAACTCAGGGATAAGATTATAAAGATTATGGGCGATGATTCAAAAGGGAGGCAGTTCTTCTCCTACCTCACTGAAACAACCCAGCTTCTTACCGATAGGGGTGGAAATAAATGGAGTTTTATGCACAGAACCTTTGAGGAATTTCTGGCTGCAGTAGCCCTTTACAAAGAGAATAAATATCTTGAGTATCTTAAGGATAAGTCTTATGACCCTGACTGGAAAGAGGTCTTTCTCCTGCTTTCTGGATACATCAACCTCTATGGAAAGAGGAGCGAGA
>JAZDOR010000036.1:0-2781 GCA_043798435.1 bacterium
CTCTGTGCCTCCGTGGTTTATATTCTTTTCTTGCACTTCAATTGGGTAAATAGTTACAAATTTTTAATGGAGTGCTGATATTGCTTACATTCGTAGAATAGAGGATTTTTATACCTTGTAGCCATTATTGATTGGTTTAGCTGTTATGGCGTGTCTTAAGACTGAGCAATTCCTTAGATGTTTATTTCTGTATTGAAGCATTTAGAAGAAGCACTTATTTTAAGGGCGCCCAGACATATTTAACTCTTGGATCAAGCAAACAGTTTACAAGTAATGATTTCACAGGGATCTTATCAGGCAATGGAATTAAGGTAAGTATGTAATGGTAGAGGTCGTGGTCTAAAGACAACATTTTCACCGAAAGACTCTATTGAAGCGTGAAATATGAGGAAGTTTATATAAAAAGAAAAGGAGGATAATTTATAGGTCTTTAGATCTATTCTTTCAGAAAGAATGCATCTAAAAAAAGAGGACAAATGGTCTTGATAAACCCGTCCACCTTAGTCGTGACGGAATATTATTTCTTATCTCTAAATTAACCAATTCATCTGCTAACATTTTTACTGTCCATTTGGCCCGTCCTTCTGGTGATTGACTGCAACTAAAGCTGTCAACTTTCTTCTTAAAATCTTTAATTCGCAATTTAAACCTTCAATTCTGTCGTCTGTTTTCTGTCTTCTGATTACATCTGTGAAATCCTCAGTAATCTGTGAATTTTGTTGGATTTTTCTTGACGAGAGTGAAGTAATAAAAATCCGTGTTAAGTCTACATCTTCTCTGGGGCAGAGATGCCAAGGAGGGTGAGTCCATTCCTGGTTACAGTCTTGACGCAATTTATCAGCACAAGCCTTGCCTTAGAAAGCTCCCTGTCTTCGGAGAGAACTCTGTGGTGGTGATAGTAGTTATGAAAGATTCCAGCCAATTCCATAAGATATAAGGGGATTCTATGGGGTTGGTAGAATTTAGCTGCTTGTTTTATCTCATCGCCAAAGAGGCTAATCTTTGCCATCAGTCTGTGTTCTTCTGGCTCGGAAAGAAGAGACAAATCACTATCTGCTGAAATGAAAGGAATCCCTCGTTGCTCTGCTTCCCTTAATATGCTTGAACACCTGGCATGAAGATACTGGACATAATAAACAGGGTTTTCAGATGACTCCTTCTTAGCTAACTCTAAGTCAAACTCTAAGTGGGCATCGGACTTTCGCATAAGGAGAAAGAATCTTACCGCATCCTTGCCAACCTCTCTTACCACATCATCCAAGGTGATAAACTCACCCTTCCTTGTTGACATAGAGACAAGCTCTTTACCCCTCTTTAGCGTGACCAATTGATAGAGAATAATATTGAGCCTCTCTGGATTATGACCCAAAAACTCCAAGCCGCTCTTTATCCTTTCCACATAGCCGTGATGGTCTGTCCCCCATAGGTTGATAGCCATGTCTATACCCCTCTCCAGCTTATCCCTATGGTAAGCAAGGTCTGCCACATAGTATGTTGGTCTGCCATCCTCCCTCACCAGAACCCTGTCTTTTTCATCAGAAAGCTTTGATGTAGCAAGCCATAAAGCCCCATCCTTTTTGTAGGTTATAGAGGCAAAGTCAGTTAAATGTATTTTATCAAATGCGTGAAGCTTGATACAAGTCCCATTCTTTTTGTAGGTTACAGAGGAAAGGTCAGAAAGCACTTTTTCTACCCCGCCTCTTTCGTATAACTGCGACTCATAGAAGAATGAGTCAAAATAGACAGAGGAGTCAGAGAGGGTTTTCTGTATCTCAGAAAGGAGTATCTTGGATGCTATCTTTCCAAAATAGGTTGCATCCTTATCCCTTGCCTGCTCTCCCTCATTCTCTCGTATCTTCTTAGCAATATCTGAAATATACTCGCCGCAATAACCTTCTTCTGGAAATTCTGTCTTTTCGCCTAAAGCTTCAAGATACCTTGCCTTGACAGACCCACCCAGGGTTTCTATCTGGTTGCCTGTGTCGTTCACATAATATTCCCTGCTTACCAGAAAACCTGATGCGGATAAAATATTTGCCAGCACATCTCCATAGACCGCACCCCTTCCATGCCCGATATGAAGGGGTCCTGTAGGATTGGCACTGACAAACTCCAAAAGAACTTTTCTTTGATTGCCAAAATTTGATCTGCCAAAACTATCCTTCTTTTCCTCTATCTCTGGCAGGAGGCAGCAAAGTCGCTCTTTAGATACCCAGATGTTGACAAAGCCCTTTACTGGTTCTGCCTTCTCAATGATTCCTCCAGAAATGCTCTCAGCTAATGCCTTTGCCACTTCCTCTGGAGGTTTTTTTAGGGATTTTGATAAGGCAAAGGCTGTGTTTACGGATAGGTCCCCATAGGCTGGGTTCTTTTCTGGCTCTGTAGAAGGAAAGGGGATTGCTTCTTTGGGGTATTTTTCTTTGATAACCTCAGATAGTTTTGCTTCTATCTCTTCTTTTATAGTATGTTGCATAAATCTTTACAAAGGGGATAAGGAGATAATGGGGAAACGAGAGAGAATCCAGAATACAGAATCCAGAATTAAGAATATTAAATTCTGTATTCTGACTCCTGAATTCTGACTTCTATTAACCTTCCCCATATCTCCTTTTATTGCACTGCCTGAATGCTTACTAAAAAAGTAACTACTCATAATTTTGGGGAGGACTAATATTTTTTGACACAGATTTACACTGATTTTCACTGATAAGAATTAAAAATTATCAGTGTTCATCTGTGTCCATCAGTGTCTAAAATATTTCTTCATTTATAATCAGTTTT
>JAZDOR010000039.1:0-9527 GCA_043798435.1 bacterium
ACGCGTTGTGCTAGTTAAAATAAAATTTTATTAAAGCTTTTTGGTTTTTATGCCGATTATCTAAATAGGAGGGGATAATCATGAATGACATAGAAACCATGTTTACTGCAGTTTATACATTGGTAGATGACCAATGCAAGGGAATAGTAAATAGCTATTCTCAACTTAGGGCATCAGGTCCAGAGCCTGAATTCAGTGATAGTGAGGTAATCACTTTGGCATTGATGGCAGAGCTTACAAAAAACGATAGTGAGAATGCCTGGATACCTTATGTCACCAAGAATCATAGGCATCTGTTTCCAAAGATCATTGAAAGATCGAGGTATAATCGTAGGGTAAAAGATCTAACCCAGATTATTGACAAGATACGGTGCAATCTTCGAGATGAACTGGCAGGTGTAATGCCTTTTATCCAAATAGTTGATAGTGTGCCTTTGCCTGTCTGCCATTATGCCCGAGCAGGAAGATGTCGCTCTTTTTCTGGAGAAGCTGCTTTTGGTGTATGTGAGAGCAAGAAGGAGAAAGTATATGGGTTTAAGATACATCTTACAACATCAGCTGGAGGGGTTCCTTTATCGTTTTCAATAGCCCCTGCTAACCATCACGATGTGAAGTTAGTCTGGGACTTAGTGGATCACTGTTGGAATATCAACTTAATAGGTGATAAAGGCTATATTGACAAAGACCAGGAAGAGGAGCTCAAGAGAACAAGAAACATAACCCTTTTGACTCACAAGCGTAAGAATCAAAAAGAAAAGAACTCAAGATGGTTAAATTCTTTCATCTCAAGGTCTCGCAAGATAATAGAGACTGTGTTCAGTCAACTAACAGACCAGTTCAATATTTCAAAGAACAGAGCTAAAATGTTCTCTGGTTTAATATCACGAGTAGTCAGAAAAATAACTGCATATACAATTGGTATCTATATTAATAAACTCTTTAATCGGCCGTTACTTGAAATTAAGAGCCTTGTGTTTTAAACTAGCACAAGGGGTAATATATAAATATCATTCTCTCTGACAAAAAAATCTTGAGGTCCTTCACGATAAATATCTTTACTGCCATCATGTCTCTCTTCAATCAATCCAATCTCTCCACGCTTATTTCCCCATTTTGCATGGACTACAACCTTTTCCACATAGTTTTCAGAGAGGTTCAGTTCAGAGTAGCCAACAATATTACCAACAATAAAGATTCCCCCAAAAAAAGTAATCATCCAGCTTTTCATTTTTTGCTTCACCTTAAATTTAGCAATTAGCCCAAAGGCTCTTTTATTTTTCAGTAAATACTGATACATAAATGTATGGAGAAAAAAGAAGAAGGTCAAGAAAAAAATAGACTGCGATTTAGAAACAGGCATGGCATCTACTACCACAACTTTTTTCCTTCAGTAACCGTTCAGGCTATGCATCAGAAGTGTAAGGGGATAAGGAGATAATGGGGAAACGAGAGAGAATACAGAATCCAGAATCCAGAATACAGAATTAAGAATATTCTGACTCCTGAATTCTGACTCCTGTATTCTGATTCCTGACTCCTGAATTCTGGCTTCTATTAACCTTCCCCATATCTCCTTTTCTTACACTACCGCAGCGATTACCTCCTTCATCAAGATTGCATCAAAAAACATCTTGACAGGTATAGAAAAGAAAGGCTATATTTGCCTTAGTCGCTGTCCAAAAATAACTACTACATTTTACTTGATCCTTTCGTCAATTGCTGTGTCTTTCACTCAGTCACATAGCTCAAGACTATGCTCCTTCGTTCTCTCCTTGCACTTGACGAAAATTTCGGCGTAAAATTGTAGCACTTATTTTTTAACAGCCCCTTAGTATGCTTTCGGTGAGATCTGTCTTCTCTGGAACCTCAATCTTATGGTCTATGATTACATTCTCCTGTAAAATTGAACTTTCGTTGATAACAGCAAATCCCCCTACAGTATTCTTTCCTTTCAAAATAACATTATTCTTTAGAATAGCCCCAGAGCCTATAATTCCTTCCTTGATCTCTACATTCTTTCCAATAGAGACGCCATAAAGCAGGACACTCCTTTCAATCTTTGCCCCCTCTTCTATCTTACAATTGTCGTTAATAGATATGGGCCCCTTTAACCTTGTATGCTTTTGGATTTGGACATTATTGCCAACAACAACAGGAGGGATAAGCTCTGCATCCTCAGAAATATATGTGTTCTTTCCAACAAATATTCCAGATCTTGTCTCATTTCCTGGTATAGGAAGGTTTACCCTTCTCATAAGAATATCTATCTGAGCCTGAATATAAACATTAAGGGCACCGATATCATTCCAGTAACCTTCAGAATAGTAGCCATAAAAAGGGAGGCGTTTTTCTAAGAGCAGAGGAAAAAGCTGGTGTCCAAAGTCATACTCACCATTATCTGGAATAAGGTCAAAAAGTTTTCTTTCAAAGGCATATATCCCTGTGTTGACAAGATTACTCTTTGCCTCTTGCTTTTTCGGTTTCTCTTGAAATTGTTTGATGCTGCCTGTTTCATCAATAACTACTACCCCATATTGAGATGGGTCAGAGACAGGAGAGAGGGCTATTGTGGCAAGAGCGTTGTTATTCTGATGGGATTCAATCAACTCAGAGAGGTTGACACTGCTAATCCCATCTCCACTTACTACGATGGTTGTCTCATTATCAAAAAACCAGGATGCCTTTTTTACCCCACCTGCTGTTCCAAGAAGGCTCTCTTCTTCAGAATAAGCAATCTTCACCCCAAACCTTCTTCCATCTCCAAAATAATCCTTAACATAATCCTTCATCCAATACAGATTAATGATAATATTACGAATTTCGGAAGCTACAAGGCTTTGAATCACCCTCTCCATTACAGGGAGATTGGCTACGGGTATCATACACTTAGGAATATCCTTGGTTATAGGATATAGCCTTGTTCCCAAACCTGCGGCCATAATCATTGCTCTCATAATAGTGTAGTATCTTACAGCTAATGCTTGCTTTTGTCAATAATTATTTGTTAGAATATAAGACATTCTATAAAAATGAGAATGTCTGATTACTCAGATTAAGAGACAGATTGCTCTGGATTATGGAACATAAAGATTGATAAATCTGTGTAATCATTTCTAAAATCTGTGTAATCAGGTATAATGAACATTATACCAAAATGACAATCGGAATAACTGGTTCGTTCGGTTCTGGAAAGACAACAGTGGCAAAGATACTTGAAAGATTAGGGGCAAGTGTGATTGATGCAGACTCTGTAGGCCATAAGGTGATAGAGGAAAGTGATATAAAACTTGCTTTGACAAAAGAATTTGGCGAGGAAATAATAGAAGGCGGAAGAATCAACAGAAAGACTTTGGCGAGTATTGTCTTTTCTGATAAAGCAAAGGTCTTGCGGCTCAACCAGATTACCCATCCCAAAATTTTGGCCCAGATAGAGGCAGAGATAAAGGGCTTACAGAAGGAGCTGATAGTTGTTGTCGCCCCTTTCTTGATAGAGACAGGAATAAAGGTTGATAAAACTATCCTTGTCAGTGCAGAAAGAGAGAAGATTATTGAGCGACTTAAAATGGCAGGCTGGGATGAAAAGGATGTTCAGCAAAGGATGGGGTTTCATCCAGAAGATAAAGAGAGGGCTGGAAGGGTTCAGTTTATCATTGATAATAATGGCAGATTGACTGAGACAGAGGCTCAGGTAACAAGGATATATGCGTGTTTAGCTGTATCCAGAAATTAGAATTCAGAATTCAGGAGTCAGGAATTAGAATTCAGGAGTCAGGAATTAGAATTCAGGAGTCAGAATTCAGGAGTCAGGAATTAGAATTCAGGAGTCAGAATTCAGGAGTCAGAATATTCTGTATTCTGTATTCTGTATTCTGTCTTCTGTATTCTGTTTTAGATGAGATTCAAGGTATTTGACCACACAGCAGATATTGGGGTTTGTGGCTTTGGAAAGACAGAGGAGGAGGCATTTTCCAACACTGCCTTTGGTATGTTCTCTATTTTGGCAGACCCCAAGGATGTGATGCCAGATGAAGAGATAGAGATTAAAGCATCTGGGGTAGACAGAGAGGAGCTTTTGGTAAATATGCTCTCTGAACTCCTTTACTGGCATACAACAAAGGGGTATATCTTCTCTGAATTCTCTGTGGAGTTTTCTGGAAGTAGCGTCAAGGTATTGTGCCTTGGAGAGAAGATAAAAGAACATCACGAGCTTAAGGCTGAGATAAAGACCGTCACCTACCATTTTATCAAGATAGAAAGAAAAGAAGATGGGTGGGAGACAAGGGTGATATTTGATGTGTAGAGTAAGCATTCAGCCGTCAGCATAATAGCTGAAAACTGAAAGCTGAAAGCTATTACAAGGAGGAAGAAATGAAGATAGGAATAATTGGGGCTGGAAGGGTTGGGGTGGCTTCTGCCTTTGCTATTGCTACATCTTGCGTAGCAGAAGAGATTCTGCTTTTAGATGTAAATAAGGAGCTGGCAGAGGGAGAGGCAGAGGACATAAGTCAAGGGGTAACCATTACAAAAACCTTGATAAAGACTGGAGATTACTCGCAGCTTGCTGATAAGGAGCTGATTATCATTACAGCAGGCTTACGGAGAAAGCCGGAGGAGAGCAGGCTTGATCTTATAAAGAAGAACTCACGCCTGATGGAAGAGATTATTGGAAGCATCAAACAATACAACAAAGACTGCCTAATATTTGTTGTGACAAATCCAGTAGATGTGCTTACATATTCTGCTCTCAAGCTATCAGGTTTTAGCCCAAATAAGTGTTTTGGCTTGGGGACATATTTAGATACAATAAGACTCAGGTCTTTTTTGATAAGAGAAGGCTTAAAACCTGAGGCTATGGTAATCGGTGAACACGGAGACTCTATGGTCTTCCTGGGCGATATTCCCGAGCAGATAGCAGAGAGAACAAGAAAGGCTGGGGCAGAGATGATAAAGAAGAAAGGAGGTGCAGGCTGGGCTGTTGGGCTGGCTGTGGCTGATGTGGTCAAGGCTATCGCCAATAATGAAAAGGGTATATTCCCCTTAACCTCTCTGATAGAAAATTGGAATGGGCTTTCCGGGATATGTATAAGCGTTCCAGTGGAGGTTGCAGTCTGCGGGATAATCTCTTATCCTGAGATTAGTCTCACAGAAGAAGAGAAAGAAAGGTTTTTGCACTCTTATAATGTGATTAAAGAAACGACTCTATGCTTATAAAAGAGGCTCTATACAGGGCAAGAGAAGAGCTTCAGCAAACAGGAATTGAAAGCTTCTGGCTTGACTGTGACCTTCTCCTGGCTCACCTTTTAAGTATTGACCGAATAGCTCTTTATATCAAACTTAATGAAAGGTTATCCTCTGAGACTCAAAACCGATTCTTTGAGCTTATTGAAAGAAGAATGGCAGGTGAGCCTGTTGCCTATCTTGTGGGAGAGAAAGAGTTTATGGGGCTTTCCTTCAAGGTCACACCTGATGTTCTAATTCCAAGACCTGAGACAGAAATATTGGTAGAGGCGGGAATATCTTTAGCCTCTAAGATGAATAGACCGACCATCATAGATGTGGGAACGGGTTCTGGGGCAATAGCCATATCTCTGGCAAAATACTTAGAGAACCAGCCCCAGCTCTTCGCCACAGATATATCGGAGGCTGCCTTGCGAATAGCAAGACTGAATGCAGATAGACTGAAAGCAAGGGTCTTCTTCCTTGCGTCTGATATGCTCTCTGGATTGAAGAATAAGGTTGACCTTATCATCTCCAACCCTCCCTATGTAGAAAGAGGAAATCTTTTGAAGTATGAGCCACAAATAGCTCTTGATGGAGGGATTGATGGGCTTTCCTTCTATCGCAAGATATTTTCCCAGTCCCAGCCCTTTCTTTCCAGTAATGGTTTCCTTCTTTTAGAGATGGGCGCAGGTCAATTTGAGGCTATCTCAGAAATAGCCAAAAGGCAGGGCTTTAGCTTGATAAGTATGATCAAAGACCTGGCTGGAATAGAAAGGGTATTGGTAGCAATGTAACTACTCATAATCTTGGGGAGAAAGGATATAACAGAAAGACCTGCATTAGAGGTTTCTATACCGAAAAGAAATTGGTTTACAAAAAAGTAACTACTCAGGTTCAGAGGTTAAAGGGTTCAAGGTTCACGGTTAATCCTCTTATTCTCTAACCTTGAACCGTGAACCTCAGAACCATAAACGAACACAATTTTTTGCAAACCTGATTTGTTTGGGTATATCTATATCTCAGCAAAAAAGAAGGGAAAGGTGGGGATTAAAAGGAGTTAGGTGCTTATGATGTTTTTGGCTATAGACATAGGGAATACAAACATATCTTGTGGAATCTTTGAGGAAGAGAGGCTTGTTTCTTCGTTCTCTTTTCCCACAAAAGAATGGAATAGGCTTTTTGAAAGGGTATCAAACAAGGTAAAAGCCGTTTGTATCTCCTCTGTTGTTCCATCTGTTACTCAGAGTATTATAGATGAGGTAAAGGGGCTTGGAATTTCTCTCTATTTTGTGAGTCCTGATGACATAGAGACAGACCTTCTTTACCCTAAACAAATTGGGCAGGATAGGATAGCGAATGTGTTAGCGGCAAAAAATCTTTACCAGCCTCCAGTCATTATTGTTGACTTTGGAACAGCCACAACCTTTGATGTCATCTCAAAAGATGGGGTTTATCTTGGGGGTGCTATTGCACCAGGGATTGAAATATCCTTTTCTGCACTTATTGAAATGTGTGAACTCCTTTCTAAGATTGAGCTTAAACCTCCAAGGGTTTGTATAGGAAAGGATACTGAGCAGGCTTTGCTTTCAGGTGTATTCTATGGCTTCTCGGCTCAGGTAGATGGAATGGTAAGAAGGATAAAAGAAGAGCTTGGTTCAGAAGCTATGGTGATTGGCACAGGTGGCATTTCTTCGCTAATATCCAATTTCTGCGAAGAGTTGGATGAGATAAATCCGCACCTCACCCTTTATGGACTGATGTGGGTTTATAAGAAAAGAGGTAACACTTTAGTCATCTGAAGTAGAGTCTTGGTAATCGGTCATCAGTCATCGGTAAGAGAAACAATTACCGATAACCGATTACCTTGCACTTCAGATGGGTAAATAGTCACGAAAAGAGGTTAGCTAATACTTTGAAACATCCATAGATTCCATCTTTCCAGTAACAAGGAAGACGATTCTTTCGCAGATATTTGTTATTCTGTCTGCAATCCTCTCTAAGTTATGGGCTGCCCAGATTAGATGTGTGGCACGGGTGATAGTCTTTGGGTCCTCAATCATAAAAGATAGAAGCTCATGGTAAACCTGTTCATAGAGCATATCTATCTCATCATCCTCTTTGCAGATTCTACGTGCCTCCTCTGCGTTATTGTTCAAAAATGCAGAAAGGGCACCTTTTAGCATCTCAGTAGCCTTTTGAGCCATCTTAGGAATATCAATAAGCGGCTTGACATGGGGCTTGTCTCCAATCATTATCGTAATCTTGGCTATTCCCTCGGCATGGTCGCCCATTCTCTCTAAGTCAACAATGATGTTTAGAAGGGAGATGAGCTTTCTGAGGTCTCCGGCTACAGGTTGCTGGGTAACAATCAGAGCAAGGGACTTTTCTTCAATATCCCATCTCTTCCTGTTGATGAGGATGTCATCGGCTATTACCCTCTCTGCGGCTTCCACATTCTTCTCTTTCAGCGACAAAACAGCCTGCTCTATGGCTTTGTTGACCATCTCTCCCATCTCTATAAGCTCTGTCTGGAGCTCCTGGATAGCATTCTGAAAAGACTCTCTTGACATTTCTACCTCATTCTAAAAAACCCCTTTATTTTTTTGTAGCTCTTTGGTGGTAAAATTTCTTTTTTCCTTTGGTTTCAAGATATTTCTTTCAAGTAGCAAGAAATATAAGGTTCTATCAGAGCCAGAACAAAAAGGAAATTCCTATATAATCAAGTTTCGCGGATCTCTTTCTCTTTTTCTACTAAAATCTTGTCTATTTTACCAATATACTCATCAACAAGCTTTTGAGTCTCATCCTTCATGCTAAAGCTCATATCTTCTGAAATCTCTTTATTCTGCTTCATTCCGTCAATCTCGTGATTTATATCCCTGCGGACATTTCTTATAGCTACCCTATGCTCTTCTGCCTTATGTTTCACCATTTTATCCAATTCATGCCTTCTCTCTTCTGTTAAGGCAGGAATAGGAACCCTGATCACCTCACCATCTGTATTTGGAGATATGCCTAAATTTGCCGCCTGAATCGCTTTGCATATAGCGTCATTTGACTTTTTGTCCCATGGCTGAATAAGGATAAGCCTTGCCTCAGGAATAGAGACAGAAGCCAATTGATTGATTAACATTGATGAGCCATAATACTCAACCTTTATGTTGGCAAGAAGCAAAGGAGATGCTCTGCCAGTCCTTACAGTTGAAAGCTCATGTTCAGTTGCCTTCACTATCTCCTCCATCTTCTCCCTTGTTTCTCTTACTGTCTTTTCCATTGTGCTACCTCCTTAAAATAGCTTTCAGGCGTCAGGTATTTTATTGACCTGATACCTGATAGCCGACAGCTGATGCCTTAAAAGGTTTCAGTCGTCAGGTATTTTATTGACCTGACTCCTGATACCTGATAGCTGAATGCTATCTTCTTACCATTGTTCCTATATCATCTCCCATAATCACCCTTTTGATATTTCCGGAAGATAAGCTAAAGACAAGGATGGGAAGATGATTTTCTCTACAGAGAGATACAGCCGTGGCATCCATCACACCAAGCTCATCCCTCAGTATATCCATATATGAAAGCTCATTATATCTTTTGGCAGATGGATCTTTCATTGGGTCACCGCTATATATTCCATCAACATTTGTTGCTTTTAAGAGGATTTCGGCATTGATTTCAGCAGCCCGCAAAGCTGCTGCAGTATCTGTAGAGAAAAATGGATTGCCTGTGCCGCCTGCAAATATCACTATTCGGCCTTTCTCTAAATGTCTCATTGCCCTCCTTCTGATATAAGGCTCAGCAACCTTTGCTACCTCAAGGCTGGATAGAACACGGCAGGGAACTCCCATCTTTTCTAATCCATCCTGAAGGGCAAGGGAATTCATAATGGTGGCTAACATTCCAACATAGTCAGCCGAGGAACGCTCCATATCCTTTCCTTCACTGTTTCCCCGAAAGATGTTTCCTGCACCTATGCTTATGGCTATTTCTACACCAAGCCCTTTTACCTCTTTCAATTGTTGGCAGATAGAGGAGACTGCCTCCTGGCTTATTCCATATCCTTTTTTTGATTGCAAAGCCTCTCCAGATAGTTTCAAAAGCACCCTTTTATATTTAAGATTAGCCATTTATATTATTGTAAATTCTTTTAAGAAAGAGAGTCAATATATATATTTCCCATATTTCGCACCCTACAATAGGGATTAGCTAAACTTTTTGAACTTTTGAAAAAATACTTAAGGTTTATACATAATATGCCGATATATAATATGTATGCAACCTATTTCTGAAGATAAGATCAAATACTTCGC
>JAZDOR010000051.1:0-2570 GCA_043798435.1 bacterium
CAATCAGTTTTGGATGAGCTTGAAAAGGAATTAGCATGAAATATGGACTTTTTACACCTATATCAAAAGAAGAGCACATAATGTGCCGAGAAGCTATTGCTGGAATGGATGAACTTATAGACTCTTCAAATTCAGAAGAAATGTTTGAGGATGCGCTTAGTCATTGGGGAAAAACTTTTGAGAAAATTGGTGCTGATGATACAGCCTGCAGAGATTGGGCATGGGAAGTTTGGAAAGAAAGATGGAGGTCTCCTAGTGTAGAAAAAGAAGTAGATTATAAATCTAAATTGAGGGAGTTTCTTGGAAAAGTAACTTGTGAGACAGCTCTAGCAATTGGTCATCATAAATCTTATGATCTTGCGCTAAAATGCATCTCAGAACTCTGTAAAGAAATTGATGATTCATACTTCAATTAGCCTATTTACATTTTCTTTCAAAAGGATTATAATATATTTGTAGTTAGAGAATACCTTAACAACTGAATATTCTAAGTATAGTAGGTGGTGGGTTCATAGATGATAGGTCCAATAGGATAACATTTATGAATGGTCTGAGCAATTCTACTCCTGGATAGGAGTGGAAAGGTGGTTGGAAATTGGGCTCAGATACTATACTGAAGGAAGGTTGCCTGAATATATAAGGTACTGTAAGATTACTACTGAGATTGTCTTCGAAGCAACTCAGACAAGTTCTTACAGAGAGAAAGCTCAATCTAGGAAATAGTGGGCAAATGGCAACAAGAGAGATCGTGGGTTCAATCTCTCAAAGAGTTTGGCTGAGGAGTTATAAGGCACATGCCCTTGTAGCTCAGCGGTAGAGCATCTACCTACTGGCAAAATGTGAATGACTTAGCTAGTCGAACATACCAGAGGGTGTTAATACTAGAGGAAGGTTTAGCTAACTACTTCTAGGGCATCTAAAGTAGAAGGTCATGGGTTCGAATCCCACTGGGGTCTGCTTATAAAATAACAAGGCGCCAGAGCACACCTACAATTGGCCAAAGAGAAGAAAGAAAATGAAAAATACTTTAGAGAATGTACAAAGTCTTCCATTCTATATCTTTGAAGAGCATCAGTTAACAATTTCCAATTCTGACTTTTTTCATCAGATGGAGTCCTGGGAGAGAATTGTTTGTATTGATGAACTTGTCCACATTAACTTTGTCGGGAAGGTAAGAAAAAATTGAAAAGTTTCAATCTCCTTAAATTATTAAGTAAAAAGAAACAAATAAATATTGAAGCCCCAAATTTTTTTACTTTTGATGTTACATCTAATTCATATCTTTTAAGTTCTTCCATAGATTTAAATCCCAGCCCATGTAAAAATTGTGGGGGATTGAAAGATCAAAGTTTTACGATTGCCGGTCAGCTAGTAGAAATCAATGGAGAATGTTTTCATTATTGCAGCTGCGCATTTCTGTAGACAAAGGAGATGAAATGATTCTGATCTTTATTTCTATATGGTTATTAAGTGGGGCCTTATTTAGTGTTCTTCAAGGATATCCAAGATCAACTTCTTATGAGTTTTTGTTATTTATAATTCATATTATTTTTTGGCCGGTTTGTTTATTCAAGTGTAAGAAGTGGAATAGATTTGGTGGCCATCAATGTTACTTTTACAAATGTTCTCAGGAATATGAGGATAGGTGGGATTTGGATGTTGAAGATTTTCATAAGAAGTATGGAAAATGGCCTAAAGTTTGAAATCTTTATTTTACATTTTCTTTGATAAAAGATACAATACTAATTGGGTTGGTGGCACGAAGAACTGAAGGAAAGGGAGGCGACCATGCCTAAGAACCTGGCAACCGAACTGGCGGACAGGAAGAAGGATTGTCTTGCTTGTGGAGGTACTGGCTTGAGCTTTGATGGCCCTCATCAGACCTGTCGTGGCACAGGTGAGGTCTACCTGCTCGACGACAGTGTGAGGCCACGTTGCACACATATACCCTGGCACCTCAGTAACATGGATATTGCTCTTTGGCACGAAAACAATGATGTCTGGCACGAGGGGGTGTGTCGTGGCTGGACTGTCCCCGCAGACCTGGCGACTTGGGCAAAGGCATCGTATCCGATTATGGAGGCATCTAAGGCCAAGCCTGGCGTTTCGAGGCTCTTTGAGGAGTACGCCTTGGCCTGTGCAAAGGGCAACCTACTGGGAGCATTGGCCTGTGTGAAGCAGGTATTGGAGAAGGGGGTCAAAAATGCCTGAAACTACAGAGCAGGAATGTCAGCACAAACTCATTTGGTGCAATACATCCACTGGCGTCTATCAGTGTGGCTCTCCAGAGTTCGGGATGGAAGGCTGTGGTAGGCGCTGGAAGGATGTACAGCTAGAAGAGGAGATAATAGGGGAGGACAAAGATGCCTAAATCCCTAAGTGCTCTAGGCTTACGGGCAAGGCCGCAGGGGTCGGTTATTGTTTTAGAGGAAGAGCAGACGCACTATTTATGTGCGGAACTCACCTTGGAACAGGCTCAGCGTCTGATAGAAACCTTAGAGTGGGCAAGTGGGATAATCGCAGAGAAGGAGGTCAAAGATGGGGTTGCATAGCTTTGCCTGTGATGGAGG
>JAZDOR010000054.1:0-18965 GCA_043798435.1 bacterium
ATACAATTGGTGAAGGATGTCGTCAAGCCAGCTATGAGTTACTTCGATCCTTGGTCTATTGGGTTCAGAAACAATTAACAGTCAATTCTTCTCCGGAGGTGGTGTTTCAGTTGCTACTTACATAAATTTGCAAAAGTTCAGCTTTTAATTAAATTTGCCACAATGGATAAGGAAAGGAGGTTTCCACTAACATTGGAAGAGATTAAAGGCATAAGGTATCAACAGAGCTTTTGGAGGGAAAGATTTCTTTTAGCAAGGGTAAGTGAGGTTTTGGGTTTAAGCTATGTTCACATCAAATGGCTTAAGAAGAGGATGAAAGAGATGGGATTACAAGGTATTATGAGAAAACCAAAGGCATCTGATTCCTTCTGCCAAAGCCAAGGTGATAGCAGGGTTGTATGAAGACCTGTATTATAAGTATAACCTTAATATCCTTCATTTTAAGGATAAGGAGGAGCATAAAATAAAGCTTTCTTTTGAAAGAATTGGGAATTACACTCATCACCGCTAATTCACCGAAGGTAATAAGGCAGAATTGAGGTTGCCTTCAAGTTCTTTCAAGACAGGCTCATTAATGGTTAGTATTAAAGATTATGATTCTGCTAACCGGTTCCTTCTTAATAAATTCTTGCCCTGGCGTAATGAGAAATACACCTTTCTTGCTGAAAGTAGCTATATAACCTTGCTTTATGGGATTAACCTTGATACCATATTTTGTAATAGATTAGAGAGGATTGTTGCTAATAAGAACACCATCTCTGTCAATGGACACATTATCCAGATACTACCGAGATAAAACGAGATTCTCTTTTGCTAAGGCTAAGGTAACTGCATGTATTCTTGAAGATGATCGTGTCCTTACTTTATATAAAGACTCTATCATCCAAAGAGTCTATGCTTTTAAGAGGAAGCAAAAATAGGCAGAAGGAAGAGAGAAAAGAGAAGATTTTAAGTCAAAGAGAGTATGTTGTATATGGTGTATAAATTTAACATTTTTCGTTATAATTAAATATAACATTTGACTTTATAACAACAGAATAAAGATTTGACCCACTTTCCCTAATCAAGAATAAAGACTTGACTCCTTCCTCCCGGGAAGTAAAAAAGGAAGTATTTTATCTATAACTGCTTGATATTAAAGAACTTGCGTAAACTGTTTACTGTTTTCTTCTGTTTTCTTTTATTACTGTTTTCTTTTACTGTTTTCTTACTGTTTTCTCCTCCTGTTTTCTCTGTTTTCTAAACTGTTTACTGTTTTCTGTTCTTTTCAGCACGATTTGCATTGGGTATTTTCATCACATTGTCTTTAACTGTGTCCAGCGATTTGTTAGACAATAGATTCTCGTAAAAACTCTGGCGCAAAATCAGCTCCACTATCCCAAGATAATGTATGCCCACGGATTTTAAACTTCTTAAAAAAGGAAATATCTTTCAATGGCTCAAAAATCTCTCCTTCTAATTCAGATGAAAGATCAATATTTCCTTTCGCACCATCATTAAATGAGAGCCATACCGTATAATCCCTAATATATTTTGCATCTATTACCCATAGTATCATTTTTTTACTCCAATGGTTCAATCTTGTTTAATGGTTTCCTATTTATAACAAGTTCCCAATCCTTCATCAATTCATCTTTGTGCAATACATACCAGTCGAGAACTGCATTAAGTGCTCTTCTTGGAAATTTTCCCTGTACAACGCCAGATTCAACTTCTACAGTTATTGTATATTCACCATATTCCGCATGAAAATGGGCTGGTGTATGTTCTCGATAGTACATATAGATTACAATACCCAAAAACCAACTAATTTCTGGCATATTCTGTTCCTTATTTTTTATTGTCTAACTATTGAGCTAAGCTGTGGTGTGAAACGCCGTCAGCTTCAGTGGTTTGTTAGGCTTTTAATAGGTAACTGTCCCCTATTTCCCTTCGATTTGACCCCCTTTCTCCTCTCCGGGAAGTAAAAAAGAAGGTATTTTATCTGTAACTGCCTGATATTAAAGGAGTTGCGTAAACTGTTTACTATTTTCTCGTTTATTAAAGGAGTTGCGTAAACTGTTTACTATTTTCTCTCTATTTTCTCTACAAAGTAAATCGCAAAGGACGCAAAGGGAAAAAATTATAACAGAAAATGAAATAGCTAATAAAGCAATTGGTTATTGTAAATTAATTCTTGGCGAACTTTGTGTAACTCTTTGCGTTCTTTGCGGTAAAAAATTTTAATTTTCTATTGTCAACTATTTTAGTGGTTTCCATATAAATATTGTCAACCTTCATCTTTCAATTTGAAATGATAAATGCTAAATTTGCAATTTGCAATGAATTATCCCTGCCTCTCCTTCCTCTCCTTTGCCTGATGGGCGAATGTTTCAAGGCGTATCTGGGTGTTTGCCTGGGATAGGCCATCATAGGCTATGGTGAGATGGGGAATGTTGCCGTAGTCTTCTGAGACCTTTTTTAAGACTACTTGAGCAATCGTCCCGGGCATGCAGGTGAAGGGGATGGCGTTGACTAAGCCAGAGACACCCCTTTCTATAAAATCGCAAGCCTTGCCGATGCTCATTATCGCCTCTCCCTCAAAGGTTTTATGGATGTAAGGCTCAGCCAGGGCCAAAATTTTATCTGTTGATGGTTCATTTATTGTCTCTAAGGAGCCGCAGAAGGGATGGGATAGCTTATGCTCATCCTTAACCTGCACCCAGTTTTTTATGGTTGTCTCAAGGAGAGAAGACCAATCTCCAAAAATTTTAGAGTGCATATTTCTCCTGAAATTTCTATAGAGAAACCATTCATTCACAGGTGCAGACCAGACCTCCAGTCCCAAAGCCTCCAGCTTCTTGACAATATCCTCATTGCTGAAGCTATGCGACCTGACAAAGAACTCACCCACAAGACCTATCACTGGTCTTCTGCCATTACTCCTTTCTATCCTGGAAAAACTCTTAGCCGCCTCTTCCATCAGACGCGAAAGGTTACCCCTATTTTTAATCGCCTCAGCCACCCTCCGGACATATTGTTGATAAACCCTCTCTGTTTCGCCCTTTTCCACCTCATAAGGTCTTATTCTGCGAAGAGCCTTTTCTAATATATCTATAGCCACAATTCCTCGCCAGGCAAGACGCTCAAAGTCCTTTCCAACGATACTCATATCAGCAAAGAAATTCTTTGCCTGATTAGGGGCATAGATGGGCACATCAGTATAGCCAAAATCATCTAAGATGAGCCTCTGGAGCATAGAATACTGTCCAAATCGACAGGGACCAGAAGAGCCACCCATAAAGAAGCAGGAGCTTTCAGGGTCAAAATCGCCCCTCTTTAACTGCCTGACCATATCACCTGTGGTAATTATGGCTGGATAGCACTCACGACCTGTGGTATGCTTTCTTCCCCAAAATACGCTCTCCTCATCTGATGGAGGCATAACCTCAGCCTGGACACCGCAGGCAGAAAAGGCAGAGGCTAAGGCAAAGGCATGGTCAGACATAAAGGGGAGGTAAATCTTCTTCCTTTCTCCCTTTTTGATGGATAGGGTTTTAACATGCCTCTCTTTTCCTATCTTATTCTTAGAATGGGCAATGGAATCAAGAAACGCCTCGCATCTGGTTATTGCTCCAACATCTGCTGAATGCTCATCAACCTCAATCACTAAGTGTGGCTTTCCTAAACTCTTATGTCTAAAAAAGGTGCAAATAAAGGAGTCCGGGCCACAACCATAGTTTGTAAGATAGAGGGCAAATAGCCGCCCGTCACGGCTTATAATCTCAGCCGCAGAAAGGATTCTCTGGCCAAGCCTCCAGTACATATTTGGCCAATCAGAAGAAACATCAACAGAATCTAAGGGTAAAAAGTCCATCGGTATAGCCAGGGTATCCAAATCCCGCAATTTCTTTGGAAGCTCAAGGTTTAATGCTGGGTCCTGGCCGTTATAGGGTCTTGCAATAATGACGATGGCTCTATCTTCTTCTGATAAGCCAGCCAAAACCTCCTTTCCCCTCTCTGTTATCGCCCTTCTGAAATCATCTTGAGTCTTTTCTGCGACCCGATACGCCTCTCTTATTTTACTTGCAGTCTTACCGAGAGTCTCTCCAAAGTCAACTAAGTCTTGCTCTATTTGACTGCTCTTTAGATTGAACCTGACTACGGGGGTCAAGACCTTTGTCTTAGAAAAAGGCAAGAGCGCCTTAGCTGTGTAGGGAAGAGACTGAACATAAGGGCAGAGGTAGCAGTCTGAAAAGTAGGGGCTCTCTTGTTTTAGATTGATAATGGAGGGTAGAAATAGATAGTCAACCCCCTTTTCAAGAAGGGATAAGATATGACCATAAGCTAATTTTATTGGGAAGCAGGTGTCAACCCCGGCATTCTCAACCCCTTGGTGAATAAGCTCCTTGTTTGTCCTCTCAGAGAAGACCACACGGAAACCAAGCTCAGAAAAGAATGCCTTATAGAAGGGATATAATTCATAGAAGATAACTGCCCTGGGGATGCCAATGGTAGGGACATCTGGGGTTCGGGGTTCGGGGATCGGGGATCGGGGTTTGGTGATCGGTGATCGGTAATCGGAGTTCTGAATTCTGAATTCTGGATTCTGTATTCTGTATTCTGTATTCTGGATTCTGTATTCTGGATTCTGGATTCTGTATTCTGTATCTTGATAGATGTTTTCCAAAAGCTCCTCCCTTTCTGCGAATAGGTCAGGGAGATTGGAGGCTTTCTTTTTCTTTTTTACCTCAAACCTCTCGCATCTTGCCCCATAGAATAATGGTTCATCATCCTCTAAACCAACCTTCTTTATCTCACAGTGGTTTGGACAGCCTTTACATTCAAAGGAGGATAGGGTGTATTTTCGGCTCCGTAGGTCAAACCCTTCGAACCTGCTCTTTCTATGAGAATTCTCGTATATGTTTATGTCCTTTTGGAGTGCATCGTCCGTGACGATGCGTGCTTTTTGTGTTTTTTGGAGTGCATCGTCCGTGACGATGCGTGCTTTTTGTGTTTTTTGGAGTGCATCGTCCGTGACGATGCGTGCATTGACATGGTCAATGCACTCCATATAATTCTCCTGGGCAATGAGAGCTACACCAATAGCACCGGTAACATCGTGGTTTTCCGGAACTGTAATTTTTTTACCCACAACAGCCTCAAATGCCGCTACAACAGCCTTATTATTTGCCACGCCGCCCTGAAAGAAGATATTCTTTCCTATCCTCTTATCCTGCACAACCTTATTCAGATAGTTGTGGACAATGGAATAGGCAAGACCTGCCACCAAATCCCTTCTCTCTGCCCCTAATTGCTGGTGGTGGACAATATCAGATTCAATAAAGACTGTGCACCGCTCTCCCAGCGGAATAGGCGTCCTGGATGAAAACGCCTCTTTGGCAAACTCTTCTTTTATGGAGATGTTGAGCCTCTCTGCCTGCTCCTCCAAGAATGAGCCTGTCCCTGCGGCACAGACCTTGTTCATCTCAAAGTCTATGATAGCCTTATTATCAATGCTGATGAACTTTGAATCCTGACCACCTATCTCAAAAATGGTGTCAACCCCTGGGTCTATCTCCCAGGCCGCCCTTGCCTGAGCAGTTATCTCATTTTTAACTACATCAGAACCTATAAAGTCTCCGCTCATATACCTGCCTGAGCCTGTTGTTCCACAACCGACAACCTCAACATCTCCCAGCTCTTCGCCTATCTCATAAAGTCCTTTAACTACAGCCTCAATTGGACGACCAGCTGTCATCAGATACCTTCTGGCTACCACATTCTTCTCTTCATCAATGGCTATAACATTTGTGGAGATAGAGCCAATGTCTATGCCCACCCAGACCTTTTGTTTAAGGGATTCTGGATTCTGGATTCTGGATTCTGGATTCTGCTTAAGAGGATAAGTCTTATGCTTGTTGGTTTCATCTACAGAAGATACCATCAGAGGCTCAGGGTGCTTTATCATCTCCTTCTCCATTACAAAGCTGAAAAGCCTACTTATGTCAGCCTTGTCTTTTGCCAAAAGTGCCGCACCTATAGCACCCATTGTGCTGGCGTGTTCTGAAATGATAAAGTTTTCAGAAAGTGCCAAAACCTCTTTGAATGCCCTGATCATCCCTTTATTCTGGGCAACACCGCCACAAAAGGAGACAGGTGAGAGAATGGCCTTTCCCTTTCCAATAGAAGACTTAAAATTTCTGGCAAAGGCAAAGCAAAGCCCGGCAATAATATCAGAAACGGTTGAGCCCTCTTGTTGACTGTGAATCATATCGGTCTTGGCAAAGACACTACAACGACCAGCAATCCTCGGTGGATGGTCACATTTTAAGGAAGCTTCAGAAAACTCTTCAATGGATAGACCCATCCTGCTTGCCTGCTGGTCCAAAAATGAGCCAGCCCCTGCGGCACAGATAGTATTCATAGAGAAATCGGAGATAAAGCACCTCTGGCCATCATAAGAAAGGCTTATAAGCTTTGAATCCTCTCCACCTATCTCAATAATGGTAGCTGTCCCAGGAAGCAGATGCTCTGTCGCTTTAACTTGTGCGATAACCTCGTTTATGAAAGGAATTCCTAAAAATTTGGCAATAACCTTGCCGCCTGTTCCTGTAATGCCCAACGCTTCAATCTCATTAGTGTTGACACTCTGAAAAAGCTCCTTTATCTTCAAAGTAAGGACAGAAATAGGCTCACCCTTATGACGGGTATAGGAATCAGACAGGATATTCCCTTCTGCATCCAAAATAGCAGTTTTGACACTAATCGCCCCAATGTCTATACCAAGTTTCATATTTTCTCTCCTTCAATTCGCAATCCGCGATTCGCAATTCTTTTGATGTCTATACCAATTTCGTATTTACTCAAAATCTTGGGGAATTAGACACTGATTTGCACAGATGAACACTGATAATTTTGTAACTATTTACTCAAGTGAAGTAGAAGACAATTGTTCACCTTTAGGGCACCGCTGAGGACGCAGAGAATTTACAAAATTTTTAAGTTTTTATTTCTCTGTGCTCTCTGCGAGCTCTGCGGTTAATCTCTTCTTCGGATAGTTAAAGTGTTACATAATTTTTAATTTTTATCAGTGAAAATCAGTGTTAATCAGTGTCAAAAAAATTAAATTTTATCTTTTATCAGTGTAATCTGTGTCAAAAGTTTCAGCCAAAAAGAGTTTGTGGGCTTCAGCAACATCTACATTTTCATGAACAATCGCTTTTATTGCCTTTATCATCGCCACAGGGTGTTCATTCTGCCAGACATTCCTGCCCATATCAACGCCTGCCGCACCCTTTTTAATCGCATCAGAAACCACCTGTAAAACATCTAAATCTGTCTCAAGCTTTGGTCCACCGGCAATCACAAGAGGAACAGGTGTTCCTTCAACAACCTTTTCAAAGTTATCGCAGTAGTAGGTCTTGACAAACCTTGCTCCAAGCTCTGCGGCTATTCTGCAGGAAAGGGCTAAAAATCTGGCATCCCTCTTCTCAAGCTCCTTTCCAACGGCAGTGACAGCAAGGGTAGGAATGCCATATCTCTCTGCCTGATTGACCAGCTCTGAAAAAGCCATGAGTGTCTGGTGTTCATATTCTGCCCCAACATAGATAGAAAAGGCAACTGCCGAGACATTCAGCCTGATAGCCTCCTCAATAGATGTGGTAGTGCTCTCCCTTGACAGGTCTTTTCCAACAATACTATTCCCTCCAGAGACCCTCAAAACTATCGGAATATCTGCCTCTGGGTCTATGCAACTGCGCAAGACTCCCCTTGTTGGCATAAGGGCATCAGCAAAAGGAATAAGCGGGCTGACAGCCTTTCCTGGATCCTCTAACCTGCTGATTGGACCAAGAAAATAACCATGGTCAATAGCAAGCATCACTGTTTTTCCTCCCTTAATTATCCTCCCCAAACGATTCTTCATTCCCCAATCCATAATTCTACCTCCTTAAATATAATAGCACGCGGATAACACAGATGCTACAGATTTTCACGGATTTTTTTATCAGTGTCCATCCGTTCAATCCGTGTGCTATTTAAGTATTCATTAAACAAAGCCTCCATATTGGTGAGGTCAATATCCTCTCCCTTTCCAAGCCTAATAATAATATCTCCTGTATCTTCTGTCAATCTTAGAATCTCATGGGTTGGCTCTAATCTGTCATTTTCAATCATAAGGAATAGGGTTTCCATCTTATAGGAAATGTCCCTTATCTTTTCAAGGTCAGGAAAGAATGAGGCACAGCTCTTTATAGAATGTGCCCTCCTTTTTATCCTTTCAGCTACCACTTTCTCTTTATCCCTTAACATGGCAAGGTCTTTCTTCAGATCATCTATCTCGGAAGGAAGGTCCCTAAGGAAATCAACCTTCATCTTGCCTAATAAGTCTTTATCCTTCATTTCTTCCTTTATAATAGCACGCAGATGACGCGGATTTAACGGATTTTCGCGGATTCCTTATTTTATGTTAAGAAAGATTCTGTATCCGTGTTTATCTGTCTCATCAGTGTCATCCGTGTACTATTTAATATTCATTTTATAGAGTCTGGCAATAGGTTATTTAGGTACGGATGACTCTCCACCAGACGAAATATATCCGCCAAGTCTTTCTGTCTTTTGCTTCTTCTTCTCTTTTCATCAGAATATGCCCAGAGTTTACCCTTCAAGACATCCTCTAAATCTGCAACCTTCATTTCATACCCTAATACCATCTTTTTCTCTGCCCCATTGATGAAATCCTGATAAGATGGGTCGGTTTGAAGCTGGATTCTGAGGTCTGAGGCTGGGCTTTCCAAGTTAATACTGCGAGAGAATCTCTTAATAGTAAACATTCTCTCTGCTGATTTGACCAGATTATCTATTGCCTCAGCTACTACTACCACATCTAAATCCAGACTGACCACAGGCTCACAGTAGGCATTCACGGCCAGGCCACCAATAACACAGTAGTCAACCTTTGTTTCGTCCAATAGAGAAAGAAACACGGAAAGTATATCCCCCTCATCCGCAACCTTATTCATAAATATTTTCTCTGTCATATCATCTAAAATTCCTTCATCAAACCAAAGGAAGTGTGAATCTAAACCTGCTTCCTTTGGAAAGCTCGCTCTCTGCCCAGCATCTCCCGCAAGAAAGCTCCACCAAACCCTTAACAATAGAGAGACCAAGCCCTGTGCCTTGAGTATCACGAACCTCTTTTCTCTCTGAGCGGTAGAACTTTTCAGTAAAGATGTGGGAAAGCTCATCCTTAGACATCCCTATCCCCTGGTCTATCACACAAATTATAGCCTCCCTATCCTGAAGCTCGCAGGATATAGCTACATCATTATCATTATAAGAATATTTTGTGGCATTGGAAAGAAGATTTATCAATATCTGGGATAGGGCATCCTTGTCTGCTAAAACCTGAATCTCCTTTGAAACTGTATTTATCACCCTTATATTCTTTCTCTTTGCCTCCTCCTTCAACCTCAAAATAGAATTGTCTGTTATCTCTCTGAGATTAGTAACCTCTTTCTGGAGCTGTTTCTTGCCCGACTCTATTCTGGATATGTCCAGGAGGTCATTCAGGAGTCTGCTAAGCCTTTCTGATTCTTCATAAATTATCTGGAGATATTCCTTATCTGGTTCTTCATCTAAGAGCAACTCAGCAAAGCCCATAATGGATGTTATCGGCGTCTTCAGCTCATGGGAGGCCATGGAGATAAAGGAAGACTTCAGTTTGTCTAACTCTATCAACTTTTCGTTAGCACAAGTTAGTTCTTCAACCTGTCGCTTAAATGCTTTAGTCATCCTGAATAAGTCAATAAAGGCAGAGACCTTTGCCCGCAATATTTCTGGTGGCACTGGTGAAAAGATATAGTCAACAGCACCGAATGAATAGCCTTTACTTCGTTCCATCTCGGTCTGACCTGTAGCGGTAACAAAGATGATTGGTGTATGAGTAGAGCGGGGTCGCAGGCGAATTAATGCCGCTGTCTCAAAACCATTCAATCCCGACATATTCACATCCATCAGGATGACCGCAAAATCATCCGCCAGGAGATGCTTTAGTGCTTCTTCACCAGAATTGACACAAACTATATTCTGGCCCAGTTCAGCTAAAATACTCTTCTGAACCAATAGATTTGCCGGGGTATCATCTACCAGCAGGATATTCACCTTTTCTTGTTGTTCCATTTTTCTCCTTTATGAATAGCACGCGGATTAACGCTGATTGGACGGATTTTCACAGATTTTATTTATAATTAAGAAAGATTCTTTATTCGTGTTTATCCGTCCAATCTGTGTCATCCGTGTGCTATTTTTATATTTCTTTATGAACTTTGCGGTTAATCATCCTAATGTAAAATAAAAGACTGCACCCTCATTTGGTTTTCCTTCTGCCCAGATGCGTCCGTTGTGGCGACAAATAATTCGTTGGACAGTAGCCAAGCCAATGCCAATACCTGAAAATTCAGATGCAGGGTGTAGTCGGCTAAATGCCGTAAATAGTTTATCTGCCTGCGAACAATCAAAACCAACACCGTTGTCACGAACAAAATATATTGCTTTACCATCTTGCCCTCTGCCTCCTGCCTCTTTGCCTCTTGATTCCAATGACATAACACCAAATTCTATCTTAGACTGTGGTTTTTTGCTGGTAAATTTGTAGGCATTACCTAAAAGATTCTCCATAGTTATTTGCAGAAACTGTCCATCTCCATTTGTTATAACCCCTTTTTCAACAATGAACTCTATCTGGCGATCTGGATCTCGCTATTTAAGTTCCCTGGCTATGGCATCGGTTACGGTACTCAGGTCAACTGATTCACTTTTTATCTCTTGTTGTTTCAGCCGCGATAGGGCAAGTAACGCCTCAATAAGCTCTGTCATCCGCTGGGTAGCCTTCTGGATGCGGGATACACAATCTCTGCCCTTCTCATCTAATTTGTCAGCATAGCCAATCATCAACATCTGGCTGGAAAGGCTAATGACAGTCAAAGGGTTACGCAAATCATGGGAGACCGAGTAACTGAATGATTCAAGCTCCTTGTTAGCTGATTCAAGCTGTTGATTCAACCGCTCAACATCCTCAAGGTGTTTTTCTAATGTCCGGTCAAGTTCAGTCAACTCCTCTGCATGCCGTTTTACCTCCCTCTGCATCCTGAACATATCAACAAAGACAGAGACCTTTGCCCGCAATATTTCTGGTGATACTGGTGAAAAGATATAATCCACAGCACCAAGTGAGCATCCCTTTTCCCGCTCTATCTCGGTCATAGCAAGGGCAGTAATAAAAATAATTGGTATATGAGCAGAGCTGGGGCGATGACGAATCAGCTCTGCCAACTCAAACCCATCCATTTCAGGCATACTGACATCAAGCAAAATTACTGCAAAATCCTTTTCTAAAAGATGCTTCAGCGCTTCTTTGCCGGAATTGACACAAACCAGATTCTGTCCCAATTCAGCCAAGACAGCCTCCTGAGCCAATAGATTTGCTGGATTATCATCTACCAGCAGGATATTAACCTTTTCGTAGTTTTCCATAGTATTCTCCTCTTTTTAGATTTCTTCACCACCAAGATTTTTGGAAATTGGAAATTGGGAAGAAAAGATTCTGCTCCTGTGCTAATTTCTAATTTCTAATTTCCCATTTTTCTTCCTTTGTGCCTTTGTGGTTAATCCTCCCTGCCCATTTTTGCTAAAAACGGACCGATTTCTTCCAGCGGTAGTATCTTATCCACTTCGGTAGCGGCGATAGCGGCTTTGGGCATACTATCCGCTTCGGCTGTCCTTGGCTCCTGCACAATTGTCATGCCGCCTGCTTGTTTGACGGCAGCAAGTCCTTGTGCCCCATCTGCATTATTTCCGGTTAAAATTACACCGATAACCCCCTCACCATAAACCTCCGCTGCTGATTCAAACAGCACATCCACAGAGGGTCTGGAATATTTCACCGGCTCTGCTGTGGAAAGGGCAAAGTGGCAGGGGGGGAAGGGAAGGTGATCGGGTGATCGGTAATCAGTAATCGGTGAAGAGAAGGAAGGCTGAGGACTGAGGGTAGGAGGCAGGGTATCAGATTCAATTAACAAATGATAGCCTCCCGGGGCAAGAAAGACTTGTCCGGGCAGGATAGGTTGCTTATCCTCTACCTCTGTTACCGTCAGAGACGAAACCTTCTGCAAGAGTTGGCTTAATGCCTCATCCGCCTCTTTTTCCCGATGCTGGACAATAACCACCGGCAGGGGAAATTCCGCAGGCAAAGCCGACAGCACGGTCTTTAACGCCTGCAACCCGCCCTTTGATGCACCGATAACAATTATTTTAGGGTTCATTTTTTTATCACCAAGACACGGAGTTAACTCATTGCAAATTGCAAATTTAGCATTTATCATTTCAAATTTGAAATTTGCATTTTGCAATGTTAAATTTGCAATGAAATTTTCTGTGAACTTTGTACCTTTGTGCCTTCGTGGTTAATCCTTCACTTTACCTTACGAAACACCTTCTGCCTGTCATCCATTGCCTCATAGCACTCCTCATACGGCGTGAACCTGATTGACTCTTTCGTGCCAAGGCAGAGGATGCCGAAGGGAATCAGGCTGTCATATAACAATTTATGCACATGCTCCTGGAGCTGTTGGTTAAAATATATCATCACATTATGGCACAGGATTACATTAAACTCGTTGAACGAGGCATCTGTGACCAAGTTATGGTGTGCCCAGACAATGTGTTTCTGCAGGGATTTATTGAAGATAGCGTGGTCATACTTAGCCGTGTAATATTCAGAGAAAGAAGAGATACCCCCTGCCTTCTGATAATTGGCGGTATAATCCTTCATCAGACTAAGGGGATAGATGCCCTCCTTTGCCGACTTTAGCACATCCTCGTTCATGTCCGTAGCATAGATTTTAACCCGTTCGTTCAATCCTTCCTCTTGCAGGAGTATGGCAAGGGAATATACCTCCTCACCCGTAGCACACCCTGCCACCCAGATACGGATAAAGGGATAAGTCCTGAGCCATGGGACTACCTTTTGCCGAAAGGAAAGATAGAAAGCCGGGTCGCGGAACATTGCCGTAACACTAATCGTCAGGGTGTTTAGTAACCGCTTCATCTCTGCTTCATTATGCAGCACCTTTTCCTGCAAGGCAGGGATTGTTTTTAGCCCTTCGTCATGAAGGCATTTATGTATCCTGCGTTTAAGTGATGCCGGGGCATAGTTACGAAAATCGTAGCCCCAGACCTCGAACACGCCCTCTAAAAGTAGCCGTATTTCAATTTCTTCAAGTTGTTGTTTGTCAGTCATTTTAGTTACCTCAGGTGTTTAGGCTGAAGGGGTTTAGGCTGAAGGGGGAAGAAATTCATAGTCTTCCTACCTTCAGCCCATCCACCTTCAGCCTATCTACCTATCCTATATCAGCCCTGCAACAGCCATTTATAGGTTGGCATTACCTTTATTACCTTATCGCCAAGCATAACCTCTTCTTCCTCATCTGCGGTAAGAAGTAATCCTTCGCCAAGCCCAAGCTCATTCATAGCCGTAGTAAGGGATTTCAGCTCTCTTTGTCTTACGGCGGCATCAGATATGCCCTCGGTTACTTGAATCAATCCCTCAATCCCTTCCCCTTTCCTTATCAGGATGTCCACCTCCAGCCCATTTTTTGTCTTGTAATAATAAAGCTCTTTCCTTCTCCTTCTCAGTTCTACAACTACTAAGTTTTCCAGAAACCTTCCCCTGTCTTTTGAGAACCTGAAGGAGATACAATCAGCTAATTTATTGTCTATGCAATAAACCTTTTTGGGAGCAATAAACTGCTGTTTCAGGGAATAAGAGAAGATATTTGTTACAAATACCATAAATGAGTTCTCAAGATACTCAGTATAAGCCTTGACGGTATTTACACTGCCCAGTCCTAATGACCCCTTCAATTTATTATAGGAAAAAAGGGTTGAAAGATTGCTCAAAAAATAGAGAGCCAATTCACGCAAGGATTTCGTTTCTTTAATATCATATCTGGCAACTATATCACGGTATAATATATCATCATAGACCTTTTTTAATATCTCTAAGTTTCTAAACTTGAGGTACTCAGGCATACCACCCTCTTTTAAATACTCATTAAATAGTGCCTTTACCTCTGCCCGTTTTGAAGTCAAAGAGAGTGTGTTTGAAGTAAGGGGATACTCTTTTAGCCTGAGGAATTCTTTGAACGAAAACGGATAAAGTTCGCATGTAAGATACCTTCCAGTGAGCCTGGTTCCTAACTCTTTGCTTAATAGAGAGGCATTTGAGCCTGTGATAAAGAATTTGAATCCTCCATCTAACATCCTTCCGACAAACATCTCCCAGCCTTTGACATTCTGGATTTCGTCAAGGAAAAATGCCTTTTGCTGACCAAATAGCTCCATAAATGACTCATAGAGATGGTTGAAATCTTCAGGTGTAAAATTGAGCAGTCTTTCATCTTCAAAGTTAAAGTAATAGATGTTGTCTTTATAGAACTTATTGATAATCTGGGCAAGTAAGGTTGATTTTCCTACTCGCCTCATCCCGGAGATGACGATAGCATGAGGAAGCAGAATGTATTCTTTGATTTTAGACAAATCTTCCCGCTCTACCCCTATCTCCTTATTCTTTATAATCTCTTGTTGCTCTAATATTATCTCTTTTAATAATTCCTTTTCCATCTTCTTTTCCTTTCATTCTAAATGAAAATATACCATAAAAGGTTTTCATTGTCAACGAAAACCTTTTCATCTGATTTTTACCACAGAGAACACTTTTTAGGTGTTTAGGCTGAAGGCTGTTAGGTTGAAGGTAGGAGGCAAAAGGAGATTTTTCCTGCCTTCAACCTATTTCCCTTCAGCCTATCCACCTTCAGCCTTCCTACCTACAGTCCCAAACTCTATCTTAGCCTATGGTTGTTTGCCTGAATACTTCCAGGCGTTACTCAACAGGTTCTGCAAGGCTACCTGCAGGAGGGCACTAAGATTTCTTTTCTTCCTTTGTGCCTTTGTGCCTTCGTGGTTAGTCCTTTTTTCACCACAGAAATTTTTTACCACAGAGAACACAAAGATTTAAAAAAATATTTCTTTTATTTCTTCGTGCTCTTCGTGCTCTTTGTGGTTAATCTCCCCCTCCCTACCTATACAACCACACCCGCATCAGCGATAGCAGTTGCTCGGTGTTCACCGGTTTGGTGATGTAGATAGCACACAGATGACGCAGATTAGACGGATTTTCACAGATTTTATTTATAAGTAAGAAAGATTCTTTATCCGTGCTAATCTGTCCAATCTGTGTCAATCCGCGTGCTATTTCCTACCTATACAACCACACCCGCATCAGCGACAGCAGCTGCTCTGTATTCACTGGTTTGGTGATGTAGTCGGAGGCGCCGGCTTCTAAGCATTTTTCCCTATCGCCCTTCATTGCCTTGGCAGTCAGGGCAATTATGGGCAGCTGTTTGAATCTGGCTAACTTGCGTATCTCTTGCATGGTTTCATAGCCGTCCATTTCAGGCATCATGATGTCCATGAGCACCACATCAGTCTCCGGGTTTTTCTTTAAGGAGGCAAGGGCATCCTTACCGTTTTCGCAGGTTCGCACAACCATGTTATGGCTCTCCAGCAGGCTGGTCAGGGCAAAGAGGTTGCGGACATCATCATCCACTGCCAGAACCTTTTTGCCGGTTAATGCTGCCTCAGATTTATATATCTTTTCCACGATTTGCCGTTTCTCTTTGGGCAATTTTGAGGTTACCCGATGCAAAAACAGGGAGGTTTCAGCAAGTAACCGATCTGATGAGTGGGAACCCTTAACAATCACGGTTCTGGCAGACCTCTTCAGCTCTGCCTCCTCCTTTTTGTCTATATCCTTGCCGGTATAGACAATAATAGGTATATCGGCAAGTTTCGGCTCTTTCTTTATTTTTTCAAGCACCTGTGCCCCAGTCATATCCGGCAGCCCTAAATCAAGCACCACACAGTCAAATGCCTCATCTTTAAGTGCCTTGAGTGCCTCCTTGCCGGTGGTTACCGTCCTGGTCAGGACATCGCCATTACCAATCAAGGCAGCCATAGCCTGCTGTTCAGCCTCGTTATCCTCGACAATCAGCAGCTTCTTTTGTCCCGGCTTAGTGAACTCGGCTATCCTGGTAAAAGCCGCTTTCAACGACTCATTTGTAGCCGGCTTGGTCAGATAGGCAAAGGCACCCCGCTCTAATCCATACTCTGCTGGTCCTCCTCAACAGAGATGATATGTATCGGAATGTGCATCAGGCTTGGGTCAAGCTTTATGCGGTCTAAGACGGTCCAGCCGTCAATATCCGGCAGCTGTAAATCAAGGGTAATAGCCAGCGGCTTCATCTTTTGTGCCAGGGCTACCGCCTCCTCACCCCTATCCGTGACCACTGCCTTAAACCCCTTATCGTGTGCCATATCCAGAAGGATTTGGGCAAATTTGGGGTCGTCCTCCACGATGAGCAAGACACGGTCGGTGGGCTTGATGTTGTTGCGGTCGTCGGAGGAATCGCGAATTGCGGATTGCGAATCGCGAATTGGGGATGGGGATGGGGAATCGGGAATCGCGGATTGCGAATCGCGAATTGAGGATGAGGAATCGGGAATCGCGGATTGCGAATCGCGAATCTGGGATGGGGATGGGGAATCGGGACTCGGGCAGTGCGAATCGCGAATCTGGGATGGGGAATCGGGAATCGCGGATTGCGAATCGCGAATTGAGGATGGGGATGGGGAATCGGGAATCGGGAATTGCGAATCGCGAATCTGGGATGGGGATGGGGAATCGGGAATCGGGAATTGCGAATCGCGAATTGAGGATGGGGATGGGGAATCGGGAATCGCGAATTGCGAATCGCGAATTGAGGATGGGGATGGGGAATCGGGAATCGCGGATTGCGAATCGCGAATTGAGGATGGGGATGGGGAATCGGGAATCGCGGATTGCGAATCGCGAATTGGGGATGGGGAATCGGGAATTGCGAATTGCGAATCGCGAATTGGGGATGGGGATTCGGAAGTCGGGGCAGGGGAAATTAAAGATTCGCGATCCGCGATCCGCGATCCGCGATCCCCTTTCCCAACAATCCCCCTCCAACTGCTGATATACCTCTGCGGCAGATACAAAGCAAAGGTTGAGCCTTCACCCGGTGTGCTTTCAGCCAGGCGAATCTCACCGCCAAGCAGATACGCCAGTTCACGGGATATTGCCAGACCCAATCCTGTGCCGCCAAACTTGCGTGAGGTCGTCCCATCTGCCTGCTGAAATGCCTCAAAGACTATTCGCTGCTTATCGGGGGCAATGCCAATGCCGGTGTCTTTGACAAAGAACCCAATTACTCCCCTTGCCTGATTAAGGGCTGTGTGGTCAGGACTCCAACCGCTCCTTGCCACATCGATGAACAATTCTACCGAGCCTTTGTTCGTGAACTTAACGGCATTGGAGAGCAGATTCTTCAGGATTTGTGAAAGTCGCCGTTCATCTGTCTCAATAGACTCAGGCAATCTGTCACCAAGCCCTGTGCTAAAGTTGAGCCTCTTTGATTTGGCAATAGACAGGAATTGGCTTTCTAAGGGAACAATCATGTTTCTAAAGAACACCTCGCTTGTGTCCACCGTTACTGTCCCTGATTCTATCTTGGATAGGTCAAGGATGTCGTTGATCAGGGTGAGCAGGTCATTACCCGAGTCATGAATGGTCTTGGCAAACTCTACCTGCTTTGGAGAAAGGTTAGCCTCGCGGTTTTCTTCAAGCTGCTGTGAGAGGATGAGCAGGCTGTTGAGCGGTGTGCGCAGCTCATGCGACATGTTTGACAGAAACTGGGATTTATATTTTGAGGTAAGTTCCAACTGTTCTGCCTTAGTCTCCAGCTCATGTCTGGCGGATTCAATCTCAATGGTCTTATGCTCCATGTCCTCCTTTTGTTCGCCAAGCTGTTTTGCCCTTTCTTCCAGCTCCTCATTGGTCTGCTGAAGCTCCTCCTGCTGGGCTTGCAGTTCCTCGGACATGGACTGTGATTGCTTAAGCAGATTCTCAGTCCGGACAGATGCCTCAATCGTATTCAATATCACCCCCAGACTTTCGGCTAACTGCTCTAAGAGTGATTGTCTGATGGGATTAAATGCCTCAAACGAGGCCAGCTCAATGACTGCCTTGACCTTGCCCTCAAAAAGCACTGGCAGGTCAATGATGTTCAGCGGTGTTGCCTGTCCCAATCCAGAGATAATCTGGACATAATCTGCCGGCACATTGGTCAGGAGAATTGGTTGCTTCTCGTAGGCACATTGTCCGACCAGACCCTCCCTCATTCCCCAAACGCTGGCTAAATTCTTTCGCTCCTTGTAGCCATAAGAGGCTAATAGTTTAAGTGTCGGCGTTTCTTTTTCTTCCAGAATGTAGAACACGCCGTGCTGGATAGAGACTACCGGTGCCAACTCCGAGAGGAATGAATGTGCCACCTGCGTAATATCCCTTTGCCCCTGGAGCATTCGTGTGAATTTAGTTAGATTGGTCTTGAGCCAGTCTTGTTCTGTGGTTTTGATAGTGGTATCAGACATGGTGTGAATCATCTGGTTGAGGTTATCCTTGAGCATCGATACCTCCCGCGTGCCTCAACCGTGATAGAGCGTGGTAAAATCACCCTTGGTTACCGCGGTTGACACCTCAGCAATTGCCCGAATCTGCGAGGTCAGATTAGCGGCTAACTGATTGACATTCTCGGTCAGGTCCTTCCATGTGCCGGCAGCACCCGGAACACTTGCCTGTCCACCGAGTTTACCCTCAACACCCACCTCTTTTGCCACAGTCGTTACCTGTTCACTAAATGCAGCTATGGACATCACATTCCAAATCCGCACTAAAAATGATATATACTCACAAACAACAGATTTCCAAATTTTCAAAAAACATTTAAGTATTTTTTATAAAAAGCCGATATATAGATATATACTGATTTATTTGAGTATAATCT
>JAZDOR010000121.1:0-9193 GCA_043798435.1 bacterium
ATATTATAATCTCAAAACGCAATTTTCACTTGACTTCAGAAGCCTTCTTAAAGTTAAATTATAAGCAAACGCCCACATAGCTCAGTTGGTAGAGCACATCCTTGGTAAGGATGAGGTCACCAGTTCGATCCTGGTTGTGGGCTTTTTCTTTGTAACTACTCAGGTGCAAAAAGGAGAAGATGGGGAAATGGGAGAGAATAAAAAATACAGAATCCAGAATTAAGAATATTAAACTCTGAATTCTGTATTCTGAATTCTGAATTCTGTATTCTGTATTCTGTTATAATGATAAAGAAAAACCTTCTTATCGGGCTATTGTTTGGGATAGCGATAAGCCTCATAACAATCTTTCTATTTTCTTTTGAGATATTCAATGGGTTTGAGCTCACCTCACTCAGCTTTCGCTTTACATTCAAAGATGAAGCAAAAGAGAATGAATTTGACGATGTGGTAATTGTTGATATTGATAATGAAAGCATCCGTGAGCTTGGCAGATGGCAGAACTGGCCAAGAAGATACTATGCTGAACTGCTTGATTACTTAAAAAAAGATGGTGTTTTGGCTGTTGGTTCAGATGTTGCCTTTCCAGAACATGGAAACCCAAAAGACGATAATCTTCTCATCTCTGCTACCAAAAGAAGTGGCAACATGGTCCATTCCTTTTTCTTCCCCTACACTGCTGAAGCCAAAACCACACCAGATGTAGAGATTATGGAAAAGAGGTTCAGCCTAAAACCTGAAAAGGGGATGATTTATAAACCGCATGCAGAGATCACACCTCCCATAAGAGAGATTCAAGAAGCAGCTGCTGGTCTTGGATATTTCAATAAGTATCCAGATGCAGATGGAATGGTACGAAGCGTCTTTCTTTTCACTGATTATAAAGATAGGCTGTATCCTGCTCTTTCTTTAGCCACTCTCTGTCAGGCTTTGAAGATAAAACCGGATGAGATACGACTCACCAAAGATTACATCATCCTTGGCACAAAAAAGAGGATTCCTGTAGAAGAAGGAGCCAGAATGTGGATCAATTATGTTGGTAAAGGCAAGAGCTTCAGGCACATCTCCTTTGTGAATGTTCTTAAAAAGAGGATAGGGGAAGGGTATTTCAAGGGTAAGATTGTACTTCTTGGGGGCTCAGCAGAGGGGCTGTTTGATATAACATCCAATCCATTTGACCCGACCTATCCAGCTGTAGAGATTCATGCCAATATTATCCATAGCATCTTAGAGGAGAGCTATATGACAAAAGCACCTAATGTTGTTGGTATAATAACTGTCTTTATGATAAGTATAATGATTGGGCTTTTTTCCTCATTTTTCTCCCTGAAGAAAGGGATATTTGCTATTGTCTTCCTCCTGTCTGGATATGTTGTCGCCTCTATCGATATTTTTAAAACAAAAAGCCTATGGATTGAAATGGTCTCTCCGTCCTTCTCTTTTGTGATAACCTTCGCCTCTGTCTGGCTTTGGAGATTTTCCATGGAACAGAAAAAGAAGGAAGAGGTAAAGGGTCTCTTCTCAAGGTATGTGAACAAGAATGTAGTGGAAAAATTAGTGTCAAACCCTGGTTCTTTTAAGCTTGGAGGGGAGAGGATGAAGCTCTCTGTCCTCTTTTCTGATATCTGCGGTTTCACCAGTATGTCTGAGAGGCTTTCCCCTGAGGAGGTTGTCTCCCTTTTGAATGAGTATTTTACGGCAATGAATGAAATAATCTTCAGAAACGATGGGACTCTCGACAAGTTTATTGGTGATGCCATTATGGTCATTTATGGAGCGCCTATGGCTTATCCCGAGCATGCCCAAAAGGCAGTAATTACAGGCCTTGAGATGAGAAAAAAGCTGAAGGCGTTACAAGAAGCCTGGAAGGAGAAGGGTGGAGAGGTGATTGATATAGGCATTGGGATAAATACTGGAGAGATAGTTGTTGGAAACATCGGCTCAAACATCCAGACGAATTATACAGTTATAGGCGATGAGGTTAATCTTGCCTCAAGATTAGAGGGTCTGACCAGAAACTACCCTGATGTGGGTATTATTATCAGCAAGGCAACCTATGAGGATATAAAGGATATAGTCATTGCCAGAGAGCTTGATGTCATAAGGGTGAAAGGCAAGCTGAAGCCTGTAACAATCTATGAACCCCTTGGGCTAATCGGAGAGGTTGATACGGAGAAGATACGGCTCATCAATATCTTTTTGTCGGGCTTGATGCTCTATCGGGCAAAAAGATGGAAGGAGGCAGCAAAAATCTTTGAGTCAATCCTGTCAGATGGTCCAGCACGGATGTATTATACCAGGTGCCAGGATTATATCGCTATGCCACCAAGGGACGATTGGGATGGGGTTTATACATATAAGACTAAGTGAAGTGCAAGGAGAATGGTAATCGGTGATCGGGTAATTGTTTTTCTATTGATTACCGGTTATTTATCAAATGAAAATGAGCAGATTTTAGCTGCTCATTTTCATATGATATTTAACCCTTATAGTTTATGACTTACAGCTTTTTATTGCTTTGTGTGCTTTGTGCTTTCTTTGAGAACTTTGTGGTTAAAATTGCTCTATCTTTTATTCCGCAAGATTTCAAACAAAGGTGAACCATCCCGAAATATCCTATATTTTTTCCAACTCACGCAATTTTTCTCTTTGTTTCTATCTATTTAGATTCCTCAATGTCTCTTTCCGTTCCCGCTCCACCCGTCTACTCCACTCCAAATTCTCTTTTTCTTTCCTCTCCTTTTCTTTTCTCTCTTCATATTCACTTTCCCTTTTCCACGCATTCATTTGCTCTTTCTGTTCTTGCATCCATTCTTCCTTCTTCTGACTTTCCCTTTCCAATCTCTCTTCATATCTTTGCTTCAATTCTCTTTTCCTTTCTTCTTCCTCAAATTCTCTTTCAAGTCCCTCTTTCAGTTTCCTTACATTTTCTTGTCTTGCTTGTCTTACAACCTTTTCTGTCTGTACTATCTGTGACAATTTTTTTGCTTCCTCAAGATATAGCTTTTTAGCCTCTACTTGTTTAATCTCTGCCTGAGCAGGCTGATGATTCTTGCCAGCCTTTTTTAAGTATTCAATCGCTTTATCTAAATCTTCTTCTGCTTCATAGCAAAGACCTATCTGGTAAAACGCCTCCTGGTCAAATCCTGTGCCTGAATGCTCCTTGGCAAATTTCAAGAGCATTTCTCTTGAGGCAAGATACATGCCCCTATCTTTCAGTTTAACCATCTCATCAAATTCATTTTTCAGCTTGACCTTCTCCTCAAACTTTTTATCAAACTCCTTAGCCTTTTTGCACTCTCCTATTTGTGTAGAGGCCGCATCCTTCCACATACTTTCAGGATACCCTTTTATCAAGTTTTCATACTTTTCTATAGCCAGGTCATACTGGTTTGCTTCTTGTAACTCCTTTCCTGCTTGATATAATTTGGAGTCATTTTTATCGCTACAACCTGCAAAGTAAAGAGCTAAAGCTACTACAGCAGAAACAGCTAAAATCTTGGCAGGATTAAATGTGGTTTTTGTTCTTTCTTTGAATTCTTTCATTGTCTGTAATAATAAATGGCTGTGCCTTGAGCGTATGTTTTATCTGGTCTTTCTTTCACTTCAATTGTATCGTGCAGAATATAGGTTATAGTAAATTCTTGATTGCCAATTTTAACCCTACCACCAATCTTCCATTTAGAGGCTACTCCTTGTGAAACCTCAAAGGAATTTAAATATCCTGGCACAAAGTCCTTTGCAAGGGTTGCAAATTCAGGTTCAGCATCCTGGCCTGTGATGTGTGTCTCCTGAGATGAGGAAGGATATTGAGTAGCCGTTTTAGACGCTTCAATCTCCTCTGCTGTGCGACTCCCTTTTTTATAGGTAAGTGCCATATTTTGATAAACAATGATTCTCTTTTCGGGACTACAAGCTAATTTCGCACCCAAAGAATCCGTAGTTATTGTAACGCTCTGGTTGAAATCAGAGATAGCTTCATCATATTTGCCTTTCTGATAATAGCTACACCCTCTATTGTTATAAGCATCCGTATCCTGCCGATTTATCTCAATGGTTTGTGTATAGGAATAGATAGCCTTGTCATATTGACCTTTGTGGTAATAAATATTACCCAACACATAGTAAGTATCATATTCCCTTACAGATTGTTGTAAAGAGATATCGGAATTAAAGATAATGGGTTGATCATATTGGTTTTCAATAAACCCGGGGTCGACAACATTTTTTGACTTAGCATCATGTGTTACTACTATTGCCACATAAAGGGGGGAATTGAAAAACCAGCGAAAGAGATAAATCGCTAAAATTATTAAAACTACTGCTATGAGACATTTCTTTACTACATTAACTATTTTGCCTTTATCTTTTGCAGAAGAGTCAACTAAAACTGGTTTGCGTTGAACAGTATGTGGCTTTTTCCATTTTTTCTTTTTTAGCTCTTCCTCTTCCTCTTTTTTTCTTTGTTCTTTTTCTTTTTCTCTTATGTATTCATCAATTATCCTTTCGGCTTCTATTTTTGAAATATTGTGTTTTTTGGCAAGCTCTAAAAGGTATTCTCTATTTTTGGGTTTAATTTGACCATCAAGCAGAGCGGCACGGACATTATCCTTAAAATGCTCTACAGAAATGCTAATGGGTGTAGATATAGGCTCTCTTATTGCCCCAAACGCTTTTAGGGCAGCGTCAATTAGCTTTTTACATTCTATCTCTGAAAGACCAATCTCCTGCCCGGTCGCCATTATAATCTTTTCTTCATTGCGGGTTAGGACATTGTCTTTTTTGATAGGAGGATAGATGGAAAACTCTATGAAGATTGCTATCTTTTCCTGGCGTTCCTTGTCCTTTTTCTCCCTCTGTTTTTGGTTGTAATCTGCTTTTTTCTGCTCATCCGTTAGGGTAGATAATGCTTCAAGAAGATTGGGTTCAGCTAACTGTTTCTTTTCTCTCCAAAGTGGGTTGGAAGTTTGCTTTTCTTTCCACCAATTCTTCCTCTCTTCATAAGCAGACTCAATCTGAGACTTAGTATACGAATCTGCCCTTTTAGGGTCCAAACCAAGCCGCACATAGAGGTTGTCGTCTATACAAGTTTTCCAATCTTTCCAGTCATTTGATAACATTAGATTCTCTCACTAATTTTCAATCTGAAAACCTAAATACCTGGCGATGCCATTTGGGAAATATAGAGCTTCTGCTTCTGATAGATACCTCACTCTCTTTATTTTCACCCCAAGCCCAAGAAAAATTTTGATCTTTTCCAGATTTTTTTCTATCAACCATAACAGTCTTTTCATAATGATAATCAAGCCTTCCACCAGTTTTAACATCAAATGTAAAAAGTATCCAGCGTGTATTCCCTTGCTGCTCCATCTTCACATTTTCAATCTCTGCATAGTCCAATACAGTCATCTTATAAAGGAGAGCAAAAATCACCATCAACACAAGCAACAATCCCAGAGCAAACCACTTGAATCTCTTTTTAGAACCAGTGGTAATCTCTAATTCTTTGGCAGTAGTCTCTAACTTTTGCCTCAACATATAAATTTCATCATTGTCTGGCGTTTTCATTTTCCCCTTATATATAAATCCCTCTTGATTGTTTGACATCTTCATTGCCTCCTTATATCTAAATTCCGGTAACTATTTCCATTCTGAATTCTGACTCCTGAATTCTGGATACTTAAACAGTTACTAAATTCCTCTTGTCATTATCTCCCGTATCTTATTTCTTGCCTCTTCAATAGAAGATATGTCATTGGGTGGTATATGCCGAATATATTCTCTGTAAGTATTAATCGCTTCCTGTGCATAACCTGCCTTCTCGCATGCGATGATTTTATTTTTATAGGTATCAACATATTCTGGTTTTATCTTAATGGCTTCGTTGTAGTCAGAAATGGCTTGATCATATTGGCTTTTTCTGGTATAGACCTGCCCCCGATTATTGTAGGCACAAGCACACCTTAAGCTCAAAATATCAATGGTCTTGGTATAATCTAAGATAAGCTGGTCATATTGGTTTTTTTCCTCATATCTTTGATCGTCCAATCTTTTATCGTCCAAAAGATTATTGATATCATCCTCTACATTTGTTTTTGCTTTCTTTTCCTGGACACATTTATCCATTATCCTTCTGGCATCTATCCAGAGGATATTGTATTTTTCAGCTATTCGCAGGAGATGCCTTGTTTTTTCAGGGCTAAGCCAGCCGTCAAGCAAAGCAGAATAGACATTATCCCTGAAGAGATCTTCGGGGCTGGGTGAGGGTGGTGCTGGCGGCTTAACAGATTCTTCTCTCTTTGCTCCAAGCTCCTTTAGTGCTGTATTAATCAATCCTTTGCATTCTGCCACTGAAAGACCAAGCTCTTGCCCGGTCGCCATTATGAGCTTTTCGTCATCTGAAGCTAAGACCTTCTTTTTGATATGAGGATAGACTGAAAGCCTTAAAAGGTTATCTATTTTTTTCTGGAATTCTTCCTCTATTTCTTTGTCCCGTGCTTTTTTTAGTTGCTTATCATATTCAGCCTTTTTCTGAATATTTGTCAAAGTAGCCCTGGCTTGAGAAAGGGCATCTTCTGCCAATAGAATTCTCCTATCCCATGGTGATATAGACCTGGGCTTCTTTTGCCACCAGACCCTCCTTTCCTTATAGGCAGCCTCAATCTGGATTGAGGTATATGAGGCTGCCCTTTCAATGTCTAAGCCAAGCCGCATATAATAGTTCTCGTCTGTGCAAGTCTTCCAACCCTCCCAGTCATCTGGTAGTATCATTCAATATTGACCCTCTGGATATGTTGTTGTTCTTCCTTAATCTCCTCTTCGGTAAGACCACCCTCTATCTTTATATTGGCCATCTCCTTTTTGCCTGCAACCTCTGCTGAGACATGGAGGATAGAGTTTTTATCAAACTCAAAGGTTACCGATACTTTAGTAGTTTTCATTGGAAGCCCTGGAGGAAGATCAGAGATTACTACTTTTCCCAATTGTACACATTCCTCTGGAATAGATGATTCTCCTTCCATAACCGGCACATTGAGAGAACGCTGATTGTCTGCCATTAGTGAGAATTTATCATCCGTGATTTCACAGGGAACCTCAGTGAATCTTTTGATTATAGGAGCGACCTCCATCTTTCCACTTTCAGCATTATATATAGTAACGCCAAGTGTATGAGAGGTGACATTACGAATCTCTATTGGACCTATAGCCTTTCCTGTTTTGTCAACAATCTTTGACTCCTCTTTCTTTTCTTCGGCATCAGTAAGTGTAGCCTGAATAGCCGCACCAATTGCCACAGCCTCATCAGGATTTATCTCTTCACTTGGGGTTTTACCGCTTAAGGACTGCACCATCTCTTTTATCATTGGCATACGGGTAGAACCACCGACTAAAAGAACTGTGTCTATCTGGTTCCAGGTCATCTTAGCGTCTTCTTCTATAACTAATTCAGTCAAAGATTTGCATTTTTCAAGCAGGTTATGAGTAAGCTCCTCAAATTTCTCTTTTGTCAAAATAACTGTTTCAAAGTTGCCGTGATAGTTACAGACAATTTTTGCTTCAGTTTTTCTGCTCAAAGTCTCTTTTGCTTGAATAGCTTTTAACTGAATATCTTGATATGCCTGAGGATCTTGTAAGGGATTTTCACTATATTTCTTCTCAAAAACAGAGGCAACATAGGTAATAATGGCATCGTCCCAGTCTTTGCCACCAAGTTGATGGTCACCATTGGTAGCAATCATTGCGATATTATTCCCCTCAATCTTCATCACCGTAACATCAAAGGTGCCTCCACCCAAATCAAAGACAAAGATATTTTGATCTTTGCCAAGATTATTTACTCCAAAGGCTATAGCGGCGGCTGTCGGCTCATTGAGAATCTGAAGAACATTAAATCCTGCAATTATACCCGCATTTTTGGTTGCCTCACGCTGACGGTCGTTAAAATAAGCTGGAACGGTGATAACTGCATCCTTAATCTCTCCAAGCCTTTCTTCGGCATCATTTTTCAGCTTCTTCAAGATCACAGCTGACAGAGTCTCTGCCGAATACTTTTTGCCAAAGAACTCTTTGGAGTATTTATCCATTCCCTTACCCATCTCTCTTTTGACAAACTCCACTATATTATCTGGCTCAGCCACTGCACTCTGCTTGGCAATCTTTCCAACAATGGCATTTTCCGGGCCATCAAAAAGGATTACAGAGGGTGTAATCCTTTCGCTCTCCTTATTAGGGACAATCTCAGTAACACCAAATTCATTTACATAAGCAACGGCTGAGAATGTGGTGCCAAGGTCTATCCCGATTACCTTTGTTTTTTTATTAGACATTGTCTTTTCCTCCTTTTTCTTGATTTTGTTGGCCAATATACCTTTTAATCACAACCTCCTCTGGCCTGAGGATGTTGCTTTTCTCTTTCCAGAAGAAACCTTCTTTTACAACCTCAACAATCTTTTTGTCTTCGGTTGGATCTGTAGTGTTTATCGTTCTAACCGCCTTCTGGAGCCTGCGATCTAAAATATCTGAGTGTTCATCAAAGGGCATCACCTCCATATTTTCTAAGATTTGTAGCAATTCTACCTTTAGACCACCCATTCCATTCCTTACCTTTTCACTACAGGATTCTTCAGTCATCACCTCCTCTAAGTTAATAATATCGTCATAAAGGGTAACAATCTCCTTTATTATCGGCTTTTTGAATGTATCAAGAAATTCGCCTTGATACCCCTTTAACTGCTCGTAAAGGGCATTGAACATCTTTTCCTTAGTCTCATCACCAGCAATTCTTTTTTCAAGAATCTCTTTTATCTCTAAAAGCGTTGTCTCAAATTCTACAGAGACCTTCTCTGCTTGAATCTCAACCTGTTCTTTGTCAGGAGAGATTTCTTCTTCTACAGGCAATGAGGGTTGAATATCATCCTGTGTTTCTACCTGCTCCTCTTTACTTACTTCTAAATCCTTTTCATCCATCTTTTTGCACCTCCTTAGAAATTATGTAATTACTCACAATTTGGGGAAAAATATTTAGCCACAGATGAACACAGAAGAGATATTTAGACACTGATTTACACAGATACTCACAGATAATTTTTTAATTCTTATCAGTGTAATCTGTGTTAATCCAAAGTCAAAAGAATAAGTGTTAATCCAAAGCGTATCTGTGGCAAGATTTATTTTATTTTTCTGTGGCTTTTCC
>JAZDOR010000144.1:0-5818 GCA_043798435.1 bacterium
GTTATGAGTTAACTGCTCAAGGTTTAAGGTTCAAGGTTCACAGTTCAGGGTTGGAGAAGGCGACTTAAACGGTGAACCATGAACCCTGAACATTGAACTCTGACAACTCAATCTTTTGGAAACCTGTTGCTTTTAGGTATACATCAATTTTTAGAGGGCTGCCTCTGTTTTTTAATTGTCTCTATCTCTTTGGCTGCCTCTTTGGCATAAGGGGTATCCTTGTAGCGGTCAATGATGGTTTGAAAAGAACTGCAAGCCTTATCATCATCCCCTAACTGAAGATAGAGTGCACCCATTAGATACTCTGACTCAAGGCTTATCTCTTGCAGGTTCAGGATTGCCTCTTCTAAATCCCTTTTGCTTGGTGGCACAACAGAGGCTTCCTCACCCCAGAATCTGTCTATTTTTTCTGGTTTTTCACCCCTTAAGCCCATGACAGCAGTTGCTTCTCCCTGTGGTCTGCTCCTCAATCTCTGAATCCTTTGCCAGACCCCATCCAGCCATTCCTCAGGAACCTCCAACTCAATCAGATCAGAAATCTTGACCATAGAGCACTCCTTAATCCTTGAAATCCTGCCTGAGGCCATCCGTATCTCTGCCCTTGATTCTTTTTCTGTCTTGATGGCATCCCTCTCAGCAAGTACCATTCCAATTTTTGCAGGCTGAAACATCCCTTCCTTCTGGACAGTCACTGTCCCTTCAAAGTAGATCAGGGTTATAGCCCCTGTTCCTTCCTTTGCAAAGACCCCACTTGCCAAAACCAAAAATACCAAACTTACCAATCTCTTCATACTTTACCTCCAATATTTTTAACCACAAAGGGCACAAAGATTTATATTTTCACTATAATACCACAAGGGTAGTCTTTTGTCAATCCCAATGACCAATGACACCACTAATTCAGCAATTACTCAAAATCTTTTCGGAAATGTTTAGCCACAGATAAACACAGATTATAAATAAAGAAATATTTTAGACACTGATGGACACAGATAGACTTTAGATAATTTTTTAATTCTTATCAGTGTAAATCTGTGTTGATCTGTGTCAAAAGAATAAGTGTTAATCCGTGTGTATCTGTGGCAAGATTTATTTTATTTTTCTGTGGCTTTAATTTTTGAGTAGTTACCTAATTTACTCCCCTTCCTTCCAGTAGAGCCTCTCTTTCACCCTCTTTTGCCGAACGCCGACCTCCTTTGGGTCAAACCCTAAGAGCTTGACAGCCTCCCCTTGATTTGCAAACTTAGCCAGTCCTTGCTGATAACACTCTTTTGCCTCAGCATCCTTACCCTGGTCTGTGTAGGCCATAGCCAGATTGAGCCAGACCCCTCCTTCGTTTGGGTTGCTTTTTAATGCCTCTTTATAATGGGTAGTTGCCTCTGCCTGGTTGCCCATCAAAGAATAGACATTGGCTAAGTTATTGTGAAGGTTAGGATTGGTAGGGGCAATCTCTAATCCCTTCTTGAGGACCGCAGCTGCCTCATCCAACCTGCCAATGGAGGAATAGAGGATTCCCAAGCGATTATAGAGCTTGATATTATTGGGGTTGACTTGTAATTCCTCCTTTACTTGGGAGAGGTCCCTTTCATACCCCTTTTTTGTCTTCTTTTTGAATCCCTCTATATCCTGCAGAAGCCTATCATTAAATGTGGGAATCTCAATCTCCTTCTCTGTTGGCGGTAGAGCCGCTGGTGGATATACCTCCCATGCAGAGTGAAGGTTTATTCTCCTGATGCTTCCCATCTGGCATTGATACTCCTGTATCCCTGTCTTTACTGCCTCCATAAATGGGCTGCCAAACATAGTTGTCTCCACAGGCATCCATAGCCTGTCATCCTGCTGGATGAACCAATCCAAAGAAAGACCACATCGAGAGACCTCAAGATTGGTAAGCCCTGTATCAAAGCTGACAAAGACATGGCTTGGCGTCTCTATTATCCTGGTCTCAATGCCAATATGCTCTAAGCAGGAGGAGAACAAGACAGCAAAGTCATCACAGTCGCCACTTTTCACCTCCAATGTCTCTCTGGGATACTGAACATAGTCAAAGACCTTCTTGCCATAGCTTGACGGGTCACTGATATACCTCAAAGGAGAGGCAGATAGGGCAGAGAAGATGGCCATTGCCTGGAGTATCTTTTCAGGCACTCCTTTTTCATCTTGCAAAGTAGAGCCTATAACCTTACGGCTGAAGTGCTTAACCACCCCATCTTTGGGAGTAACAAAGGCAGCCACAGACTCAGGGCAGGACCAATCAATGGCATTTTTGTCAAAGATGACTAAGTGCTTATTGAAAGAAGATACCACGACCTTACCCTTCTTGAAGTAGGCAACCTTGATTTCAGCCTGAACACGGGTATTTTCATCTATGAGAAATATCTTAGCATTATCTAAGGAGATACAGATAGGGATGCTCAGTTTAGAGTGTGGAGGAAGTCTGGGAATCTCATATTCTGCAGGCAGTGTCATATAGCCCGGGATGTTCAGGCTGACCTTTACCTTCTGAAATGTTTCGTCTGTGTTGTTCTTTATGGTGATTGAGCCTGCTGGATTTATAGCATAATAATGGTACTTGGAAGGAAAGATATCACCAATCTTTATCTCCTCTATGGTTATCTCGGATTGATGTAGCCCTTCCCTCAAATCAACTGATAGGGAAAGGTGGTGGGTATCCTTCAGGCTATCAATATCCTCCCGGTTGTAAGCAAGATAGGCATAATCAAACTGGAGATTCTTATATTTCAGTCCTGCTCCTAAGCTCAGTCTATAGTTTAAGTCTTTATCCTTGCCTATCTTCATCATACCTGTCCGCAGAGCCATATCTTTAGTTAGCTGATACTCACACCCTAAATGCAACCTCATATCATCCTTGAAGGGATACTCTAAATCACAAGGTAAGGTGAGCTTACCTTTCTTATAGGATACTCCAAGCCTCAGAGTTTCAGGTAGCTCAGAGCCTCCCAATGAGCCTATATTCTGGAGTGAAAGACCAAGACCTAAGTTCTTCCTTTTGTGCAGTAACCCAAAGTCAATACTGAAACCTGCGGCTGTGTCATCAGCCAATCTTTCTTGAATGTATCCTGCCTTTATCCCGGCTGACCAGGAACCATTTCTCTGGCTATAGGCTATGGAGATCGCCATATCGGATGCTGAAACCTCTCCCTCTGGTGTAAGGCTGAACCCTTGCCTCTCCTCAATCCCTCCCACTGTCAGATAGTTTATGCCCAATCCCAAAACCCCTTTGCCCAATGAACAGGGTCCATAAGCAAGGAGACCCTGCTGGATGCCTTCACCCAACCTATTATAGGAAAAAATGGCTTCCTTTTTCTCTGTCTGGCTTAAGCCCGCTGGGTTCCAATAGAGACAACTTATATCATCAGCAAGCCCGACATAAGCCCCGCCTAAACCTATGGCTCTAACGGACTGCTCAATCTTTAAGAAACTACCAGCAGTCCTTCCTGCCTCAGGATAGGCAGGTTTAGTTCCAAGCAGACCCAAAATTATCACAACACAAAGATTTCTTAAGTTTTTCATAAAATAGAACGCTGATAACGCTGATTGTTATGATTAAATAAGATTTTTCGGGTTTGAAAAAACTTTGCGCTTAAACTCTGGCTTCTTTCCGAAATTTAAGAGCAAACCAACTTCAATGTCTGTCGCTTTTAGATAATTAATTAATTGAACTTCGTGCTCTTTACACAACGATTCTGATGCTTTTAATTCAACAATTACACATCCTTCAACAATTAAATCTGCAAAATATTCTCCCACTTCTTTGCCATCATAATAAACTTTTATCTGTTCTTGCTTTTTAACCAACAGACTCATTGCGATAAGTTCAATGAACAATGCATTCTCATAAACTTTTTCTAAAAATCCATACCCCAAAGTATTATATACTTTGTAAAATGCTTTGATAATCTTTTCAGTAATTTCTGAATGTTTATAATTATCTGTGTTCATCATATTCATCTGCGTCATCTGCGTTCTATTGTCTTTGATGGAACTGAGTAGTTATTCTTTTAATTCCATTATTTCTTCCTTTGTGTTCTTCGTGTTCTTTGTGGTTCAATCATTATTTTATTACCATCACCTTCTTTACTATCTCCTTCTCTCCATCCTTGAAGACATAGAGATAGACCCCTCTGGCAATATTAGTAATATCCCAATCCCTCTCATAAAAACTGCCATTTATCCTCTCATAGCCCTTGAGGGTCCCCACCCATCCATAAGCTATGTCATAGATATGGATACTCACATCCTGAGGCTTATCCGAATAGAAAGCAAAGGTGGTTTTTTGTCCCCTGGCTGGATTGGGATAGTTGAAAACAGTAGGCTCATCAGTAGCCAAAAACCCTATGGCATAGATAGAGAAAGACCTGACATCAGCCTCTACTACCCCATCTGTCTTATTCAGTCTGTTTATCCCATCCCTGACCAACTCCCATCTTTCCAAAGTCTCATTCAACCTGAAGATACGCATATTATCTAAGAGATTAGTATATGGAATCTGAATCAATACTAATTGATTAAAATTCCTCTGTCCAGAGAGGACCTCAAACTGTCTGACCCTTCCTTCGACCCTGTCAATATTTTTAGCTCTAACTATCTTCTCCCTTAACCCTTGCTCCATCTCATTCTCATACCTAATCACGACAGTAATTGTGCCTGATATTGCCCCTGAAGGAAAGGTAACCTTTGTGCCTTCCCTTTCTATAGTTCCTCCCCCTGGGCCAATAGTATAGGAAAGTAGGGTGGTCTCATAAGCTCCCATATCCACTGTTTTTATATTATCATTATCACCGTCTATTATTCTTGGGTTTCCATCTTTGTCTGTTAATGGGATGCCTGGGGCTGTGTTTGAGCCTTTGTCTATACAGGGAGAGGTTGGCTGGAGGTGGTAGTCTGAACTGCTTACAAACATTGGGTCAGCGGATATATCCTGTGGTCCTTTAGAGCAGCGGTAGTAATTTTTTTGACTATCATTCCAGAGGCAATTGTAGTTGATGGAGGGGTTGGAGGAGAAACCAGATTTATAAATGCCATAATTGGTATTATCCGCAATGATGTTGTTGGTAATGTTTGGGGAGGAGGATTGGCAGAAGATTCCACCACCATTATTAGCAGTATTTCCTGTTATCACACAGTTTGTGATGTTTGGGGAGGAAGTATTGCAGTAGATTCCGCCACCATTATTAGCAGTATTTCCCGATATTTCACAGTTTGTGATGTTTGGGGAGGAGGAGTTCTCGCAATAGATGCCACTTGCATTATTCCATGTTATGGTGTTGTTGGTGATGGAGGGGTCTGCACCATTTTTGCAGTATATCCCTATACCATTTGGCTGGTTCCCTGTTGCCCCAGTTATTATAAACCCTGATATTGAAGCAGAATCTGTAGTATTGCCATCAAAGGTTACTGTGTTTGTATCGCCAAGCCCTTCTGCAGTAATCGTAGGAGTTCCTAACCCAACCAAGGTAATCCCTTTGTTGACATAGACCGCCTCTATATAAGTCCCAGCAACAGCTGAGACTGTCCCACCTGTTGGACAGGTATTCACCCCAGCTTGAATGGTGGTATATGTTCCTACAAAACCTCCTAAAGCATTATAAACCGTAACCGAGCCAACCACAGGAGGTACCTCTGTCAATGTAGCATAAATATATGTAATTGAACCAGCAATAACCGCTACAGTCCCATACCAATCTTGATAACCAGATAAGGTAAGTTTAAGGCTATGTGTCCCTGGTAAGACGCTGGTAAATGTCCGAGGGGTCAGTTGAACAGTATCAGTGCCATCAAGGTAGATTTTAGCTTC
>JAZDOR010000211.1:0-2904 GCA_043798435.1 bacterium
TTCTATCCCTGGCGATTTCTTTGAAGGCAAAGGTGGCTGTATAAGGTCTATTTTGGGTAGATTAAACGGCGGAAGAACAGAATTAGTTCCTGCGTCGCGTATTATTTTCCCCTTGGAATTTAAGCTCTTACCAACATAATATACAGGAGTAATCTTATCAGGACTTAAAACCTTCTCTCCCAAGGATAAGTCAAAAAATAAGCCCCAAAAAAGATGCCACCCGACAGAAAGAATCAGAGCCAATCCAAATGTTTTGCTGAAACGCATCAAGATAACCCCTTCGGGGTTACTTCTATAGGGCTAACGCCCCTCTGGCGTCCCGACGTTACGTTGGGACTGTCACCCCTTGGAGGAAAGCAGATTTTTTCCCCCAAACCTCTAATCCGCATAGGAATTTCTTGAATTTTATATATCTTGAAGCGTCAAATTCATCTCTTAATATAATAAAAAAATTCCTCTGCTTCATAGTGGCGCTACGGGGATTTGAACCCCGGTCTAATGGCTGAGAACCATTTGTCCTAGGCCCCTAGACGATAGCGCCAGTAAACGTATTTACGATGGACGACTGCTTCGCTAAGATGAGGGACGATTTTACTTATCGTCCTTCATCCCTCGTTCTTCGTAATTAGTAGTTCTGCTATCTGAACAGCATTCAGTGCGGCACCTTTGCGCAGATTATCAGAGACAATCCACAAGTTCAATCCATTTTTTATAGACTCATCTTCTCTTATTCTACCAACAAATACTTCATCTCTACCATCGGCATCAAGCGCCAAAGGATAAACTCCTGATGAAGGCTCATCTATCACCTTTACCCCAGGGGCATCATTCAGAATCTCTTTTACTTCCTGTACCGAAAGTTTCTTCTCGGTTTGGATATTTACAACCTCAGAATGCCCTCTAAATACAGGAACTCTTACACAGGTGGCAGTAACAGGTAGATGAGGCTCCTTCATGATTTTTCTTGTCTCGTTTACGCACTTCATCTCTTCTTTTGTATAGTCGTTCTTTTCAAAAACATCTATATGGGGGATAACGTTAAATGCTATTTGAGCAGGTAAAACCTTCTCGATACTTTTAGTATTCTTATAATCCTTGAATTCTCCTGATGCTATCGCTTCAACCTCTTTTTCTAACTGTTCAACCGCTTCTTTTCCCCATCCAGAAACAGACTGGTAGGTAGCAACGACTATCCTTTTAATTTTAGCCGCATCGTGAATGGGTTTTAGTGCAACGACCATCTGGATGGTAGAACAGTTGGGATTGGCTATTATCCCTTTGTGGTTTGCTATTTCTTCAGGATTTACTTCAGGAACCACTAAAGGAACTTCAGGGTCCATCCTCCAAACACTTGAATTATCTATAACCACTGCACCAGATTTAGCAGCTATTGGGGCAAATTTTTCGCTGATAGTTGCTCCTGCAGAGAAAAGAGCAATATCAATACCTTCAAAAGAATTCTCATCAAGCACGCTTACTGGTATTTTTTTGCCTTTAAAAAATATCTGTTTTCCGGAAGACCTTTCGGAAGCAATAGGAAAAAGCTTATCTACAGGGAAATTCCTCTGCTCAAGCACCCTTACCATCTCAACACCAACCATACCGGTGGCGCCCAGAACAGCTACATTGTATTTATTTTTTCTAATCATACTCGCCCCGTTAGAGATGAATTTTTAGTTTTGTTATACATTTAAGTCAATAAACAATAAATTTTTCTACACTTTACCCGTAAGAAACTGTTGCCTAAGGGCAACTTATCTCTAACGGGGTAAACCAAATTCTATCAGAACTTATCAGTGATTGCAAAAATTGATTCCTACAGATGAGGTTGATATAATTTGAAGCAAGATGACAGAGCTCAGAAGCCAGATGTCAGAAATCAGATTTTTTATGCTCTCTGTCTTCTGATTTTGGGGAATAGTGTAATTGGTAACACACCTGACTCTGGATCAGGTAATTGAAGGTTCGAGTCCTTCTTCCCCAGCAACGGACCACTCGTTATCATTCGGGTTCATTTTTCTTCTGTGCTATTCTTTTCTGCATAGAGAGGAGCTTATTGAGTCTTTCTTTTTTTATCTCTTCAGTCACATCGTCTTCCATCTCAGCAGCTTTTGTCCCTGGTCTTGGAGAATACTTGAATACATAAGACGCATCAAATTCCATCTCTTTAAACAGATTATAAGTATCCATAAAATCTTCTTCGCTTTCGGTGGGGAAACCGACCATTATATCAGTTGTAATGCTCACATCTGGAACAGTCTGTCTGATTCTGTCAACAAGCTCTTGGTACTGGTTTCGTGTATATTTCCTGTTCATCAGTTTCAAAATCCTGTCAGACCCGGACTGAAGAGCCAAATGAACATGCTTGCACACCTTCGGCAAATCCCTTACAGCTTCAATAGTAACAGAGGACATATCTTTCGGATGAGAAGTCATAAACCTAATGCGTTTAATCCCATCAATATTATTTATTCTCGCCAAAAGTGAAGCAAAGTTTTTCTGACTACTGAATGCTGAATGCTGACTACTCTTATATGAATTAACATTCTGCCCTAAAAGCGTTACTTCCTTTATACCTTTACGAGCCAGTTCCTTAACTTCATTTTCTATTTCTTCTAAGGGCCGACTTATCTCTCTACCTCTAAGATACGGCACTACACAGTATGAGCAATAATTATTGCAACCCTTCATAATTGCCACCCACGCAGATATTTTGCTATCTCTTGCCTCATAAACAGGCGGAGGGAAATCATGGATATCTTCAGAGGTATCAATCCGTCTGCCTGCCCGCCCTCCTTTGTCGGAAGCAGGCGGTTCTCCTCCTGTCTTAAGTAAATCCCTTACCAATTCATGGATTTTAGGAATACTGTAAGTTCCGCATACAAGGTTTAAGTAAGGTATTCT
>JAZDOR010000190.1:0-15645 GCA_043798435.1 bacterium
GCAACTCGTCCGCAGTGATATAAAAGTAATTGTACCAAAGATGTAGTAAAGGCTTATACTGGTCTATTAAGGCAACTCGTCCGCAGTGATATAAAAGTAATTGTACCCCTGGTCGTAAGCATTCTCGAGGATTGCCCACGCCCGTTCAGCTGTTTGGGGTAAAATCACCTTACTGCCAGGAATAATCCCGCAAAAGTCACAGGCGTTAACAGGGATGCCGCTGACCCGATGACCAGCAAACTTGATACACCCTCTGCCAATATCCACGACTTGGCTCTTAAGCCCTCTTCCTCTCATGAAGCTGTACGTCTTTTGCTGACCTTTTAAGTATTGCTCGTTATGCGGAAACAATGTATCCGCCAAAGAGTAGTCCACAAAAGGAAGCCGCTTGTACTCATCGGGATTTTCCGGGTTTCGCTTGATCTCGCCATGCTCATCACGGTACACAAGACCGCAATACGAACTGAGTGGCATCATGCTACCGGAAATGATGTTTGACACGATGTCGGTGAACCCTTCCACTACATCATTTCCATAGAATCCGTAACAGACGTTCGGCTGCCTTTTCATTACGCTCTCGTAGAGAGCAGAGAAATGGTCGTTACCGAAGATTCTTGGGTTTAATGTTTTGGCGAGATTCGCCAGCATGACAGATGCCCCATAATTTGCAGTCAAAACGCTGAAGCAGATTATGGAGATGGACTGGGCGTTTTCTTCGATGTACGTCTGTATAAACGAGTTATTGTACACGGTGCCATCGAGGTACCCCAATTCAATACCCGGTCGGATCGTCTTCTTAAGAGAACTCATTAGGGTCAATATTCCCAAATTGGGGTAACACTTTACCCATCTGAAGTAAAGATTAACCGCAGAGGTCGCAGAGGTCGCAGAGAAATAAAAACTTAAAAATTTTGTAAATTCTCTGCGTTCTCAGCGTGCTCTGCGGTGAACAATTATCTTCTACTTCACTTGAGTAAATAGTTACAAATTGGGATATATTGCCGTGTTCGCACTCGAAACGTGCCGAGAAGTATCGGCGGCGTTTACAAACAGGATTTTCATCTTACGTCTCCTTTTAAAAGATGTTTGTAGTTTTTCTAGTCTGAGATCGAAGCAAACGTGCCTCGAAATGCTTTGCCAAACTCGGTCTAACCGATCTTTATGAGAACGTCGCTTTTCCCGCTTCCGAGGAACAGAGATGGGAGGGAGAGGGTGAAATTATCTGCGATTTGTTTAATCACAGGATTAATTCCAAATGGTGACACAGAACCAACACTGTAACCAGTAAGAGCCATTACCTCTGACGGTTTTGCCATCCGCAGTCCTCGTTCTCCTGTGAGCTCCTCGAGCTTTGTGATACTTACCCTTTTGTCTCCAGGCAAGATCACAACGATCGGATTGCTTCCAATGAAAATCAGGGTCTTTATTACTTCTGACGCCTCACATTTACAGGCAACTTGGACATCATGCACGGAGTGTACTTTCTGAGTCAAGGTAACCAATTCGAAATTTACCCCTATGCTTTTCAACTCTTTTTCACTATTCATGTCTTTCATCTTATTGTCTCCTTCTTAGTTAAATTGTCAAATAACATTACTCTTTCATATAATATCATAATAATAAAATTTTGCTTTACCTTCTGTTTGTCCATCGATAGAGTTCAGCGGCGGCAGGCTTGCTACCATCCGATGCAACAATTTGTTAGGTTTTTAATGGTAACTGTCTCCTATTTCCCATTCTATTTCCCATTACCTTTAGAATTTGGCAACGACATCATCAATAGCAATTTCAATTACCTCTTTTGTTCGGCGGTTGCGAAATTCAACAATGCCTTCTTTAGCTTTGCGGCCAATGGTGATCCGCCACGGACAACCAATCAGGTCGGCATCTTTGAATTTGACACCAGGTTTTTCGTCGCGATCGTCAAGCAGTACCGACACACCTTTTTGTTTGAGGCGTTGATATAAATCATTAGCTAATTCTCTTTGCTGGTCGTATCGAGTTGGGACGATTGTTACCTGAAACGGTGCTATCGATTCAGGCCAGATAATACCGTCCGAGTCGAAGTTTTGACTGACAACAGCCTGAATCAGGCGTGTGGTACCAATGCCATAGCAGCCCATCCAGATAGCATGTTGCTTCCCATCTTCACCCAGATACATCGCACCCATCTTTTCGGCATAAGCGGTTTGCAGCATAAAGATGTGGCCAACTTCAATACCGCAACTTTCCTTCAGTTCTCCTTGCTGGCATTCAATACAACGATGTCCACTGACAGCGAGGTGAAGGTTGTGATACATCTCGGGTGCCTCAAAATCCTTGCCGGGCATGACATCCAGGACGTGGTAATCAGTCCGGTTGAGACCGCATAGAATATGCGTCAATTCCTTGGTGGACTGATCGAAAAGAATCTGGCGAACGTTTTTGAGTCCAATCGGCCCAGCAAAACCAACTTCGGCGCCGGTGACTTCACGCACCACTGAAGCTTCAGCCGGAATAACTGATTGCGCGCCCAAGACATTAGTAAGCTTAGCCAAATTGATTTCCAGATCGCCACGAATACAGACAGCTATTTCATAACTATTCTCAATCTCGGCGTTGACAGTGAAGATGATAGTCTTAATCATTCGGGTGGCATCAAGCTCAGGGAATAGCTGACACAATTCTTCAACCGTTTTAGTGTTTGGTGTGTGATCAACATGCATCGTTCTTGACAAATCAACCGGTAGAGTCGGCGTAGGAATGAGGCTGTCGGATTTTTCAGCATTAGCGCCATAGTTGCAGTAGCTGCAGGTGATTAAGATGTCTTCGCCGCCTTCTTTGGAAATCGCCATAAACTCGGCTGAACCTTGTCCGCCGATTGCTCCCGAATCAGCTTGAACACTAATGCAGTTAGACAAACCAACACTCGCAAAGATCTTCGTATAGATTTTACGGAATAGTTGGAAACTTTGACGCATTCCTTCTTCGTTTCTGTCGAAAGAGTATGCGTCAGACATATCAAATTCGCGACCACGCAATAAACCATGGCGTGGTCTAATTTCATCACGAAACTTCCAACCAATCTGATGCCAGATAATCGGTAGGTCCCGCCAGCTTTGGACAACTTCCTTGGCAAGCCAAGTGATAATTTCTTCCGCGGTCGGCGCAAGACCAAAAATGCAGCCTGTATGACGTCCTGCAGTTTCAAAGATCGTCTTAGATGAAACATACTTGTCCCATCGGCCACTCTCTTCCCAGAGCTCCTTGGGCTGAAGGATTGGCAGTTGCAGGTTTTGGACGTCATGTTCCTCCATAACGTCCCAAATGATACTGCGAATTTTGCGCCAAACCCTGAAGCCCAAAGGCAACAGGATATAGATGCCCGGCGCAACCTGCTTGATGAATCCTCCCTTCAACAAAAGAAAGTGCGCCGTGGTCTGTATGTTACTGACCTCGCCGTAGCGAGTGCGGGGGAAAAGCTTTGTCATTCTCATAATTTACTCCTTTGATATATGGTTTGGCGATACCCCATCCTCTGTTTCATAGGAAAATGAAATTATTGTAGTGGACGACGATGACATCCACTGCTTTAATTTGGGCTTTTTCCTCATCAGACAGTTCACGGTACCACTTCATTTTAGTAGCAAGTTCTTCGTTGTCGAATAGTACCAAACCGCGGCCCAAAATAACTCCATTGTCATCGCAGATTTCAACAACTTTTTTACTGTCAAAGACGCCTTGGACTTTTTCAATACCGGCTAGTAGTACCGAAGCAGTGCGCTTGTTGCGCAAAGTTTCGGCCAGATAGGTACTGACAACTATCTTCCCTGAAGGAATTGCCGCGGTAATTAGCCAAGTCTTCGAAGCCTTTTCTTTACGCTTTGCTACCGGGAAAGAAGTACCATTGTTGCTTTGAAGCAAACGGGTAATCGGCCTTTTGACTAAACCGCTACCTACCGTCATCGAGATACCAAGTGATACCAAAGTGTCAGCACAAAGCAGTTTGCTTCTCATGCCGCCTTTGCCGACTGATGAGTGACCTGTGACCTTGTACTCCCTCAAGAATTGATTAACATCCAAAATTTCGGCCACCCGAGTTGCTCCCTGATCATGGGGCGGGCAATCAAAGACGCCATCAACATTAGTGAGGACAACTAGCTTATCGGTATTCAACATTGCTGATACCATCATCGCAAGCTGATCATTGTCGCCAAAATTGATTTCTTCTGCCGACAAAACATCATTCTCGTTAAAAACCGGGATGACGCCAAGTCGCAGAAGTTCCTCGGTAACGACTCGAAGACTTAGATAGAATTTTCGATTGGCAAAGTCCGATCGCGTGACTAAGACCTGGGCGCAATCATAACCACACTTTTCAAAACGGACCGAGTAGGCGGCCATCAACTTGGGTTGTCCAACAGCGGATAGAATCTGATCCCGCAGAGTGTCGGGGTTAATAAAATTACCACTTTGTTCAAGCTTAAAGTACCTGTTTTGTAATTTAGGGACGGAACGACCGAGGTTAATGGCACCTGACGAAATAATGGCTACCTGAACACCTTCCTTTTTAAGGATAGCCACATCTTCGACCAGATTATCAATAACCTCGTGGTTAAGACTGCCGTCTGCTTGCGCCAGTACGGCCGTACCAATTTTGATAGTGATTCTTTTCATAAGTATACTCCTGTAGGATATGTGTCAAAAACACACCTTCAGTTAGATGTAGACGTGAATTTCATCACGGCGCGCCATTAAATCCTTTGCAGTAAGCAAACTCCCGGTCAGAGTATCGTATACACACTCTTTGCCCGATTTCAGCCAACAGATGATGACCGTACCTTCTACTGATGGACAAAACATGTCGACCGGCGAGTCACCTTGAATATAAATCATTTGGGATTTTTGATCGGTGCCATCAGTAAAGGTGACTGCAAGGGACATGCTATCTTCTGAGGCAATGATATTGCAGGAGATTTTACTACCATGATGACTTACATGATAACTTACGACACCGTTGCCGGGACACGGGTTTGGAATATTTCTTCTTCCTGATGGTTTTCCTTTCATAACAAAAAACTTCAAGTGTCTGGCTTATCTATTTTCCAAACTTGCACAGTGCAAGACAAAGATAGAAGAGTTCTTGTCTTTTCTTAAAAAAACTCTCTCGCCTCCTTCACGACGAGATGAAACTTGTACATCACCTCTGAAGAATTAGAAACAGAATATAATTTTCAGAAAAGTTTCTTTTAGGAATTATTCAAATCTTCCACTACTACTCAAACCATCATTACAAGTTTAATCGAAACCTGTCGTCAACAAAAGAAGGATTTCATTCAATATGGTCTGGAGTTTATACGAGCATCATTTCTCTGACAATACTACTTCTCTTCTGACACCAACTTTTCCCATCAGGAATCCTCAATAACCATCTTCTTCTCTATAGATTTACTTTTGTCAAACTACACTTTTGAGTTACAAGGGAATGGTGTGTCTACACAATACTAAACGGTTACGAATTTTCTTATATACTCTTGTACTTGTATGTACTTGTACCCAATCTTTATTTTAAGTTTAACAATTATAGACACAAAAGTTAAATAAAAATTTGTGTTTATATCCTCTGTCTATCTTCTAATAACCTATGATGGAAGACCTTTTATTGACGGAGTTAGGGGCAAGGATTCGGTCTTTAAGGAAGGCAGAAAATCTTTCTCAAGAGAAACTCTCAGAGAGAGCAGGATTGCATCCTACATACCTTGCTCAGATAGAACGGGGAGAGGTAAATCCTTCATTTAATGTGCTCTATAAAATTGCTGACGGTTTAAAGATAAGCCTCAGTGAACTTTTCTCTTTTCTTTCTGAGAGAGAAGAGATGACTGAAGAAAATCTTACAAGTTTAAGATTTATAACCCTGCTTTCTGGAAAGGATAAAAAAACAATCAAACTTTTTGAGGCAGTCTTGACTGATATTATCAAATGGATGGAAGAAAAAGGATAGCTTTCCTTATTCTAAAGACTTGGTGTTTCACTTTTTCTAAGTTTGTAAGCCTCTATCAGCCTTTCGGTAGGAGCAGGAATAGGACCAAACCTATCGGCCATCTCGGAAGCTACCTTTTCTGCGTCATCTTCAGCAAGCCTCTTGTAGAAGAAGAATCTATCCCCTTGCTCAGGAATATATGAGGCAGGGATAAAGGCATCGTAGGGAATATCAAAGGAGGCTTGTTGCCTTACCTTTCTTTTCACGCCACGCAGATTATCTACTGTCTCCTTTAGAAGCTGGCTATAAAGACCGAGCCCGATTTCCTTGATATTTCCAGATTGCTCCTGGCCTAAGATATTCCCTGCACCCCGTATTTCTAAGTCGGACATGGCCAGTCTCATGCCTGAACCAAGCTCAGCGAACTCATAAAGGGCAGACAGCCTCTTTCTTTGTTCTTCTTTGAGGGGAAGGTTCTTTGGGTAGAGCAGGTAGCAGTAAGCATGTCTATCTGTTCGTCCTACCCTTCCCCTTAATTGATACAGGTCAGCCAAACCAAACGCCTGGGCATTGTTAATAATGATGGTATTGACAAAAGGCATATCAAGCCCTGACTCTATGATGGATGTTGAGAGAAGGATGTCAAACCTTTTTTCTACAAAATCCAGGATTCGCCTCTCCAAAAGATGCTCTCTCATCCGTCCATGGGCTGTTCTGACCTCAACACCCGGGAGTATATCTTTCAATAACCCCTCCATTTTTGAGAGTGTTTCTATGGAGTTATGGACAAAGAAGACCTGTCCCTCTCTTTCAAGCTCCTTCATCACCGCAGATTTTATGATATCAGGGTCGAATTTTGTAACCTCTGTCTTTATTGACTGCCTTCCTAATGGTGGTGTATTTATTATACTTATCTCCCGTATCCCTGAGATAGAGAGGTACAGGGTTCTGGGAACTGGTGTGGCAGATAGAGAGAGATAATCCACTTGTTCCCTTAGCTTTTTGAGCCTCTCCTTCTGAGCCACCCCAAACCTTTGCTCTTCATCAACAATCACCAGACCAAGATTAGAGAATGAGACATCCCCAGAAAGTAGCCTGTGCGTGCCAATGATAATATCTATAGTGCCTTTTTTCAACCCTTCTATTGTATTATTGTTCTCCTTAGGGGTTCTAAACCTTGAGAGGAGCCCAATATTGACAGGAAAAGCCTCCATCCTTTGGCAAAATGTCTTATAATGCTGTTGGGCAAGAATGGTGGTTGGGCAAAGAAGAGCCACCTGAAAGCCATTAAGACAAGACTTAAAAGCGGCTCTAAGAGCCACCTCTGTCTTTCCAAAGCCAACATCACCAAGGATGAGCCTGTCCATAGGCCGCTCACTCTCCATATCCCTTTTTATATCCTCTATGGCTTTCAGTTGGTCATCTGTCTCAGAATATGGAAAGCCTGCCTCAAGCTCTATCTGCTCTAAGGTGTCTTTTGGATAGGGTTTCTTTCGTAGGAGGCAGCGCAAAGCCTCCATCTCTATTAGCCCTTTCCCAAAAATCAGGCAGGATTCCTTCACCTTCCTTTTCGTTTTATCCCAATAACCCCTCCCGAGTCTACTGAGCTGGGGCTCTGCTGGCCCAACATACCTTTCCACATCATCCATTAGTTCGACAGGGATATAAAGCCTGTCGGAAAGGGCATATTCAAGAAAAAGGAAGTCCTTCATCCCCTTTTCTACTGATAAAGTAGAAATGCCAAGAAATTTTCCTATGCCATATTTTGTATGGACAGCATAATCACCAATTTTTAGCTCAATAAATTCAGTAAATTTTTTTCTTTTCTGCCGTGGGTTTGATGGGTAAAATGGTGTTCCAAATATCTCGGCAGGGGTTATGACGACAAGATTTTCTATGATAAATCCGCATGATAAGGGAGCGGTAACAACAATAACCTCTTTTTCAAACAGGAATTCTTTGAGCCTCTTTTCTTGAGCAGGATAATAACCCAGGACCACTACCTTCTTTTTCTCTTTCAACCATTTTTCTATCTGTTCAAAGAGGGTTTCCATCTTTCCCAAGAATTTTTGGGGAGAAGATGTGGGGATAATCGGCGACTCCAAAGAACTGATAGAGTGAGTTTTTCTTTCTTTGAGCCTGCTCTCTGTCTCTGCCCATTCTTCATTTTCCTGCTCATCTAAGAAGATAATAGCATCCTCTGGAAGATAGTCAAAGATAGAGAACTCACCTGAGGAATTTTGGGCGGGCCAAATAGTAAAATCATTCTCTTTACGAAAGGAGAGTTGAGTCTCAGGATCAAACCTACGGATAGAAACAATCTTGTCATCATAAAATTCACTTCTCACAGGTTCTTCAGAGTTTACAGGCCATACATCTAATATTCCACCCCGCAGGCTAAGCTCTCCCTTTTCTTCGCATCGCTGGATCCTTGTATATCCCATAGCCACGAGCCTTTCTACTAACTGGATGAGGTCTATTTCCTGATCAAGTGTAAGTTTTATTTCTGAGTATAGAGAGGTCTTATCTGGAAAGCTCTGGCAAAAGGCAGGGATAGAAAATATGCAGGTTATGGGTTTAGAATTGGCAAGTGCGAGAAGAATCTCTTTTCTGTCTCCTGCTGTCTCTGCATCCTCTGTCTCTGGAAATAGGGAGACTTCAATAAAGCAAGAGATGTCCCTTTGAAGCTGATGGGCTTTTTCAAAATTTACTGTAAGAATCAGGCAGGTTTTTTGGCGAGAGATGATGGATGCCAAAAGAAATGGCTTTATGTGTGAAGGGAAACCTAATTTTTTTGTCGGCAGTCTTGGCGGCTCAATAAAAGAAAGGAGAAAAGATAGGGGTGGTTTTTGTAAGAGAGAATCCATTGCAAATTTATCATTGCAAATTTGAAATGCTAAATACTAAATGATAAATAACTATCTATCATTCTCCTTGCCTGAAGATGACAAATCGGATGGGTGTGATATTTTCTTTTATCTTTCCTATCTTTTCCGCTATCAGTTTTTCTATAGTAGTCTTTGGATCGCGGATATATGGCTGGTCTAAGAGGCAGGTTTCCTGGTAGAATTTTTCCATCTTTCCATCTATTATCTTCTCTATTATTTGCTGAGGTTTATTTGTTCCCTCTAATTGTTTTTGGTAAATATCCCTCTCATTCGAAAGTTTATCCTCTGGTATCTCATTTCTTTTTATATAAAGTGGAGAGGAGGCTGTAATCTGAAGGCAAAGATCCCTTCCAAGCTCATTAAACTCAGGGGTCTTTGCGGAAAAACTTGTTTCACACCCCAGTTCAAGGAGAACGCCAATCTTTCCGCTATGGTGAATATAGGAGAAGATTTTCCCTTCTTTGGCTACCCTCACCGAGAGCTTCTTGGCAGAGGCTATTCCTTGCGTTCTAAGAATGGTGATAGCCTTCTCTATATCACCCTCTGCCTCTAAAAGTGCCTTTTTACACTCCATCATTCCCACACCAGTCTTCTCTCTCAGTGTCTTTACATCATGAGCATTAATATTCATTGTATTTGATTACACAGATTTATTTAGATTACACAGATTTTTCTGTCTCTATGGTTTCAGGTTCTACTTCTTCAAATTCTACTCCTTCAAGCTTTACTTCTTCAGAATCCACCTCTTCAGAGATTACTTCCTCAGACTCTACTTCTCCTGCCCCTTCAGTTATTTCTTCGCTACCCTCTCCCTTTCCTTCTATAATTGCATCTGCTGCACAAGAGGTTATCAGCTTTATTGAACGAATGGCATCATCATTTCCAGGAATTGGATAATCAACAAGGTCTGGATTAGTATTGGTATCAACAATGGCTACTATTGGTATGCCCAGCTTTCTTGCCTCAGCGACAGCTATTTTTTCCTTCATTATATCAACGATGAAAAGAGCAGAAGGAAGCCCTTTTATCCCCTTTATTCCTCCAAGGAGTCGGGTAAGTTTATCTTTTTCCTTTCTTAATAATGCGGCCTCTTTTTTGGTTAAAGCCTCAAACTCTCCAATCTTTTCTCTATCTTCTAATTCCTCAAGCCTCATCAGGGTCTTTTTTATGGTCTCAAAATTAGTGAGAGTTCCACCAAGCCACCTTTGAGCTATATAAAAAGCCCCGCACCTTTCTGCTTCTTCAGCTACCACTTGCTGTGCCTGGCGTTTTGTTCCAACAAAGAGAATCTTTCCATCAGAAGAAGATACCTTCTGTAAGAAATCTGTTGCTTCGTTCAATGCTTTAAGTGCTTTCTGGAGGTCAATAATATAGATATCATTTCTAAGGCTATAGATAAACTTAGCCATCTTTGGATTCCACTTGCTTCTCTGGTGTCCAAAATGAATCCCTGCTTCCAACAACTGTTTAATGGTTATTTTCATAAGAAGGTGTATATTATAATCTCAAACCAATTTCTGTCAAGGTATATTTTGAAAGTCCAGAACTTCCCTGACTTTGGGGGAGAAATTAGGAGGAAAAGAAAGTATTAATGGATTAAGGTACGAAAAAAATGGAGAAGATGTTGAAAGGGGATATTATCGTCTCTAATTTTTGATTTGTTGCCTACCAGGAGATTGTCTCCACCCCTCAAAAAAGTTAGGGAGGTTCTACAACACCTAAATGTCTATAGGCAAATATCATCTCAAAATTATTCTAATGTTTGAAGCAAAAAATAAAGAACTTCGAAAAATCATTGCACAACAGATTGAAATCATTGCTCAACAAAAAGCAACAATAACTCTTGGTAACTAACCGCAAGGATTAAGGATTGGTGAAGCCAAGAAGATCGTAGAAACTTTTAGCTGGCGTTTGGTAATTGAGCTTTTGTCTCGTGATGCTAAGCAACATCTTGGATAAAAGATTGCCAGCTTCTCTTCCCCTGAAGGTATCAGGAGGCATTAGTATTTGGTGTTTCTGGCGTACACTCTCCTAAATCAATCTGTTAAGCAGAGTATCTTAGTGAAAAGGGTAAAAAGCCAACTTTATACAATTTGTCGTTGTGTCAGCTTAGAGCTACTTCTTCCTTGGTCTACTGGATTCAGAAACAACTAACAGTCAATTCTTCTCCGTAGGTGGTGTTTCAGTTTACTTACATAAATTTACAAAAGTTCAGTAGTTACAAGATTGGAAGGAGAGAGGGGCTCAAGTTCAATCTTTATTTCCGGGTGGGATTTTAGAAGGGCTACTTTGGGGGGCAATCCATTGTCCATTTTGCACTGGACAGTAAGGCTTCCTTTTGGCAGAGTTATCCTTACCTGCTCACCTATATTCAGGCTTTCTTTATCTCCCTTGTTCATCAAAAGCAAGGGTGATGAGGAAAGTTCCATCAAAGATTTAGACTTACCTGAAGTTTTTCCTGAATGGAATCTGGTAGATTCTGTAAGAAGATAGAAGGGATATTCCTCGCTTCGCTCTATTGGTTTTGCCTCAACTGGAATGAACCTTAACCTTTTTTCCGTCCTTGCCTCTTTTGGAATATCTAAGGAAGGGAGTTTTCCAGTTATCCTCTTGATAATCTCTGTAATTATCTCTAAATCTGATTTGGTCCCCGCTGGTGGGCTTGATGCCGTATCTGTCCGTTGAATTTTGCCCTCAAAGTTTGTGAATGTGCCTTTTTTCTCCAAGCCTGCAGTTGCCGGAAGAACCACATCAGCCATCTTTGCTGTCTCTGTGAGATATAGACTTGAGACAACGATAAACTCCTTATTCTGCAAAGCCTCAGCCGGAAGCTCACAGCCTATGAGAAATAACCCCTGAACAGAGCTTATAAAGGATTTGTCTTTATCGCCCAATAGATTAAAAGCACCCACTTCATTACACTTTCTACCCAAAAGATGGAGCTTTGTCTGCCTTTTGAGAAGAAGAAGAGAGGATGCTGCCTTGACTAAATCAGAAGAAGGGGACGATAAGACGATACAAGGATTCTTGCTTTCAGCATAAGCTTTGGCAGCAGAGAGGATAGCCTCTTTTTCCACACCAGACTTTTCTTCTGTATAGCCTGCCAGAGACTCCTTAAGTGGTTCAAAACCCTCTGTGAAATCGCTCAAATCTTGCCCATTTTGCCTGATAATTTCCGCCATCATTCCATTTATAACGGTTATCTCATGACCAGGTGTAATAAGAAGTTGATGAGAAGCAAGCCTGCCTGCTTTTATTCTTCTTGGGCTAATTACTATGAGCCTTGCATCCTTTCTCTTTACTGCATAATTAATAAAGGTGGAAGGGACAGGGTTTTCCTCAGAAATGTCCGAAAAGAGCAAGATACAGTCAGAATCCTGTATCTCTTTCATCTCACCCAATGAAAGACCTGTTTCAGAGAAAGCAGAGAGGTATTTCAGGTCTTCTGCACAGGCTATATCAGGGCTTTCAAGTGTTTTCATAAGCTCTTTGGCTCCCCATATCTCCTCGTTTGTCAACCTTGCTGAAACAAGCATACCCAAGCGACCCTTTAGCTTTGAAAACTTGCTCACAATAAGATTGAGTGCCTCATCCCAGTTCGAAGCCACAAGTTTGCCATCTTTTTTGATTAGAGGTTGCGTGAGCCTATCCTCTGAATAGATGTAATCAAACCCAAAGTGTCCTTTGGCACAAACGCCGCCCTCGTTCACACCGCTCTCTTTGGCATCTATCTTCAATATCCTTCCATCTTTGCTCCTGGCCGTAAGATTACAGCCAACATTACAGTAGTGGCAGATAATATCTATATTGGTGAGCTCCCAAACCCTTGCCTTGAATTTGAATAGCTTGGAGGTGAGCGCTCCCACAGGGCAGATGTCAATACACTGTCCGCAGAACTCGCAGTCTAAAGCCCTGTCAAAGTCTGTGCCAATCTTTGCCTTCATTCCCCTGTTGACAAAGGATACCTCAGCCACATCCTGAATCTCATCGCATACTCTGGCACATTTTCCGCAAAGAATGCACCTGTTCAGGTTTCTTTCAATAAGAGGGCTTCTGTAGTCTATAGGAAGGTTGGACACATCTGCCTTGAATCTATTTTCTGAGACACCATACTCATAAACTAAATCTTGTAGCCTGCACTCTCCAGCCTTATCGCAAACAGGGCAATCAAGGGGATGATGAATGAGCAGAAGCTCTAAAATGGTTCTACGAGCCTTGATAATCGCAGCGGAGGTAGTTCTTACCACCATGCCATTAGTCGCTGGTGTTGTGCAGGAAGGGGTGAATTTTGTCCTTGCCCCTTCCAACTCAACAAGGCAGATTCTGCAAGCACCAAAAGGGGCAAGCCGCCTGTCATAGCAGAGCGTAGGCACATTCGCCCCTGCTTTTTGAGCTGCATCTAAAATGGTGGCACCTTCTTCTATCTCAATCTCTTTTCCGTCAATAACAAGTGTTATCATTTGTATTTTTCGTATAGACTTAAAAATTCTTCTAATGTTATTTCTAAATCTTCTCTGACTATTTTGCGTAGAAGTCCTTTTGGTATCTCCTTATTTCCATGTATAGGAACGGTTGTTGCTTTTCCATCTCCTGTTTTCAATCTTACATGAGATCCCTTAGTTTTAGTAATCTCAAAACCCAAATCTGTCAAAAACTTTATAAGTTCTTTGCCTTTAATTGCAGGAAGTCTATACATTTTGCACTACTTCCAGTTCTCTAATGCCTATAAACTTGTTTAGTTCCTCAACCCTTGTCTCCTCAAGGCATATGTCTATAACCTCTCTTATGTTTACAATTGCTTCATCTATAGTTTCACCATAGGAATGACAACCCTTAAACATTGGGCAGCTCACAATATAGTACCCATTCTCATCTATTTCAACAACTATTGGTAGATGTAATCCATTCATTTTTACTCAATCGCCATAAATTTGCAAGAGGTGATACAGGTCTTGCACTTGATACACTTTTCTTTGTCTATCACTGCTACCTGCTTCTTTTCCCATTTAATAGCCTCTACTGGACAATCTTTCACACAGACGCCACACATCTTACAAAGCTCAGGAATAACCTCAAATTTTAATAAAGCTAAACAGGAATGAGCCGGGCAACGTTTTTCTTTGATATGCGCCTCATACTCTGCGCGAAAATATTTAATCGTGGTCAGGACAGGGTTTGGTGCGGTCTGACCCAATCCACAGAGCGATGCATCTTTAATGTCCTGAGCTAAATCCTCCAATAGTTCAATATCTCCTTCTTGCCCTCTTCCAGCACAAATAGCCTCTAATTTATCAAGCATCACTTTAGTGCCTATCCGACAAGGCACACACTTTCCACAAGACTCTTCCTGGGTAAACTCTAAGAAAAACCTGGCAATTCCCACCATACAAGTGGTCTCATCCATAACGACCATACCGCCAGAGCCCATAATCGCCCCTGTCTGGGTAATGGATTCATAGTCAACAGGTGTATCTATAAGGCTTTCCGGGATACAGCCACCAGAGGGACCACCCATCTGAACAGCCTTAAACTTACGCTTATTTGGTATTCCGCCGCCAATATCATAGATAATCTGGCGCAGAGGAATACCCATTGGGACTTCAATCAAGCCAATGTTATTGATGGCACCAGTTAAGGCAAAGACCTTGGTTCCCTTACTTTTTTCAGTTCCGAGGCTGGCATACCATTGACCGCCATTAAGAATAATCTGAGCAATATTAGCAAATGTTTCTACATTATTCAGGACAGTGGGTTTCTGCCATAAACCTTTATGGGCAGGAAATGGTGGTCTTGGACGAGGCATACCACGCTTTCCTTCAATTGAGGTCATTAAGCCAGTCTCCTCACCGCAGACAAAGGCACCAGCCCCTTGATATACCTCCACATCAAAGTCAAAGCCTGAATTCAGGATGTTCTTGCCTAAAAGCCCATAGCCCTTTGCCTGAGTAATAGCAATCTCTAATCTTGTAATAGCCAAGGGATATTCTGCCCGAACATAGAGATACCCCTGATGAGCACCAATTGCCTTAGCTCCAATGACCATTCCCTCTAAGACAGCGTGTGGGTCAGCCTCTAAAACAGACCTATCCATAAATGCCCCAGGGTCGCCTTCATCGCCATTGCAAAGGAGATATTTAACATCGCCTTTAGCTTTGGCACAAAATTCCCATTTAAGCCCTGTGGGAAAGCCTGCACCTCCTCTGCCACGCAAGCCAGACTCTTTTACTGTTTGAATTATTTGCTCAGGGGTCATCTCAAGCAATGCCTTAGCTGCACCTAAGTATCCATCCCTGGCAATATACTCATCAATCTTTTCTGCATCAATCAAGCCACGATTGCGTAGAGCCCGTAATACCTGGAGGTTAAAGAAGGGAATATCACGCATAGCAGGGATAGCCTCTTTTTCTGCAGGTGGGGTATACATCAGGTCTTTAACGGGCCTGCCCTTCAAGAAATGCTCGGTAACTAAGAAGGGTATAATCTCCGGTTTGAGCCTTTCGTAGAATATGCCCTCTGGATAGACAACCATTAATGGCCCCTGGGCACAGAAGCCGTTACAGCCAGTAAGGACTATCTTTATCTCATCCTGCAGGTTCTGCTTTTTTAGCTCCTCCTCTAAGGCTTGTTTTACCTTGAGTGAGCCACTGGCTACACAGCCTGTTCCTGCACAGATTAAAAGGTTTGCTCTATATTGTTCCATATTTCATTCTGTATGTTTTGCTTTTTTAGCTCCTCCCCTAAGGCTTGTTTTACCTTCAGGGAGCCACTGGCTACACATCTTATTTCTACGCAGATTAA
>JAZDOR010000192.1:0-12998 GCA_043798435.1 bacterium
AAAAATAGCAAAAAAATAGACCATAGAGAATGAAGATATATAAAAATTAGCCTTTTTACGAAAGAGTCAAAGAGCCATTTTTAAACATTTTGGCTTATAAACCAACAATCTCACCCAAAGGGTGCGAAATATGGGAATTTAGGATATTAAAGGAGGTGAGGGTTTGATAAAGAAGATGGATACCTTATTGAAAATTATTGTTATATCACTTGCTTTTTTAGCGATAATTTGTGATCTCTTTCCCGAGCAGAAAAAATCTCAATCTTCCCTCAGAACATCCCCCTTCGAACCCTTTGGTAGCAAACCCTATGGCAGTAAACCCTATGGTGAATAAAATATGAAAACCTTTGACGAAAAAATGGAAGAATTGGCCTATAATAGGTTGAAAAGTCTTGGGTTGAAAAGTCTTAGACTGAGATGAATAAGCAATAACAAAGTTTATTGAGTAGGCAAAAACAATATGGCCGAATTAGCAATGATCATCTGTTTTCTTCTCATAATCGTAATGGGAATTGGAATATATTGGTTAACCAAAAAAAGAGATTTTATTGCAAAGCTCTTCCGTTGGTTGACAGAAAAAAGAGATTTTATTGCAAAGCTCTTCAAACGGATTGGTAGTTTTGTTTGGAAAGAAATAACTCGTTTAATCACAAGCCTTTTATTATTCTTGGCATTGGCCGAACACCAGGATGGATACTATCAGATTTTAAGGTGGGTTGTCTGTATAGTAGGAGCTTATACAGCGTATTTGTCCTTTAGAATGCAAAAAATGATCTGGGCAGGAATATTTGGAGCTGTAGCCATCCTGTTTAACCCTATTGCCCCCATCCATCTTTCCCTTGAAGCTTGGCAACCAATAGATGTAATCACAGGTATTTTGTTTATCGTTTCTATATTCTTTGTCAGACATTAGAATGAATAAATTAACAGGGAATTGTAAGAGATTTTAAGAGACTAAAAAGCAAAAGAACGGAAAGAGGGACAGCGACCAATAAAAGCCCAACAAGGCACTGCACCTGACAGTGGGAACTTGGGAAAAAAGAAAAAGGGAAGGTTTATTTTTGTTGACAAAGAAAAGGCTTTTAGGTAGGATTGCAGTATTTTGAAAAGGCTATTGACAGAAAAATTTAAGATTTAAGATTAGGAAGAGAGGATGGCCAAAGAAGGTGGAAATAAATGAACGCGTTCTCTTTTCTTACACATTACCAAGGAGGAGAAATGTGAGCGATTTCAATTGGACGTGTCCTCATTGCGAGCGTGCGGTAACAATTTCGGATGAGCGACTGTCAGAAAACACTCACACTCTCTGTATAGAAAACGCGATTGGTAGGCACACTCTGCATTCGCTTTTCATTGTTTGCCCAAACCCGGAGTGCAGGAAATTCACCCTAACTGTTACGTTGTATAAGAGCCAATTACGGGATCGAGAACGAATGGTTGAGAAGCTCCAAGAGTGGTCGCTGATACCTCCATCGGCCTCAAAGCACTTTTCTGATTATGTGCCGCAGGCGATCCGGGAAGACTACGGGGAAGCCTGCCTTATTCGCGACCTGAGTCCAAAAGCCTCTGCTACTTTGTCGCGGAGATGCCTTCAGGGAATACTTAGAGACTTTTGGAAGGTGAAGCCAGGTCGATTGGTAGATGAAATTGAGGAAGTTAAAGACCGGATTGATCTGATAACTTGGGATGCAATCGAGGCGGTGAGAAAACTAGGGAATATTAGCGCTCACATGGAAAAGGATATCAACATCATTGTTGATGTAGATCCTAAGGAGGCGGCGTTACTCATCGGTCTCATTGAAATGTTACTAAAGGAATGGTATGTGGCGCGTGAGGAACGAAAGGTCAGGATGGATACCCTAATCGCTGCGGCTGCAAGCAAGAAAATGTCTTAACGGAAAGAGGGACAGCAACCAATAAAAACTTAACAAGGCACTGCACCTGACAGTGGGAACTTGGGAAAAAAGAAAAAGGGGCAGGTTCATTTTTCCTGATGAAGAAAAGAGTTTGTTGTTCCATCCCAGAGGATACGGAGAAAAACAAAGGCTTCTCCTGTATCCATCTATCGGGCCCTCAGGCAGATAAACCCATCTCCGTATATGTATCTCCTTGATTTTGATGAGCTTTCCTTGGTAGGTTCATCCCCTGAATTCCTGGTCAAGGTAGAAGATGGCTGGGCAGAGACAAGACCCCTTGCTGGCACAAGGAAAAGAGGAAAAGATGAAGCTGAGGATAAGAAGTTAGAAGCAGAACTTCTCTCTGATGAAAAGGAGAGGGCAGAGCATATAATGTTGGTTGACCTTGGAAGGAATGACCTTGGTCGGGTCTGTGACTTCGGAAGTATCACTCTACCTGAGTTTATGACCGTAGAAAGATACTCCCATGTGATGCACATTATGACCTCTGTGAGAGGAAAGGTAAAAGACGGTATATCACCCCTTGATGTCCTCAGAGCCTGCTTTCCTGCAGGCACTTTAACTGGCGCACCAAAGGTAAGGGCTTGTGAAATTATAGATGAGCTTGAACCAGTAAGAAGAGGGGTCTATGCTGGATGTGTTGGCTATTTTTCTTTCAGTGGCAATATGGATACCTGCATCACTATAAGGACAATCCTTCTTCATCAAGGCACAGCTTATATTCAAGCAGGTGCAGGAATTGTGGCAGATTCTATACCGGAGATGGAATACCAGGAGAGCCTGAACAAAGCCAAGGCTATGCTCTCTGCTATAGATTTAGCTGAAGGGGGTTTGAAATGGTAAAGAAGTTAATTTTCAAAATTGGGGATTTTTTGGCAAGTCTTGCTTAAAAAACCTTGTTATTATGGGGTTCTTTGTTTGAAAAGCAAACTTTCTCCCCAAATTTTTTTTTGCCAAATCACATTTTCATTTAGTATAATACAACAAATAGCTGTAAGTCGTATTTTTTGAGCTTACAACTTATAATTATAATTGGATTTTTGCCAAAATCCAGTAAATACTTACATGGAGAGAGATGTCTGAGAAGATTGGAGATATGTTGGTCAAGAATGGGATGGTCAGCCAGTCCCAGTTGATGAGAGCCCTGAGGGAGCAAAAGAAGTCGCCTGGTGAAAGGCTTGGTCATACCTTAGTCAGGCTTGGGTATATCGGCAGGAGAGCGATGGTAGAATTCTTAGATACCCAAAAGGTAGCAAATAAGAAGAAAAGCTCCTGGATAGAGAAACTCCTATCGTCATTTAGATGATAAAGAAGGAGAGATTAGGGGATATTCTCCTAAGGGATGGAGCCATAAACCAGGAGCAGTTAGAGAAAGCGCTTTCTATTCAAAACCAGCAGAGGAGGAGGCTGGGCAAGGTTCTCATTGAATTGGGCTTCATCACAGAAGAAGGCTTGTGTTCGGCACTCTCTCGTCAGTTGAATATCCCAAAGGTAGATTTAACCAGGATACAACTTTCAGTCTTTCCCAAGACACTAACCCCAATTATTTTAAGGAAGGGTGTCCTTCCTCTGGTCAAAAAAGAAGATACAATTGTTGTGGCGATGATAGACCCGCTTGATGTGATTGTCGTAGATGATATTGCACGGCTTACAAAATGCAAGGTTCGGGTAGTAATCACTACAGAATCCCAGATGTCAGGGGCCATCAAGAGATACCAGCAAAGGGAGTTAGAGGAGGAGGTTAAAAGTAAAGGGGATGAACACGCAAGGAGATTTGCTGAGGAGATAGGAAAGGAAAGGCAGACACCCTTTAAGATAGACTCCTCTATATTCCTTCAAGCTACAAAGGACCTTCTTTCTCAAGGACAAGTAGTTATAAACGACAACATTACAGAAAGGCTTTTGTTGGAGAGCAAGATAGTTACCAAAGAAAACTTAGAGTTTGCAAAGAGCAAAATGAGAAAGGAAGAGAGGCTTGGAGATGCCTTAGTCAGGCTCAATATCCAAACAAAGGCAGGGATTCTTTCGTCCTTATCTAAAGTGCTATTTTCTTCGTAAGTAAAAGTAAATATAAAAGGAGAAAAGGGGAAGATGGGGAAATAGGAGAGAATACAGAATGCAGAATACAGAATCCAGAATTAAGAATATTCTGACTCCTGAATTCTGACTCCTGTATTCTAATTCCTGACTCCTGAATTCTGACTTCTATTAACCTTCTCCATTTCTCATTAATATTAGGAGGTAAATATGGTTGAACAAGAAATCAAAAAGAGGTTTCTATTTGAGGTATCCTGGGAGGTGTGTAATAAGGTAGGTGGCATTTATACGGTTATCAAAAGCAAGCTCCCAGAAGCCACCAAAGAGTTTTCAGAAAACTACATCCTTATTGGGCCGCTTTTAGATACCAATCCAGAGTTCATTGAGGAGACAAGTTCAGGGCTGGTAAATCTAAAGGCTAAGCTGAAAATGGCTGGGGTAACGGCTAAAATAGGCGTCTGGAATACAGAGACAAAACCACGCGTTATTTTGGTTCACTATAAAGATGGGCTTGACCAGAACAAGATTCTCTTTCAACTATGGGAGGATTTTGGCATAGACTCAATGAGCGGTGGCTGGGACTATATCGAGCCTATTTTATTCTCAGCAACAGCAGCCAAGGTTATAGAGGCTCTCAGTGGCTTCTATTCTGACTTTGATATAATTGCCCAGTTCCATGAATGGATGACAGGTGCAGGCTTACTGTATCTAAAGAAGAAATCACCGCATATTGCCACTATATTCACCACCCACGCCACAGTCCTTGGCAGGTCTATGGCTGGAAACGCTGTTGACATTTACAAAATCCTCTCGACCATCAACACCGACTCAGAGGCAGTGAGATACAATGTTTGTGCCAAGCATTCCCTTGAGACGATAACAGCCAGAGAGGCAGACTGTTTTACCACAGTGAGCCAGATAACCGCTATCGAGGCAAAGCATATCCTGAATACAGAGGCACATATTATCCTTCCCAATGGATTTCCAACAAAGGCTATTCCTGGCTACTCAGAAAACCCTGAGTATTTTAAGAAGAACAGGGAAAGGCTCTTGGAATTCTCCTCGCAATTCTTAGGTAAAGAGGTAAAAGACGAAGAGACGCTTATTGTTTCCACCTCAGGCAGGTATGAGTTCCATAACAAGGGCATTGACCTCCTTCTTGAGGCATTGGCTTCTTTGAATAATAATCCTCAAGCATTAAGCAAGAACCTCCTGGTCTATCTCTTTGTTACTGGAGGCTCACCTTACACGGCGCACCAGATAGAGAGGCACTATGGCATAGCCACCCATCAGCTTTGGGACCCGAACAACGACCCAATCCTCAATAGTTGCAGAAGACATAACCTTCTCAATAGCCCGGACGACAGGATAAACATCGTCTTTGTGCCTGTGTATCTTAATGGACAGGATGGCGTCCTGAATATGGAGTATTATGAGGCATTATCTGGTTGCGACCTGACTGTCTATCCCAGCTTCTATGAACCCTGGGGATACACTGGTTTAGAGTCAGTTGCCTACTCTGTGCCGACCCTGACTACAGATGCAGCCGGGTTTGGGCAATGGGTAAACTCTATTGAAGGAAAGTATGGAGCAGTAAAGGTGCTCTCCCGGTTCGAAAAAGAGTTTACTGAGTCTGTAAATGAACTAAAGAATTTCTTTCTATATTTTTCAGCACTGAAGGTAGAGGAGAGGGAGAAGATACGCTCTTCTGTCAGAACAATAGCCTTATCTGCGGAATGGGAGGTTTTTTACAAGAACTATCTGGAGGCGTTTAATATTGCAGAAAGGAATTGCAAAGATAGATTAAGGAAGAAAGAAGAGATAAAGCCTGGTGAGGTATATAGAGGTGCAGATAGCCCTGTGCCAAGATTCCGACAATTTTCTATAAAGTCCTCTATCCCTCAAGAGATAGACAGGCTACGGGAGCTTTCTTATAACCTCTGGTGGGCATGGAATCAGGATGCTTATGAGCTCTTCTCCCGGCTTGACCCTATCCTCTATGAAAAGATGGGCAATAACCCTGTGGCGTTTTTAGAGACAGTGAGCCCAAAAAGGTTAGAAGAAGCGGCAGAGAACGAGGATTATCTTCATCTCTATGAGAGCGTCATGAAGAGGTTTGATAAGTATTGCACCAGCAAGAAATCCCTCTTAAGTTCCATAGAGGTAATATCTAATCAGAGGCCTGTGGCTTACTTCTCTATGGAGTATGGCTTTCATGAGTGTATGCCGCTCTATGCTGGAGGCTTGGGTATGCTCTCTGGCGACCATATAAAATCAGCCTCTGATTTGAATATTCCGCTTGTGGCTATCGGCTTACTCTATAAACAGGGCTATTTTAAGCAGGGAATATCAAAAGAGGGTGATCAAAGGGTAGAGTATTTTAATAATGACTTCTTCGCCCTGCCTCTTTCCGGGATGACCAAGAATGGAGAGAAGATAACCATAGCCATTGATTTTCCAGGCAGGATAGTTCATTGTCAGGTGTGGAAGGTGCAGGTAGGAAGGACACCAGTCTATCTTCTGGACACAGATATTGCCGAAAACAGCCTGTCTGACAGGGAGATTACTGGAAAGCTATATAGTGGAGAGAGGCACTTCAGAATAGAGCAGGAGATGGTTCTGGGCATTGGTGGCATCAGGCTTCTTGAGGAACTGAATATAAATCCATCTGTCTATCATATAAACGAGGGACACTCTGCCTTTCTGGTGATTGAACGGCTTATCAACCTGATGAGGTATAACAACCTGGAGCTTGACACAGCTAAGGAGGTGGTCAAGGCAAGCACTATCTTTACCACCCATACCCCTGTTCCAGCAGGGATTGAGACCTTTGAGGCCCAGCTTATAGAGAACTATTTCAGGCACTATGTTGAGTCAAACGGCTTATCCTGGAAAGAGTTTTGGGAGCTTGGCAGAAAGGATGTTACAGAGAAGGCGCCTTATGAGATGGCTGTTCTGGCACTCAAGAATTCCTCAAGGAGAAACGGCGTAAGCAAATTACATGGGGTAGTTTCACAGAAGATGTGGCATGATCTCTGGAAGGGGCTTCTCTTAGAGGAGGTGCCCATCAGCCATATTACTAATGGTGTTCATGCCGCTACATGGCTGACCGTGGAGATGAAGAATCTCCTGACAAAATATTGTGGCATAGAGTTTGATGAGGCATTACTGAAAAAGGATATATGGGAGAAGGTGAAGTCCATCCCTGATGAGGTGCTCTGGCAGACGCATTTGGCTTCTAAGAATAAGCTCTTTGTCTATATCAGAGAAAAGATTACAGAGAATTGGACAAGGGAGGGTGAAAACCCTGAACTACTTGAAGATTTCTTAAAAAACCTATCTCCAAATTCACTTACTCTTGGATTTGCCAGGAGGTGTGCCACATACAAGAGGTCAACGCTTTTTTTGAAGGATATGGACAGGCTGAAGAGACTCGTTTTGAATAAAAGACATCCCATTCAGTTTGTTGTGGCTGGAAAGGCTCACCCTAAGGATGAAATGGCATTTGGTCTGATTAAAGAGATAGTCAAGCTCGGAAAACACCCTGATTTCTTAGGAAAAGTCATCTTCTTAGAAGACTATGACATAAAGCTGGCCAGAAGAATGGTCTCTGGTGTGGATGTCTGGCTGAACAATTCAAGGAGACCGCTTGAAGCCTGCGGCACAAGTGGCCAAAAGGCTGGAATGAATGGGATTATTCATTGTAGCAGCCTTGATGGATGGTGGGATGAGGCGTATGATGGAAAGAATGGCTGGGCAATAGGCGGTAGGCGAGAGTATAAGAATGCAGAGACTCAGGATTTGGCGGATAGCGATTCCCTCTATGACCTTTTAGAAGAGGAGATTGTCCCGGAGTATTATGCCAGGAATGAGGTTGGTATTCCTGAAAAATGGATACATCGGATGAAGGATGCTATCATCTCTTGTCTCTCAGAGTTCAACACCCATAGGATGGTCAGGGATTACACGGAAAAGATGTATATCCCAACGGCAAAGAGGTATTTCAGCTTAATGGATGAAGGCTTCAAAAAGGTTCAGGAGATAGCTGATTGGAAAAAGTCTATAACAGCAAGGTTCTCCAGCGTCCATATCAACAGCATAACCATAGAAGGTGGTGAGAGATTGAATGTTGGGGATGAGATAGCCCTTCATCTTGAAATAAACAAGGGCAGGGTTAGCAAAGAGGAGCTTTCTGCTCAAATGGTAGTTGTTGGGGAAGCAAAAGAAGAGGCAACAAGTTATACAGGGGAGATTCAGTATATAGATATGTCTGCAGAGACAGAGGATGATACCACCATTAAATATGCAGCCAGGTACAAGGCAGTCAGGTCAGGCAAGCTCAACTATGGCATAAGAATCACACCCTTTCATCCAGATGTAGATGATACAGCTGACCTGGGGCTTGTCTATTGGGGATGATAATAGTAAATGTTAAAGAGAGTTCTATGTTCTATGTTCTATGTTCAGATGATAATATAAATGTTAAAGAGAGTTCTATGTTCTAGGTTCTATGTTCAGATGATAATAGGGACGGATACTATTAGAAAATAGGTTACTGTCCAATATCCCCAGAAACTGTATAAGCACTTGTTGTTGGAAAAAATATAAAGGAGGCAATAAATGTTACAAGATCTAAAAGAAATAGCTCGTTTCTTAGTCGATGCATTTGATGTAGATATGCAACTTTACATGGGCAAAGCTATGCGACAACTCAAGGATACCCCGACAGGTATGAAGTTCGTTGCATGGGCAGAGTCAAACCCAATGGCTTTTGAGGCTTTGCTTCGCCTAATTTCTGCCTCTGCTCAAAGAATACCAAAAGACAAAAGTTTGTTGATGCAAGCAGTTTTAGACCAATTAGGACGTCTCCCTGTAGAAATCCATAGATCGATTATTGAGGATAACAATGAGTCATTATTGACTTCGCAGGAAAAAATACCATTAGTTGCTGAAGATTTTAGAAAGAGATATGAAGAAGCATTGGAAGGCTTATCTGATGAACTTTTGGAACAGATTGCCAGACTATCACATTCCAAGATTCTTGAGTGGGTTAATTCGCCAGCTAAACTCAGACCTTATTTATTGAAAAAATGGAAGGAGGAAAAACCTCACATCCCCTCAAATTTCCTAAAATCAGTTGAACAACATCCAGCCGTGCAAAATTTCATGATCGAGCGGTTGGAAAAGAAATGCCAGGACATGGAGAGAAGAAAGGTGCCAGGAGTTAATAAAATTCGCGAAGACCTGGAGCAAATAAAGGAACGAGAAAGAATAAAAAGACAAGGAGGTGTATTGTTATGACTTTTCTAGAATCTCTTTTATTTGATATTCAGATGCTTTCAATGGAAGCATCTGAAATATATAACGCCATTACTCAAAATTCTCGCCGCAGAATAGAAGATTGGTGGGGGTGGACAAGAACGATAACTCTTGTCGGAGTTATTGCCAGTTTTACAATTTTCTTCTTTTCTGTATTAGCGGGACTAATATGGAAAACGGGGATATTTGTAACAGTTAGCGGGCTAATAATCGCTCCTATACTGTTTATAATGCTGGCTTACTGGACTCCCATCGCGGCTTTAGTGGGAGCGGTGATAAAGGTACTGGATCTTAAGTTTTTCGGCATCGTTGAAGGCGGGAAGGAATACGCTGAACGATGGCTGAAAATTATTTCAGCGTTCCTTTTATGGGAGCTGATAGTTTCTTTCTTTTTATCAGTTGTCCCATATTGGAATAACCCCGCCACAATCCCTTTAATCGGATTGTGTGCTGTGATTATGGGGTTCATGGGTTATGTGTGGGGAAGGGATTTGTGGTATAGAACGGCTCTAAAAACAGCGGTTGTCGTGGTTTTCTTTGTCAATATAATATTCTGTTTTTTTCCACTTTGTGGAAAAGCTCTTTCTGAAAGAGCTAACATATTTGACAAAGAAATGTCAACATCAATTAAAAAAGGAGAATTGGGCAAGAAGACTTCTTCTGCCACTGTTCGCACGTGTCAATCTGAAACGTCAAGATTTAACGATGCGGAGACGGTTATTGAGCTAAAAAAAGGCGATTGGCTTCTCTACAAGCTTGACAAAAACGGTTACACTCCAAGGATTTTCGTTCCTACGGGAGTTAAATATGAGTTGACTTCAATGACAGAAAATCCTTATACCGTAATTTACGAAAACTGTAGTATAAAAATAATCCCGGGCAGTCAATATGTTAATCTTCCCAAGATTAATCCTTGTATTTTCCAAATATACAGTGAGGAAAAGCAAAGAATCTTAATTACGGGGAGATAAAGGAGTGGGGAACTGCTGGGAAATTATAGAAAACAATTTGCCGTGGACAGCTCTCACGAACGGCAAATTACAAATAAGAGCAGGCAACATGCCTGCAAATATCACTCTAAATATTGGCGAATAATAGGTAAGAAGGGAAAAAGGGGACAGGCTCATTTGACAACTTAATAATTAGAAAAATAGGGACAGATACAATACTGTTCGGAATGATAGAAGAGGCTCTTAAATGAAAGAATCAATATATCTTGAGACAACAGTGGTAAGCTATTATACTTCTAAACCCAGTCGAGATATTATCGTCCTTGCTCATCAAGAGATTACACGACAATGGTGGACTATGGCAAGAAGACGATTTAATCTCTTTATCTCTGAAGTTGTAATTGAAGAAGCTGGATTAGGCGATCAAGAAGCAGCTAAAAGAAGATTGGAAGAACTAAAGGATTTTCCTCATCTAAAATTGAATGATAGGGTTGAGGAAATGGCTCAAGTATATATGGAAAAGTTAGAGATTCCAGAGAGGTCTTTTCGTGATGCCGCTCATCTTGCTGTTGCTTCTGTACACAACATTGATTACCTTTTAACTTGGAATTGTGCTCATCTTGCTAATGGTAAGGTTATTAAGAAATTGATAAAGATAAATGAATCCTTTGATATTCACACACCAATTATTTGCACACCAGAGGAGTTAATGGAGGGGTAATTATGTGGCAAGATCCAATTGTTCAAGATGTCCGCAAAGCAGGTGAAGAGCTTGCAAAACAAGCAAATTATGACTTACACACTTTTTTCCAAAATTTGCGGAACAATGAAAAGAAAGAAAAGCAATCAGCAATCAGCGTTCAACGATTAGCTAATATTAAGAAATAACTGGAAGAGAAAAGGGGACAGGCTCATTTTTCTATACCACCGTCCCCTTATGAATTGACTGTAGCACCCTTGATGGATGGTGGGATGAGGCTTTGGAAATAGGGGACGGAAATAGGGGACAGACGGAAATAGGGGACAGATACCTATTAAAGCTTAATCAGTCGCTGGAGTTGACTCGCTTCGCTCTCAGCTTAGCTTTATCTTTAGCTAACATAAAAGAAAAATGCAACTGGAGGTAATAATATGACAGTTACTATTCCATTGGATCAAATGACTACAGCAGAAAAACTTTTAGCAATGGAAAATATATGGGATGATTTATATCGAAGGGCAGATGAAATTCCTTCTCCGCCCTGGCATGGGAAGGTTCTCCAGCAAAGAGAAGAAAAAATAAAGAAAGGAATAGAAGAATTTACTAATTGGGAGAATGCCAAAGGGAAAATAAAAGAGTCCGTTTCATGAAAATCAAGATTCTTGATTCAGCATCCCAGGATTTAATTGAAAGCTATTGGTTCTACGAAAAACAACAAGAAGGTCTTGGTAATTACTTTCTCGATACATTGTTTTCGGATATTGATTCATTGCAGTTTTATGCTGGCATTCATCCCATATATTTTGAACGATATTATCGTTCACTATCTAAGCGTTTTCCATTTGCTATTTATTATCGTATTGAGCAGAGGACAGTACTGATTTGTGCAGTATTTGATTGTCGTCGAAATCCAGCATTGATAAAAAATAGATTGAAATAAGAAGCTAACAAATTAGAGTTCAACACCCATAGGATGGTCAGGGATTATACAGAGAAGATGTATATTCCAACAGCTAAGAGGTATTTTAGCTTAATGGCTGAAGGCTTCAAAAAGGTTCAAGAGATTGCCGATTGGAAGAGGTCTATAACCGCAAGGTTCTCCAGCGTCCATATCAACAATATAACTATAGATGGTGGTGAGAGATTGAATGTGGGAGATGAGATAGCCATTCGTCTTGAAATAAACAAAGGCAGGGTTTCAAAAGAGGAGCTTTCTGCCCAAATAGTAGTGATTGAGGAAGCAAAAGAAGAGGCAACAAGTTATACAGGGGAGATTCAGTATATAGATATGTCTGCAGAGACAGAGGATGATACAACCATTAAATATACAGCCAGGTACAAGGCAGGCAGGTCAGGTAAACTCAACTATGGCATAAGAATCACACCCTTTCATCCAGATGTAGATGATACAGCTGACCTGGGGCTTGTCTATTGGGGATGATAATAGCAAAAGGAGACAGGAATTCTCATTGATAGGAAATTTTCATTGCAAAATTAGCAATGCAAAATTATCATTTTATACCGAGAATAAATAAGGTTTGCAAAAATGGAGGTGATTTAATGTTAATGGTAAAAGAAAAGGTGATTTCATTGGTAAAGAAGATGCCTGAAAACTCTACTTTAGAAGACATAATGGAACATTTATATGTAAAACAAAAGATATTAAAAGGGCAAAGGCAATTGGAAACTGGTCAATTTTATACCCATGAAGAGGCAAAGGAAATAATGAAAGAATGGTTAAAGTAAAATGGTCGAAAGATGCAATTGAAGATCTAAAAGGAATATGTAAATTTATTGCTTTGGATTCACCTTACTATGCTAACATACTTAATGATAGGGTCTTTGAAATGGTGGAGCATTTAGAGTTATTTCCTGAAATGGGAAGATGGGTACCAGAATCAGATGATCCCAAAGTTAGAGAATTGATATATAAAAGTGGCTCTTTCTTATTTCAAGTGGGTAAGTATATAATAGAATGAAAAAGTAAAGGAGGACCTAAATGGAAATTTTGACATCATTATTTAGTAAGGCACTCAAATTAGAGTCGCCTTGGGAAATAACAAGGGTAGAGTTTCA
>JAZDOR010000193.1:0-14430 GCA_043798435.1 bacterium
AAAAATAGCAAAAAAATAGACCATAGAGAATGAAGATATATAAAAATTAGCCTTTTTACGAAAGAGTCAAAGAGCCATTTTTAAACATTTTGGCTTATAAACCAACAATCTCACCCAAAGGGTGCGAAATATGGGAATTTACCATTTTAAGCGTGAATGTATAGAAAAATCCCTCTACGGCGTAGATATTGACCCAGGAGCTGTTGAGATTGCCAAGCTCCGCTTGTGGTTGTCGCTGGTGGTGGATGAAGAAGACTACCACACCATTAAACCCCTGCCAAATCTGGATTATAAAATCGTCTGCGGTAATTCACTTTTAGGAGTAGAGGAAAACCTTTTTAATCAATCTTTATTTGAAGAATTGGAACGGTTAAAACCCCTTCTATTTAATGAAACCAGCTCCAGTAAAAAGCAGGAATATAAAAAACAGATTGAGGATTTAATTAGCCAGATAACCAAGGGACATAAAGAGTTTGACTTTAAGGTCTATTTTTCTGAGGTTTTCCATGAGAAAGGGGGGTTTGATGTGGTGATTGCTAATCCACCGTATGGGTCAGAAATGAATAAGAAGGATTTGGAAGAAATAAGGCGAAATCTAAAGAACACTAAAAATACAAATAGTGCTGCTGTATTTATTGATTATGGCATAAATCAACTCATTGATCACGAAGGCACCTTGACATTCATAGTTCCGAAATCCCTTTTATTTTCTGAAGGTTGGTTTGATTTAGTAAAAGCGATGCTTGGCAATGTTTCTATACTCGTTGATGTTGAAAAGGCCTTTGAAAATGTGAAGTTAGAACAGGTCGTATTTCTATATGGGAAGACCATTAAGACTAATTCTTACCTTGCACGAAAGTTTCTGGATAATGAGTTTATACGCACAACAACTATTCTAAATGAGTTGGTAGTAAAATACTCGGCTTGGATTTGCGATGTTTCTAAAGAGGAAATGCGGATTGCAGAAAAAGCAACTTCTAAACCAATTACCTACATGCGTGAAATCTCGAAGACAAAGCGAGGGATGCCCTTGCAAAGCTTCCTTACATCTGAAGGAGAATACGCAGTTATCGGTGGCAAAAACATTTTCAGGTATGGGATAAATGGAGAAAAAGGATTTCTACCCTTAACAAATATTATGCAAAATCAGAGAAAGAGTGCTTTTTTAATTCAACCTAAGATTGTCTCTCAAAACATTGTGGCTCACATACAAAACCCGACACCGAGAATAATGATAATGGCTGCAATGGATCCATTTGGTAGAGTGTTTAGTGTAGATACAGTGAATAACACCGTTCTCATAACCAAAGAATATGATCTTCGGTACATTCTCGCATTGATGAACTGCCGTTTTACCAGCTGGTTTGCTTACAGGTTCATATATTGTTCAGCTATTAGAACTATGCACTTTGATAACTACTATGTGGGCAAAATCCCTGTTGTTAGGTTGGCTAAAGACAAACAGGAGCCTTTCATTGACCTTGTTGATAAAATCCTGGCAATAACAAAAGATGGCGATTATCCTCAGAATGAAGCCAAACAATCTAAAGTCAAAGAATACAAACACCAAATTGACCAATTAGTTTACAACCTCTACGGCTTGACCGAGGAAGAGATTGCCATTGTGGAAGGGAAGTGTAGGCAAGTAAAGGTTTTATGAGTAATTTTTTATTAAAGCAAAGGAGCTATCTATGGGATTTACATTAATTTATAAAGCAACAAATACGGAACCACACCTTTTCCGTGCTTTTCGATATGATCATACCAAAGAAGAGATTTGGTCGCTCATTGTAGAGGATTTTTGCCGTTCTCAGCGACTTGATGCCCAGGCATTTCAGCAAGTTAGTGAAGCAGGCTTTAATGGAGAAAGCACCCAAAGGCTTTTAAATGAATATGGACTTGCATCTCTTCCTCAATTGCCTGATGACCCTACCAAAGTAACTCAAGCACCAGTTATTACGGATTTGACAGAACTCATTGCTCTCAATTCATTACTGGATCAAGAGCATTCTTTGAAATTTCCATATCCACGAGTACTTCATAAAGAGACTTTTAGAAATCAGCATCATGGCATAGATATGCTGGCATACAAGGAACAACAGGGTAATTTTTCTCTCTACATTGTTGAAGTGATGGCTTCTGCAGAAAATGCTCATCCCCCCAAGACAGTTAAAGACCATTACAGACAGATTCTTCCTGAAACCCTTGATCAAGAAAGGGCTTCGCGACTTCTTGATGACCTTCGAACCATACATGCAGAAGCCAGAGAGGAACATGATAAAGAAGTCCTAAATGGATTTATCATTGTTGTGCTTACAGGGCAACTTGCAGACCATCAGGCAGTAGTTGCAACACCTGTCTTGATTCGTCCAAGAGGTCTTTTTGATGAAAAAGACTGGAAACCATTTGCAGAGACAACGCATAATTTCGAGAAGGCCCGTATTTCCTCTAAGGTATGGTTCACTTCCGTAGAACTTCTTGTCGGTTTTTCAGACCTCTACAACTATTTGCTATCAACATTAGGCTCAAAGGGAAATAACCGCCTAAAAGAGAACGAGGTGGAATAATATGTCTATTAAACTTCCTTTAGTACCAACGGAGCAGATTGAGTTGCTAAATAAACTGGCAATGTCTGATACCCAGGAGGCTCAAGGATTATTTATCAGATTAATCCTTAGTCGAGATTTCAAAACAGAAATACCGATTTTGAATGATGATAAAGTAAGGCAGTTTGAAAATCTTCTTTATGGGTTAGAAACCGTTGGAGAAGACCTTCTCCAACGCTCTAAGGCGGGAGCCTTTGATAGTGCTCGCTCTGAAATTTGGAGAAAATTACTGTGGCCAGCTTATCGCATCCGAAGAACGATAAGTCTTGCTAAAGAAATACAAAATCCGGATGATGCACTTCTTCTTGAATCCATTAACGGGATTCTTGCAAATCGCCACCCAGAACTACGGCTTCATCTGAAGTGGATAGATCTTAAAACCCCAACGGATTCAATCATCATCTGGGATGAATATCTTTGGTCAGAGATTCGGCGGGCATTCCTATTAATTACAAGAAAAGATGGTGGTTTTACAGATATTGAGCTTGCGGCAAATATCATTTTTGACTTAAAAAAGAAGCAAGAAAACCGTGAGCAGGAACTTATTGTTAACTTTGATAAAGAAAATATTCCAGAGCATGAAGCTCGCCTTAAAACACATTTAGCTTTCCTTCGGGCAGTCGGTCTTTACAATCTTGCAAGGGTAGTAGAAATCACAACCCATTTTATTATGAATGAGCCTATACGAACTGTGCGAGGACGACAGTTTGCCGTTGCTGGAGTCAAGGGAGAAATAGATAGATTTCTGTTTAGTGCCAAAGAGGCATTTTCTTTGTCAGACCGCTATTTGCCTTTTTTTGCGATGCGGATTGGAACAGCATGTAAGTCCCTTATTGACAGCAGTATCTTTTCACAAACCCTCCCTGCGAGAGTAAAAGATTTGCTCTTGAACTTGGCAGATAAAGCCTCTGATAAGCCTATCTTAGAGTTGTGGCATGCACAACAAGAAGCCATAAATACTCGACTTCTTGATCCTACACGAACAGCGGTAGTTTTGAGTTTACCAACCAGTTCTGGAAAAACCCTTCTTGCAGAAATGGTAATAATTCAGGCATGGACGGATATGCCTGATAGCAGAATTGTGTATCTTGCACCTACAAGAGCATTGGTTACACAAATTAGTTTAACACTAAAACGAGACCTTGGAAAACAAGGGATGTCTGTTCGGGTAGCAACCCCTGTCTTTGAGCTTAATCCGGTAGAAAGAGAAATACTGCAAGGCAATTACAATATTTTAGTTACTACACCCGAAAAGATTGATTTGCTTATAAAGGAAGAGCATCCTTCGGTTGAAAAGATTTCACTCGTTGTGGTGGATGAGGCACACAACCTGTCTGATAAGGAACGAGGGGCAAAGTTGGAATTTGTTTTGGCCACTTTGCGTCGAGAATACCCGGGAACTCGCTTTCTCCTAATGACACCGTTTGCCTCAAATGCAAAGGATATTGCCCGTTGGCTTGGAGATGAATCAGGGCAGGCTATTCTTATAGATTGGAAGCCAAATGATCGGATTCTGGCCGCTGTAGGAACAGGACAAAAAAAAGAGAAATCTCAACTTCAACTTCATACCCTTGAAACTGTTCATAGTGATTGTCCTGCTGGTATAAAAATACATATTGGAGATGTCCAGAAAGGTATAACCAGTAAAGAACAGATTACACTTACTACGGTAGAAAAGCTGGTAGAACTTGAAAAAAGAGGAATCTTTGTATTAGCGAGTTCACGGAAAATAGCAGAGGAAAGGGCAAAAGAGGTAGCGAACAAAATAGATAAAGTTTCGGATTCGCCGGCAGTAGACATGGTTATTCGCTTTCTTGAAACAGAGGCTGGAGGAAAACATCCCCTTGCTGATTTATTAAAAAAACGAGTAGCCTTTCATCATGCAGGTCTTTCATCAGAAGCAAGATACTTTATAGAAAGACTCACAGAAGAAGGAGAAATTTTGGTCATTTGTGCCACAACAACATTAGCACAAGGGGTTCATTTTCCACTTTCAATAGCAATTATTGAAACAGTCCATAGGACATTTCCGAAGAAAGGTAATTGGATACATGAAGATATGAGTCCACAGGAATTTTGGAATATTGTAGGGAGGGTCGGACGCACACTTCAGGATCCTCTGGGAATAATCATGTTTCCGTCAACTGGAAAGAAGGACATTGAGAAATGGGAGAAGTATCTTGATAAAGATTCAGGTATTGTAACAAGTGCTTTAATCAAAGCACTCCAAGCGATAAAAGAATATAAAGATATATATTTTACCCTAACTTTGATTGAAAACCAAATGGCTTTATCTGCTTTCCTGCAATATATCCTGCATGCCCTTTCTCTTTCCAGCGTAAAAGATGTTTTGCAGGATTTAGAGGGAGTGCTACGGTCAAGTTTTGTCTATTCAGAGGTTAAAAAAGAAAGTTCGGAGTTGGCTGACTTCCTCATAAAATTTACAAGAAATTATCTTGATTATCTAAAAGAGAAGAAGGGCAACACTCTTGACGCATTTGCAAAACTCGCAGATGGAACAGGCTTTAGTAGCCCATCAGTGGATGAAATTTGGAAGGATTGGTTCGGCAAAGGAATGATTTCTGACTGGCAGGAGATTAATCTTTTCCCTGAGGATGGAAGTCTCAGTAATACACTTGTTGAATCTCTCAGAACCTTATCAAGAATTCCAGAAATCAAGATTGGAACATATGAAGAGGGACCTTTCAGTGCTGAACGGGTAGCCCGAATTACAATAAAATGGGTGAATGGAGTCAGTCTGTCGCAGATTGCGAAGAATGAATATGAAGATGATCTTTTAAAATGTACACAACATATCTATTCGGTCATTACAAATTTGATTCCATGGGGGCTTCGGGCAGTGCAAAAGTTGGCTTTTGCCGGCAAAAAAGAGATTAATTGGGATAGTTTGGATATTCTACCTGCTATGATTTTTCATGGGGTGCGGTCAAAAGAGGCTATTGCTCTTCGAATGTTGAATGTCCCTCGTGGTTTTGCTGAAGGACTGGCAAAGGAATGGAAGAAGAATACAGAGAAGATTGATTTTTTGAAGGCAGAGGAGTGGCTATCTACTACAACCTCTGACCAATGGGAACGGTCATTACCAAAAGGTTCAAAAATCAAAGGAAAAGAAGCAAAAAAGATGTGGGAAATTCTAAACGGGCGAATTGAATGGAAAGAAGTATTTCGTAAATAAAGTGATTATGCAAATCGGTTATTCTCAATAGGAGAAAACCAATGAGAACAACCGAAGAGAACCTTTTGACTATACGGAATGGCAAAGAGATTTATTGAATGGGAAGTCTGCAAAAGAGATTGGTAGAGATGCTATGGGGTACAGGGATGACATTGCTCACCCTTGTCAACCGCATCCTTGCCATTGCAAATCCCCCTTCATCCCCCTTTGATAAAGGGGGACAAGAGAGGGATTACCTGTAAGACCCAGCCAGGCAGTTGCAGGTTGTGGCGTTGGAGCTGGAGATTGGTCAACGGGTTTACAACCTCTACGGCTTGACCGAGGAAGAGATTGCCATTGTGGAGGGAAACAAGGAGAAAGAGATCGCCAATGTTATATTTATACCTTGATGAAAGTGGGGATTTAGGATTTGATTATGAAAGAAAGAAATACGAGTGGTTCAATATATTTATGGAAAAGATAAAATATGATTCACTTTATTTGCCATAACAAAAAGAGCGTGCCCTGCAGGCTTGTTTTGCTGTGGCTCATGCCAACCGATGGATGGGAGCACCACAGACAACCTACAGCGGTCTTACCACTCTTTAATCAAAAATATACTATGTTTTACTAAATTTGTCAAGTCAAAATTAAATGAACTACTATCCAATAGAACTGAATTTAGAGAAAAAGAGGTGTTTGGTGATAGGTGGTGGAAAGGTAGCCGAGAGAAAGGCTATCTCTCTGCTTACTACTGGCGCATCTGTCTGTATTATTAGCCCAAAGATTACCAAGAGACTGAAAGGGTATGTAGCGAAAAAAAAGATAGAGCATATTGAAAGAGAATATGTATCTGGGGATATTAAGGATACTTTTTTGGTGATTGGGGCAACTGATGATGAAAAAACGAACATCCAGATTGCCAAAGATTGCAGAAATTTGGGAATTTTGGTCAATATTGTTGACTCGCCTTTACTCTCTAATTTCCTGGTTCCAGCTACGGTTGTAAGAGGTAAGCTCGTGATAAGTATCGGCACATCTGGAAATAGCCCAGCCTTAGCCAAAAAAATTAAGGAGGAGATAGGAGCCCTTTATGGCCCAGAATACGGAGAGCTAACAGAGCTCTTAGGAGATTTGAGGCAAAAGGTTCATCAAAAGATTAACTCTGAAAGCCAAAGAAAGCTCTTTTGGGAAAAACTCATAAACTCCGATCTACTCTCTTTAATAAAAAAGAAAGAGAAAAAGAAGATAGAAGAACTGGTTCAAAGGACAATGAAAACCCTAATAGCACTCTTTCTTCTCCTTCCCACACTTACCTTCTCAAATTTTGTGCCAGGGGATGTTCTGGTTAAATTCAGAGAAACCGGGCAGATCAAGGGCTATGGAATACTATCTAAAGTCTTTGAAGGGGAGACTGATGAACTTGGTAAGGTGTATAAGCTCAAGACAGAAATAGGCAAAGAGCTTGAGAAGATAAGCGAGTTAAAGAAAGACTTGAATGTGGTCTATGCAGAGCCTAATTACATCAGGCATATTTATGCTCTCCCAAACGACACTTATTTTGATAATCAATGGGGACTTGAAATGATAGAAGCAGAGGCAGGCTGGGATATAGAAAAGGGAACAGAGGCTGTCATCATCGCTATTACAGATACAGGGATAGACTATAATCATATAGATTTGAAGGATAAGGTGATTGGAAGCCAGAGTTTTGTCAGTGATGAGCCTGACCCTATGGATGGCAATGGACATGGAACGCATGTGGCTGGAATAGCTGCGGCATCTACAAATAACGGCACAGGAACTGCTGGTGTTGCCTGGGGTTGCAAGATTTTGGCTGTAAAGGTGCTTAATAGCAATGGATATGGTGAGGATGCCTGGTGTGTGCAGGCCATAAAATATGCCACAGATTATGGGGCAAGGGTTATCAATATGAGTTGGGGAAGCGATGAACCATCAAATATACTTAAAGATGCACTTGATTATGCCTATAATAAAGGGGTTCTCTTAATTGCCGCAGCAGGAAATGATGGCACATCCGAGAAGATATACCCCGGGGGATATGAGAATGTTCTTTCAGTAGCCGCTACTAATTCTAATGATAAGAAAGCCTGGTTTTCAAACTATGGCTCTTGGGTAGATATAGCTGCGCCTGGTCAGGATATATACAGCACCATACCAAACAATAAATATGCCTCATTCTCTGGAACATCAATGGCTACACCCTTTGTCTCTGGATTAGCAGGGCTTTTATTTTCAAGGTATGGGGCAATAACCTTTGGCTCTATCACCTATTTTTCAGACAATATAGGCAGGGATGACTTTGGAAGGATAAACCTTCCTTGTGCCATCTTACAAAAAAATAGGCAGCCTACCCCCCCTACCCTCTCTCAACCAGCAGATGAAGGATTTAGTTTAAGCCTATATCCAAAATTCAAATGGACAAAGGCTCAAGATCCTGACTGGAGCGATAAGATAACCTACACAGTTTTTTTGAATGAAAGGGAGTTGGCAAAGACAAAAAGCCTTTACTGGGAACCATTAGTTTGCCAGAAACTTACTCCGAATATGCAATATACCTGGAGAGTTTTGGCAGAGGATATAAGAGGAGGAACATCTTCAAGTCAACCTGCAACCTTCACCACATCAGAGTTCGATCTTTATCCAAACCCAGCAAAACAAGGTGCAACTGTTTATTTCAGGGGGCTGCCAATTGAAAGAGAAGGAACATACATAAAGATATACACTGTAGCCGGTGAGTTAGTAAAAAAGATACCAGTAGAAGATGGGAGAAAGGCAGCCTGGCAAACATCAGATGTAGCCAGTGGTGTCTATCTCTATACCCTTTCCGACCCAATAAAGATCTGGGCAAGCGGAAAGATTGCTGTTATCAAATAAGTAATCGCTGCAGTAGTGTAAGAAAAAGAGATATGGGGAGGGTTAATAGAAGTCAGAATTCAGGAGTCAGGAATCAGAATACAGGAGTCAGAATTCAGGAGTCAGAATATTCTTAATTCTGGATTCTGGATTCTGTATTCTGTATTCTCTCTCATTTCCCCATTATCTCCTTATCCCCCTTCTTACACTTTTGATGTATAGCCTGAACGGTTACATAATATGGAGATGATTGATAAGACCTGTTTTCTGCCAAAGGCTCTGGTATTGCTCTCTGGAGGGTTGGATAGCTCCTTAGCTATCGGGATGATGCTAAAGCAGGGAATAGATGTAGAGGCTATAAATTTTGTCACCCCTTTTTGTGAGAGCGGAAATTCTGCAAAAATAGCTGCGGAGAAGTTTGGGGTACCCCTGAAGGTAGAAAGTATCGGGAGGGAGTATATAGAGATTATCAAAAACCCAAAATACGGACTTGGCAAGAATATGAACCCTTGCATTGACTGCCATATCCTCTTCCTCAAAAAGGCAAAGGGGTATATGAAAAAGGCTCGTGCTTCATTTATCGTTACTGGAGAGGTTTTGGGTCAGAGACCTATGTCTCAGTATCTGCCGGCAATGAAGATAATAGAGGAGGAGAGCGGTCTGGCTGGCTTAGTTTTACGGCCACTTTCAGCAAAACTTTTAGATCCAACCCTGCCAGAAAAAAACGGCTGGGTGAATAGGGAGGAGTTGCTTGATATCTTTGGCAGAGGAAGAAAAACACAGATGCAATTAGCAGATGCCTTTAACTTAAAGGATTATCCTAATCCAGCCGGTGGTTGCCTATTAACTGACCCAATATTTGCAGCAAAGATACGGGATTTGCTAAAATTCACCAGGAGACCAACCTTGAATGATATTGAGCTTCTGAAGGTAGGCAGACATTTCAGGCTTTCAGAGGGATTAAAGGTGATTGTAGGCAGAAATGAGCAGGAGAATGAGAGGCTCCTTACCCTATCCAAAGAAAAGGATATAAAGCTTATTGCAGAAAGAGGGCCAGTAACAATTCTTAGAGGAAAGGCAAACAGTAATGATGTAGCCTCTGCTACAGCTATTTGTGCCAGATATTCTGATGATAAGGGAAGGTGTAGGATTAGGATTATGCCTCGAGGAGATGTCTTGAACAAGGAGCCTATCTCTGAAAGAGAGCTTGAGAGGCTACGAATATAGGTAAGGTTCAGCCCATTCATCAAAAAGTGTAAGAAGGGGGATAAGGAGATAATGGGGAAATGAGAGAGAATACAGAATACAGAATCCAGAATCCAGAATTAAGAATATAAATTCTGTATTCTGACTCCTGAATTCTGACTTCTATTAACCCTCCCCACATCCCCTTTTCTTACACTACCGCAGCGATTATGAAAAAAGGTCTTGATAAAATACATGTTTTCCAGTATTATTGTGAGATAAAACAAAGGAGGAGATGAATATGACAAAGAATAAACCACTTTTATCGTGGATAGAAGAGATGGCTGAGATGTGTCAGCCGGATAGGATTTACTGGTGTGATGGGTCAGTGGAGGAGAAGGAGCGTCTGGAAAAGGAGGCTTGCGATAGCGGCGAACTTATCAAGCTGAATCAAGAAAAGCTACCCGGATGCTTTTTTCACAGGACAAACCCTAATGATGTTGCCAGAACAGAAGACCTCACCTTTATCTGCACGCCAGATAAGAATGATGCGGGTCCAAATAATAACTGGATGAGTCCAGAGGATGGATATAAAAGGGCAAGAGAGATATTCACAGGCTCTATGATAGGCAGGACGATGTATGTTATGCCATTCTCAATGGGGCCTGTTGGCTCTCCTTTGGCTAAGATTGGTATTCAGTTGACAGATAGCATCTATGTTGTCTTAAATATGCGGATAATGACACGGATGGGAAAACATGTTTTAGATACGCTTGGTGAATGGGGAGAGTTTACTAAGTGCCTACACGGAAAAGCGGATTTGAATCCCAGCAGAAGGCTTATTTTACATTTTCCAGAGGATAACACTATCTGGAGTGTTGGCTCAGGGTATGGTGGAAACGCTCTTTTAGGTAAAAAATGCCTGAGCTTACGAATAGCCAGCACAATAGGTAAAAGAGAAGGCTGGCTGGCAGAGCATATGCTCATTATGGGCATAGAGGACCCAAGCGGAAATATTGACTATATTGCAGCTGCCTTTCCAAGTGCCTGCGGAAAGACAAACCTGGCGATGCTCATTCCACCAGAGGGCTTAAAGAAGAAGGGCTACAGGATCTGGACAGTTGGCGATGATATTGCCTGGATGCAGGTAGATAGCGATGGTAAGTTATGGGCTATTAACCCGGAGGCAGGCTTCTTTGGTGTTGCCCCTGGCACAAACTCTCTGACCAACCCCAATGCTATGGCTACGGTTCAGAAGGATACCATTTATACCAATGTTTTGCTAAAACCAGATGGAACTGTCTGGTGGGAGGATGGCGATGGTCCTATTCCAGATGAAGGGATAGACTGGCTTGGAAACCCCTGGAGGAAAGGGATGATGGGTGAAGATGGAAAGCCTATAAAAGCCGCTCATCCGAATAGCCGATTTACCACACCCATTACCAACTGCCCCTCAATAAGCCACAGGGTAGAGCATCATCACGGCGTTCCCATTTCCGCCATAGTCTTTGGTGGAAAGAGGGCACATCTGGCACCCTTAGTCTATGAGGCATTCAACTGGGAGCATGGAGTTTACATAGGAGCAATTATGGCCTCAGAGCGGACTGCGGCTCAATATGGCAAACAGGGAGAAGTCCGTCGCGACCCAATGGCTATGCTTCCCTTCTGCGGGTATAATATGGCAGATTACTTTAGCCACTGGCTTGATATGGGCAAAAAAATGGCAAGCCCACCAAAGATATTCAATGTCAACTGGTTCAGGACTAATGAAAATGACAAATTCTTATGGCCAGGCTATGGTGAGAACCTCAGGGTTTTAGAATGGATAATAGCCAGGTGCAAAAACCAGGCAGAGGCAAGAAAGACAGCCATAGGTTATCTTCCAACACCAGAAAGCCTTGACTTGAATGGACTTGACCTTTCAGGATTGGAAAAGCTATTAGAGATAAACCAGCAGGATTGGATACAGGAGACAAAGGCTATATCGGAATTCTTTTCTAAGTTTGGAGACCGCCTGCCTCAGATCCTCTGGGATGAACACAATGCCCTCTCTGGCCGTTTAAAAGATTAACCCTCTCAAATAAAATTTGATTGACAAAGCGAAGAACAAAAGATTAGAATTCTGTTTTAATAAAAATGAAGAAGCAGGCGAGAGTAATTATTGCATTGGCGTGTTCTGGATGTAAGAATAGGAACTATTCTACAATGAAGAATAAAAAGACTCAGGAAGGAAAGCTTGAGCTTAAAAAATACTGCAAGACTTGCCACATTCATACCTTGCACAAGGAGACGAAATAGGCCTGTAGCTCCAATTGGCTAGAGCGCCGGTCTCCAAAACCGGATGCTGCAGGTTCGAATCCTGTCAGGCCTGGTTTTCTACTATAAGATGGAAAATATAAGAGAAAGGATAAAAAAATATTATGAAATATCAAGAGCATTTTTAAGGGAAGTTTGGGTTGAAACAGCACCTCCTCACGGAAAAGTCTCCTGGCCAACAAAAAAGATAGTCATCGGTTCAACTGTAGTTGTCATAGTTGCTGTCCTGATATTTTCTCTTTATTTGGCTGTTGTTGATTATCTTTTTTCGAGTATAATGTTAGCTTTAATAGGTGGAAGATGAAAGAGTGGTATATCGTCCATACATATTCAGGGTATGAAAATAAGGTAAAAGAGAACCTTTTGCGTAGGTGTGAATCCTTGGGTCTGCAAGATAAAATAACTCAGATAGTGATTCTGACAGAGGAGGTCTCAGAGATTCGTGGGGGAAAGAAGAAGATTATGACCAAAAAGGTCTTTCCGGGTTATGTCCTTGTTGAGATGGAGATGAATGAAGATTCCTGGTATGCAGTTCGGCATACGCCAGGGGTGTTTGGGTTTATTGGAGAGAAGAATAAGCCCACCCCTCTTACACCAGGAGAGACTGAAGGTATATTTACCCAGATAAAAGAAGGGAAAGGAAAGGTCAGACCAAAGGTAACATTTGAGCCAAATGAGAGTGTTCGGGTAATTGATGGTCCATTCATCAACTTTATGGGTGTAGTCAGGGATATGGACCCAAAAAGAGAAAAACTTCATGTATGTGTAAATATTTTAGGCAGATCTGTGCCAATTGAGCTTGAATTTTGTCAAGTGGAGGCGTTATAATAGTTATGAGTTATGAGTTATGAGTTATGAGTTATGAGTTATGAGTTATGAGTTATGAGTTATGAGTTAAACTCTAAACTATACACTCTAAACTATACACTCTAAACTCTAAACTCTTTTGAGTTATGAGTTATGAGTTATGAGTTAAACTCTAAACTATACACTCTAAACTATACACTCTAAACTATACACTCTAAACTCTAAACTCTTTTGAGTTATGAGTTATGAGTTATGAGTTATGAGTTAAACTCTAAACTATACACTATAAACTTACTAAGATGGCAAAAATAACAAAAGTATTAAAATTACAGGTTCCAGCACAGAGGGCAAATCCAGCACCTCCAATAGGTCCTGTCCTGGGTCAGGCTGGGGTAAACATCATGGAGTTTTGTAAGACCTTCAATGAGAAGACAAAACAGATAGAAGAAGGGCTGATAGTCTCTGTTGTCCTCACCGTCTATGATGATAGAAAGTTTACCTTTATCCTGAAGAGCCCACCTGCCCCTATTCTTTTAAAGAAGGCAGCTTCTATAGCAAAGGGTTCGGCAAACCAAAGAACAAATAAGGTTGGTAAAATAACAAGGGGGCAACTACAGGAGATAGCCAAACAAAAGTTAGAAGACTTAAATACCCAGGATATGTCTTCTGCTATAAAGCAGATTGAAGGCACAGCAAGGAGTATGGGAATTGAGATAGTAGAATCGTGAATCGGAAAAGGTGATAATAGTCAGATAGTGCAAGAAAAGGAGATATGGGGAAGGTTAATAGAAGTCAGAATTCAGGAGTCAGAATACAGAATTTAATATTCTTAATTCTGGATTCTGTATTCTGGATTCTCTCTCGTTTCCCCATTATCTCCTTATCCCCCTTTCTTACAGTTTTGATGTATAGTCTGAATACTTACAAAAGGTGATAAATATGGTAAAAAGTAAAAGAGAAAAGAAGATAGAAGGGCTTTTTGATAGAAAGAATCTTTATGAACCTAAGGAGGGTCTTGAGATTCTGAAAAAGGCTCCTGCTGCAAAGTTTGATGAGGCTATAGATATCGCAGTAAAGCTCGGAGTGAATCCAAAGCATGCTGACCAGCAGGTTCGCTCAACAGTGGCGCTTCCAGAAGGCACAGGAAAGACAAAGAGAATTTTGGTCTTTGCTAAAGGAGAAAAGGAGAGAGAAGCAATAGAGGCAGGTGCAGATATTGTTGGCTCAGAGGAGCTTATTGAGAAGGTAAAACAAGGATTTCTGGACTTTGATGTAACCATGGCTACACCTGATATGATGCGTCAGGTTGGTCAAATTGGAAAAGTCTTGGGTCCCAGAGGCTTAATGCCAAACCCAAAGTCAGGCACTGTAACCTTTGAATTGGCAAATGCCATAAAAGAGATAAAAGCAGGCAAGATTGAGTATAGATGCGATGAATATGGCATTGTCCATGCAAGCATTGGA
>JAZDOR010000203.1:0-22215 GCA_043798435.1 bacterium
AAAAATAAAAAATCAAATATTTAGACACTGATGGACACAGATGAACACAGATAATTTTTACATTTTATCAGTGAAAATCAGTGTTAATCTGTGTCAAAAAAACTTTATTTATTTTTTGCCATTTCAATTTACTTGAGTATAAGTGATGATAAAAATACAATTGATAAGCATTAAGTATAATATACCAAGAATAAATCAGGTTTCCAAAAAAGGTGGCTGAAAAAGACTATAGACTCAAGAACATTAGACATTATTTTAAGGGATTAGTGAATAGGAATTAGTAAATAGAAAATTCCTTCAACTATTCCCTACTCTCTATTCCCTTTTTAGTCTAAGTCTGGAGTCTGATATCTTCTTAAATTTTTGCTAAATCACGTGGATATACTGTGTGAATTGCTTATTCAGTAGTGTGGAGGCAAAAGGTGATAAAATGAGACTTCTTTCCTCCTTCCTTGACCTCTTCTTTCCAGCAGATTGTAGGACATGCAAAGAACCGCTTGAATGGAATGAAAATTATATCTGCAAGGGTTGTTTTGATAAGATAGAGCCGCTGAAGCCTCCCCTTTGTGTAAAATGCGGAAAGCATATTGATGGCGGTATTAAATGCCTTTCTTGCAAGGGTAGAAGAATATACTTTGAGAAGGCAAGAAGCTATGGAGAGTTTTCTGATGTGTTGAAGGAGGCTATTCATCTCCTGAAGTATGAGAAGAAGATAATTTTGGCAGATAAATTAGCTAACCTGATGGATGGTGTAGTTGACCTGTTTGAGAGCGAGTTTTCTTATCTCCTGCCTGTTCCTATTCATAAAAATAAGCAGAGAAAGAGGGGATTCAACCAGAGCAAGCTATTTTGTGACTTCCTGAGTAAAACGAGGGGGATTCCAGTTCTCTCTGGACTTACTAAAGAGATAAATACACCCCAGCAAGTCGGTTTAAACCATTCTGAGAGATGGCAGAATGTGAAGGATTCATTCAGATGGAAGGGTGATAAAAAGCAGATTGAAGGAAAGCGACTTCTTCTGATAGATGATGTGATGACGACAGGAAGCACAGTCAATGAGTGCTCTAAGGTTCTGATGGCAGAAGGTGCAGAAAGCGTTTATGTCTTGACCCTTGCCTCAACTTAGGAGATTAGGTTTCAGGTATTCTATTAACCTGACACCTAATACCTGACACCTTTTTTCATGTATCAGGTATTTATTGGCTGACTACTTAACCTTCCAGCTGAACGCTTACTTTAGGAGGGGTACCGAAGTGGTCATAACGGGACGGTCTCGAAAACCGTTGTGCTGAAAGGCACCGTGGGTTCGAATCCCACCCCCTCCGCCATTCAGAAAACTGGGGGAGATTCCGCCAGCCTTGCCTTTGAGAAAATCCTGATGGAAATTGGCGTAGCTAAACGGCACACAGTCAGCAGTAACAATCAAATTTTATGATAATACCTGTAATATTTTGATATAATAACATCAATCGCAAAAAAATGTAGACAAAATGTGGCAAAGAGCATATACTACATCAAACTAAAAATGGGAGGATTTTCTGTAATAAAAACTATAGTAATAAAGAGATATGGAAGAAAAAAAGGACATCAATATAAAGATTGGGCTTGTCTCTCCAGAGACAATCCACTCCTGGTCATTTGGAAAGATAAAGAAGGCAGAGACTATAAACTATAGAACCCTGAAACCCGAGAGAGACGGGCTTTTTTGTGAGAGAATCTTTGGTCCAATGAAGGATTGGGAGTGTTTTTGCGGAAAATATAAAAGTATGCGCTATAAAGGCGTAGTCTGTGATAGATGCGGCGTTGAAGTTACCAAATCTGATATAAGAAGGGAGCAGATGGGTCATATTGATCTGGCTGCTCCTGTTGCCCATATATGGTATGTCAAGCGGGTTCCGTCTCAGATAGCCCTTCTTCTTGACATTACCTCTCAAGAATTAGAACAGGTTCTTTATTTTGATGCCTGGCTTGTCCTTGATGCGAAAGATGGTATTCCTTTGAAAAAGTATCAGGTTCTCACAGATGGAGAGTATCGGGAACTAAGAGAAAGACATGGCGACCAATTTGAGGTTGGAATGGGAGCAGAGGCATTAAAGAAGGCGCTATCTTCTTTGAATTGCAAAAAACTCTGCATTGAAATACAAGACCTATTAGTTAATGAAAAGTCTGCTGGAAAGAAGAAGAGGTTTCTAAAGAGGCTTTCTATAGCTAAATGCTTTGTGAATTCAGGGAATAAGCCCGAATGGATGATCCTGGATACACTTCCAGTGATTCCACCTGACCTGCGGCCTATGGTCCAGTTGGATGGAGGAAGGTTTGCTACCTCTGACCTTAATGACTTATATAGAAGGGTAATCAACAGAAACAATAGGCTTGAGAGGCTGATAGAGCTTAGAGCGCCTGATGTTATTATCAGAAATGAAAAGAGGATGCTTCAAGAGTCAGTAGATGCTCTGTTTGATAATGGAAGAAGGGCAAGACCTGTTAAGGGTTCTGGAAACAGACCCCTTAAGTCTCTATCAGATATTCTTAAGGGAAAACAGGGAAGATTCAGGCAGAACCTTCTTGGAAAAAGGGTTGATTATTCTGGAAGGTCTGTGATTGTAGTTGCTCCAGAGCTAAAACTTCATCAGTGTGGCCTTCCAAAGAGGATGGCTATTGAGCTTTTCAAACCCTTCATTATGCACAGGCTTGTGGCTAAGGGCTGTGCCCATAATATTAAGAGTGCCAAAAGGCTTGTGGAAAGAGAGACTATTGAGGTTTGGGATGCCCTCGAGGATGTAATAAATGAACACCCCATCTTATTAAATAGAGCACCAACCCTTCATAGGGCTGGAATTCAAGCCTTTGAACCAATTCTTGTTGAAGGAGAGGCTATAAAAATACACCCCCTTGTCTGCTCAGCCTTTAATGCAGACTTTGATGGTGACCAGATGGCTGTCCATGTGCCGCTCTCCCTTGAAGCACAACTTGAAGCACGATTACTTATGCTTTCAGCCTATAATCTTCTCTCTCCATCCAACGGCAAACCACTTATAACACCAAGCCAGGATATAGTCCTGGGACTCTGTTGGCTTACAAGGGCAAAAGAGCTTAAAGGGGGCGAAAAGATGAAGGTCTTCAGGGATAAAGATGAGGCCATATCTGCTTATGAAATGAAAGAGATGAGCATTCATTCTCCTGTAAAGGTCAGAATGGATGGAGGTCTTCTTCTTGAGACAACCATAGGCAGGCTTATATTTAATGAAGCCTTTCCAGAGGATTTTGGTTATATAAATAAGATGGTTGATAAGTCAATCCTTTCTGATCTGACAAGTCAGATCTACTTTAAGTATGGAATCCACAAAACAGTCTTATTTTTGGATGAAATAAAAAAGACAGGCTATATCTTTGCGACAAGATCTGGTTCTACTATTGCTGCTTCTGACCTTAAAATTCCAGCAAAAAAGGAGAGGTTACTCGCTGCTGCACATAAACGAGCAGAAAAGATAGTCGGGGCTTATGAAAAAGGGGTCATTACAGCAGAGGAGAGGTACAATCAGGTGGTTGACTTGTGGACATCTGTCAACGAGGACTTGGGAAAGATGATGATTGATGAGATGAGCAAGGATCAAGGCGGCTTTAATCCTGTGTATCTTATGGTTATTTCAGGGGCAAGAGGTTCAAAACAACAGATACGGCAATTAGCTGGAATGCGTGGTCTTATGGCTAAACCTTCAGGTGAAATCATTGAACTTCCCATTACATCAAACTTTAGAGAAGGGCTTTCTGTTTTAGAATACTTTATCTCAACCCATGGAGCCAGAAAGGGTCTGGCAGATACAGCATTAAAGACAGCAGATGCAGGGTATCTTACCAGAAGGCTTGTTGATGTCTCCCAGGATGTGGTTATCTCAGAGAAAGACTGCGGAACAATAAATGGAACTGTTGCCACTGTTATAAAAGAGGGAGATGATGTGATTGAGTCCTTAGGAGATAGGGTTTTAGGAAGGGTTAGCTTAGATGATATTATGAACCCTATGACCGGTGAAGTAATTGTTCGGGCAAATGATGAGATTAATGCAGAAGCAACACGGAAGATAGAAGAGGCAGAGATCGAAAGGATACGGATACGGTCTGTTTTGACTTGCGAATCATCAAGAGGCGTGTGTTCTAAATGCTATGGATGGAATTTGGCTACAGGAAGGATTATAGACATAGGAGAAGCTGTGGGAATTGTTGCCGCTCAATCTATTGGAGAACCAGGAACACAGTTGACCATGAGAACCTTTCATATTGGAGGAACTGCTCATCGTAAGGTTGAAGAGGCAGAGATAAAGTTTGACTATCCTATAAGCATTATTCAGCTTCCAAAGAGATTGATTGAGCTTTCTAATGGAACATACATCTCCTCCCGTGAAGGAAAAATAGTGATAGGAAGGGTGTTATTCTCCCATCCTCTTTCTTCTGATGAAAGGGCTGTAGTTCATGAAGGATTCTGGGTGAATGTAGGCGATGTAATAATTCAGACAAAGGATGGATTTATTAAGGCAGAAAGTAGAGGAACAATAAGAATCTTAAAAGACAGGCTATTGATTATGTCAGGAGAAAGAGAGATTCTTATAAAAACAGGTGCCCATATCTCAGCGAAAGAAGGAGAGCTTGTTGACCCGCAAAGGGTTATAGCTGAATTTGACCCATATAATGAACCAATCCTTACAGAGGCAACGGGAACAGTTAAATTTAGAGATATTGTCTTAGAAAGAACCTTGAGAGAGGAGTTGGATGAAAATACCGGGTTATACCAGAGGGTTATTATTGGTGATAGAGAGGGTGAGTTTCAGCCAAAACTTATCATTGTCAGAAAAGAGGAACCTGCAGTATCATACATTATTCCAAATGGAGCAAGGTTGGTTGTGCAGGAAGGACAGGAAGTCCATGCAGGTGATGTTATTGCCAAGCTCCCCCAGGAGCTTATCAGGACAAAGGATATAACCGGAGGATTGCCAAGGGTAGCAGAGTTATTTGAAGCAAGGCATCCAAAGGATGCGGCTATTGTCTCTGAGATAGATGGAACTGTAAATTTCAAAGAGGTAGAAGGAAGCAGAACAAGGATTATTGAGGTGAAGAATGAGGCTACAGAGGATATAAGAGAGTATTCTGTCTCCATGGGAAGACATCTAAGGGTACATTCAGGGGATAAAATACGAGCAGGAGATAGATTAATAGAAGGTTCAATTGACCCACACGATATCTTAAAGATTGAAGGAGAACGGGTTTTGCAAATGTATCTTTTGAATGAGGTTCAAGAGGTTTATAGACTTCAGGGCGTAGAGATAAATGACAAACATATAGAACTTATAACAAGGCAGATGCTTAGAAAGGTGAGAATTGAAGACTCTGGGGATACAGAGCTATTACAAGGGGAACAGGTAGATAAGCTTCTTTTCAAAGAAGTGAATGAAAAGGCAAAAAAAGAGGGAAAGAAGTTAGCTTCAGCGAAGGCTATCCTTTTAGGAATCACAAAGGCATCTTTAGCCACAGACAGTTTCATCAGTTCAGCTTCATTTCAGGAGACAACAAGGATTCTAACAGAGGCAGCCATTGCTGGAAGGAAAGATGAGCTTTTGGGCTTAAAAGAGAATGTGATTATTGGTAGACTCATTCCAGCAGGAACAGGCCATAAAGCACACAGGCTTTCCGGGAAGGTGGAGGTTATCGGCCAGCAGGAAGAGAATCTGGAATTAGCAACTGCTCAAAATCTTACAGAAAATATCTGGCCACAGAGCTTGGAAGAAAATTTAGCCACGAATTAGCACGAATAAATAAAACTTCAAATAGCACACTGATTACACAGATAAGACGGATTGACACGGATAGATTTAAAAAGACGGTTCATTTTCAGCCTTTTTCCTATGATTTCTTTTGGAAATTAGAAATCTCGGAAGAAAAGATTCTGCTTCCTTTGCTAATTTCTAATTTCGGTTCTTCTCCAAAAAGTGTAGTTATCCACAAATAATGAAAATTCCAAATAAATTCCAATTACCCAAATCTCAATGACCAAAACTCTTTTTAGTATTTGGTGCTTGGAATTTGGAGCTTATTTGTAATTTGGTGCTTGAGATTTAAACCTTTTACTACTAAATTTGGAGAAGAGTCCTAATTTTTCTTTTAACCGCAAGATTTCAAACAAAGGTAGACCATCCCGATTTATTAGAAATCTGTGAGAATCCATTAAATCTGTGTCATCCGTGTGCTATTCCATTATTTAAGTAATTACCCTTTTAGCAAGTTGAACTTATCGAGGTCTATAGTCTCGGAGAGTCTGGCTGCCAAGAAAAAGATAGCTAATCCGCAGGCAACCTCTGCTGCACCTACGACAATTATAAAGAGGGCGAATATTTGACCAGAGGGGTTGTGAATGGTAGAGAAACAAGCAAAGTTCAACCCTGCTGAGCAGAGCATAATCTCAATAGAAAGTAGAACCATCACTGCATTCCTTCGGCTGAGGACACCATAAAGCCCGATGCAGAACAATATAGCGGATAAGACTAAATAATGGTTTATGCTCATTCTTCCTCCTTTCTGGCTATTACTATTGCTCCAATCAGGGCTACCAACAAGAGAAGGGAGACAACCTCAAATGGGATAAGATAGTCTGTCATAAGAAGCCTACCTATCTCTTGAATAGAATAATTTACATTAGGAATAGCTTGAAAAGGCTGTTTCCTGAAGATAGAAAAGAATATTGCAAAGAGAGAAAGAATAAGTAAGGCACCTGTTATCCTTTGAAGGAAATTAACCTGTGTCTTCTCAAAGAGGTTCTCTGTGAGCATAATCAGAAAGAGGAAGAGCAATATTACACCACCTATGTAAACCAGGATCTGAACCAGACCAAGGAATTCAGCAGAGAGCAAGATGTAAAGGCCGGCTATGGATAGAAATAAGCTGGCTAAGGCAAGGATAGCCCGCACTAAGTTCTTCAGGCTAACCACAAGTATAGCCGATGTAACCGCCATTCCAGACAAGATATAGAATGCTATTTCCATTTGTATGTGTTTAGCTTTGCCACAGAGGCACAGAGTTCACAGAGAATTTATTTATCATTTAACATTGTAAATTGAATTTGCTAAATTTGAAATAATAAATGCTAAATAATTGCTATCCCCTTATGGCCATTACCAGACCAGTCAATCCAATATTCAAGAATCCCAAAGGAATCAGGAATTTCCAGGAAAAGCCCATTAGTTGATCAACCCTTGTCCTCGGATATGTCCACCTTATCCACATTATAAGAAAGACGATAAAATATGTCTTTGCCAGAAACCAGACGATAGGAGGCACTACCAGAGGTAATCCTGGGATCCCCTGCCAGCCACCTAAGAATAGGGTGGTGCATAAGGCAGAGGCAATAAATATATTGGCATATTCACCTAAGAAGAACATAGCAAACTTCATAGCTGAATACTCGGTATGAAACCCTCCAACAAGCTCTTGTTCTGCCTCTACAATATCAAACGGCGCGCGGTTTGTCTCTGCTATGGCTGAGACCAGAAAGAGAAGAAATCCAAGTGGCTGATAGGCGATATACCAACAATTCTTTTGGGCGGAGATAAAGCCTTCGAGGTTTAATGAGCCTGTCATCATAATCACACCAATTACAGACAGGATAAGGGCTACTTCATAAGATATGATCTGAGCCGCAGACCTCATCCCACCAAGGAGAGACCATTTATTGGCTGAAGACCAGCCAGCCAAAATAATTCCTAATGTACCAAGAGAACCTGCGGCAAAGATATAGAGAAGTCCAAGATTTATATCAGCTACCCTGATCTTTGGTGACCAGGAGATAGCCACATAAGCCATTACAGCTGGGGCAAAGACAATGATGGGTGAAAGGAAGAAGATGAGCCTGTCAGCATTTTTTGGCGTAATATCCTCCTTCTGAAGGAGCTTGAGGGCATCTGCTGCTGTCTGTAAAATTCCATAGGGCCCTGTCCTCATTGGACCAAGCCTATCCTGCATAAAGGCTGAGACCTTTCTCTCTGCCAGGACAAGTATCAAGGTATTCACGGCAATAAAACCAGCTATTATTACCGCAACAACAACCATTAGCCCCAAGGTTAATGCCCATGCAGGAATACCATAGTTTTTGCAGAAGTTTTGTAAGAAAACTTCTATGATTCTTACCAGCCTTTCTGTATCATATAGAAGTTCCATCTCCGGAAAAGTATAACCTCTATAATTCTTGCTCTGCAAGAATTATTTTTCTTTTTATACAAAAGAAAGAGAAAAGACTATTAAAACCAAAAGAAGAAGGTGAGCAATATTAAAGATAATAAAGATGATATTTCTCCAATAGATCATTTATGAAGGAGGTTTACCCCGTTAGAGACAATAATGATAGGGGTATCTATCTTTGGTAAACATCTCTAATGTGGTAAACCCATATAAGTATCAAAAAATATCTTTATTGGCTAATATAAAATAGGACATTTTCATTTGTGACTAACACACAAAAATAGTTATAGACAAAACCTGAGGAGAAAATTTATATTTATTTCCTAAATGTGAAAATAGATGTAATAACTTTATTTCCAGAGGCGATTAAGAACCCTCTGGACTTCAGTATAATTTCCAGGGCAAAAAAGCAGGGGCTTTTAGAGATAAACCTTCACAATCTTTATGATTTTGCAGAAAATAAGCATAAAAAGGTAGACGACTATCCATACGGTGGAGGTCCTGGGATGGTGATAAGACCCGAGCCTCTGCATCTTGCGATAAAAAGTCTCTCTCCAGGTTACATCATCTATCTCACACCACAAGGAAGCCTCCTGACACAAGATTTAGCTAAAGGATTGGCGGAGAAAGAGCATTTAATCTTTATCTGTGGACATTACGAGGGCATAGATGAGAGGGTGATAGAAAGGTTTGTTGACCTTGAGCTCTCGGTGGGTGATTTTGTTGCGACAGGTGGAGATATTCCCTGTCTTTTGGTGATTGATGTTGTCGCCAGGCTTATTCCAGGGGTTTTGGGAAACCCAGAGTCAATAGAGATAGAATCTTTTTCAGATGGTTATTTAGAGGGCCCTCAATATACAAGACCAAGTGAGTTTGAGGGAATAAAGGTTCCAGAAATATTGCTTTCTGGAAACCACAAGAAGATAAAAGAGTGGAGAAAAGAGAAGGCTCTTGAGAAGACAAGAAAAAATAGACCAGATTTGATTGGAGAAGAAAAATGTTAAAAAGAAGTAGCATCTTAATTCTATTAGTGGTCTTTTTCTCCACTAACCTTTTAAGTTTAGAACCATACGATACAAAAGAACAAGGGAAAGCAAAAATAATAAATGTGGCCCAATCTCAGGATAATTCAGAAAGCAATTCTCTTTCCTCATCTTCTAAAGGAAGAATACAGTTGAATGTAGATGTGGCTGATGATGCAGGAATTGATACCATTAGTGAATTGATCACCCTTGAACATATTAAGGCTTCTGAAATAGAACCATTTATAAAAGCAAGACTCTCTCGATATGGAACGGTGCAGGTGAATGATGCACTTAATATGTTAATTATTACTGACAAAGAACTAAAGGTCAGAGATTTAACAAAGCTTGTTCAAGGATTAGATGTAGCAGGATTAAAAGATTTCCTTAGACTGGAAACTGAGGTTGTACCTCTTAAATACGCTTTAGCTTCCTCACTTACCCAAATTATAAAAGAGAGACTTTCTTCTGATGGCACAATACAAGCAGATAATAATCTTAATGTACTTATTGTTACTGATGTGAGAAGTAAAATTGATTATGCCAAAAAAATAATTGCCATATTAGATGTTCCTGTGACACAAGTACTTATTGAAGCGAAGATTATAGAGACAAGTGGCGAGATAAGAAGTGAATTAGGTATTGATTGGTGGGCTTTAGGTAACCTTTTACCCAATGGTTCAGTATATTATAATAAATCAGAGCGTAGCCAGGAGTATAATAATTGGCAATATTCTAAATATCAAGATTCACAACTTTCTGGAAATGCCAACATGGATTTAACTAAATTAGGCGATTTTATTAACCTGTTAATTAAAGAAGATAAAGCGAAATTATTGTCCAATCCTAAAATTATGACCTTAAATAATACCTCAGGAAGGATTGAGGCTACGGAAAGAGTAGAATATGAAATATCATCAGGATACTATGGAAGCCACTATCAAGAAGAGATTGGATTGAGTTTAGGAATCACTCCCCATATTGGTGCAAGTAATTATATTAACATGGGTATCTCAGCGAGTATGAAGAATCTTAGTGGTTGGAATCCCAATGGCTCTCCAATTATCTCAACCCAACAAATTCAGAATTCTGTGTTAGTAAAGGATGAAGAAACCTTTATAATTGGCGGATTAAAGAAAAAAAGTGTAATTAAAATTACGAAGCGAGTGCCAATTTTGGGATACATTCTTCCGTATCTTTTCTCTAAAAAAGAAGACTCTGTTAGGGAGAATGACTTGCTTATCTTTATTACACCACATATTGTTAAGATTGATACCCATATAGAATCAGCAGACCAAAAAAAACTTGATGAGTTAGAAAAAGAAAATAAATAAAGGAGGCATAAAAATGATAAGTATGGATAATTTAAGAAGGGAGAATCTGAAAAAGACGACCAAATTCCATCCAGGGGATACCCTTGAGGTCTCTACCAAAATAAAAGAGGGTGATAAAGAGAGAATCCAGCATTTCTCAGGGATAGTTATCAGAGAAAGGGGCTGTGGGATAAGCAAGACCTTTACTGTCCGAAAGATCTCTTATGGCGTGGGTGTTGAAAGGACATTTCCACTCTATTCACCATCCATTGCCAAAATAACATTAAAGCAGGAAGGAAATGTAAGAAGGTCAAAACTCTATTATTTAAGAGAGAGAAAGGGCAAACAAGCAACAAGGATTAAGGTTAAAAAAAGACCATAGTGAATTGCGGATCTCGGATCTCGGATTGCGGATCTGAAGAAAGAGAAAGAATTGCGGATTGCAGATTGCGGATTACGGATCTAAAGAATCTATTTTTCAATTCGCAATTCGCAATTCGCGATTCCAGATTTTTTATAGCTGGTGTGGATGAAGCAGGTCGGGGGCCACTGGCAGGACCAGTTGTGGCTGCGGCTTGCATCTTGGAAAAAGATATTGCTGGGGTAGCAGATTCCAAATCCTTATCAGCCAAAAAAAGAGAGGCACTCTTTTCTGTAATTACCAAAGAGGCTATTAGCTGGAAAATTTCTGCAATAGACCACACCATCATTGATGAGATAAACATCCTTCAGGCAACATTCAGGGCAATGGCTGAAGCAGTTTCAGGTTTAGCCATAAAACCAGAGCTTGTTTTAGTAGATGGCCCCTACAAAATACCCCATCTTGAGATTGAACAGCAAGCCTTAATAAAAGGAGACAAGACCACATATATCATCTCTGCCGCCTCAATCATCGCCAAGGTTAGCCGTGACAGAATAATGGAAGAATATGACCAGATTTTCCCGCTTTATGGCTTTGCCAAACACAAAGGCTATCCTACCAAAGCCCATATAGAAGCCATCAGGATGTATGGCCCTTCCACAATTCACAGAAGATCTTTCTTGCGGAACTTAACTCTACTCCGACAGATGAAAGTGCCTATTTTATAACATAACCGTGAATATACTTTAACCGCTAATTAACGCGAATTAACACTAATAAATTCCTGTAACACTTTAGCCATCTGAAGTAAAGATTAACCACAGAGACACGGAGACTTTGGAGAATTACAGAAGACAGATGTCAGAAGTCAGAAATTCTGTCATCTGTCTTCTCCGTGCCTCTGTGCCTCCGTGGTTTATATTCTTTTCTTGCACTTCAAATGGGTAAATAGTTACAAATTCCTTTCTTACTTAGCGTTCATTAGCGTTCATTAGCGGTTCATAATCGTAAGTGTCTGAGTAGGATTAGCTAAAAGAAAAAAGAGGTTGAATAATGGCAAGGTTTTAGTTTAATATTATAGCCTAATGAAGGTGAGCCATTTTAAGCTTTCTATGTTTCTTGAGTGTCCGCTCAAGTATAAGTTTTATTATATAGACAATCTAAAAGAACAGTGTAAGCCCAAGCCCTATCACAGCATGGGAATCTCTGTCCACGATGCTTTGGAAAAATTCTTCAGCCAGCCTCAACGGTCTTTAGATGTGCTTCATAATCTTCTCAGAAAGCATTGGGTTCGGCAAGGATACTCAGGAAGAACAGAAGAGAGGGAGTGGGGGCTAAAAGCCTTAGCCATGCTCACAAACTTTTATCACTCCGTAGATGTTCATACCCAACCAGAGATGATGGAAGAGAGTTTTGAGGTAAAATTAGATGGGTTCATTCTGAATGGGAGGATAGATAGGGTTGACAAGCTCTCTGATGGAAGCTATGAGCTTATTGACTATAAGACTGGTAGTCCTATGACGCAAGAAGAGGTAAACTCCGACCTTCAGATGAGCATTTATTGGCTTGGGTTATATCACCAGCACAATATTGCCCCAAAAAAACTTACCTTTTGTTTTTTGAAAAACAATACAACCCTGACTACAGAGAGGAGCTTAGAGCAGATTGAGGAGAAGATGGGGTTTATCAAAAAGGCTGTAGTAGAAATGGAAGAGACGAAAGAGTTCAAGCCAAGACTAAACAGATTTTGTCATTTCTGCGACTTTGCTCTACTCTGTCCTCTCTTTGTCGCTGTGCAAAAATAACTACTACATTTTACTTGATCTTTTCGTCAATTGCTGTGTCGTTCACTCAGTTACATAGTTCAAGGCTATGCTCCTTCGTTCTCTCCTTGCACTTGACGAAAATCTCGGCGTAAAATTGTAGCACTTATTTTTTTACAGCTCCTTTGCTGACCAAAAGGTTAGAGAAAAGGTAACTACTCATAAAATTAGGGAAAAAACACAGAAAAATAAAATAAATCTTGCCACAGAGAATACAGAGGTCACAGAGAAAGATAAAATAAACCACGAATAAACACGAATATTACGAATAGGCACGAATGAATTATTAGTGTTAATTCGTGGCTAATTCCTCTGTGCTCTCTGTGACCTCTGTGGCTAAATATTTTCCGAAAAGATTTTGAGTAATTACGAGAAAAAGTAGATGAAGCTATCTGGCATTTCCCATAAGTTTGGCGATAATATCTCAACTGACCTGATAATCCCTGGAAGGTATTTCCATCTCAGGTCCAACCTTTTAGAGCTGGCAAAGCATTTGATGGAAGATGCAGACCCTGAATTTGTAAATAGGGTAAAGTTAGGCGACTTTATCGTGGCAGGAAGAAACTTTGGTTGCGGCTCCTCGCGTGAGCATGCTCCAACCATTATAAAAATGGCTGGAATATCTGTGGTGATAGCCAAGTCCTTTGCCAGGATATTTTACAGAAACAGCATAAACTTGGGGCTCTTACCTATTGAAATAGATACAGATGGATTGCAGGAAGGGGATAGCCTTGAAATAGATATTGCCAAAGGAATAATCAAAAACAATAGTAGCGACAAAGAAACGAGCTTCCTTCCACCTTCCCCTGAGATGCTGAAGATCCTCTCTGATGGAGGGCTTATTGCCCATATCAAAAAGTATGGGGGAATACAAATTTAGTGAGCAGTAATCTGATAGGTAAGGTAGGAGTTGATAGTCTCTTCAAACTCACAAAAGAGGCTTGGGGCAATGGTTATTCTTTTGACAGTAGCCATACTTAAAGAAGATAGCCTGTTTAAGATATGAACCACCTGCTGGGATATGGGAAAAGAATTCCCATTATGCAGCTTGCAGACAAGTCCACCCCTTTCTAAGCTAAATCCCACAGCCTCCTCTCTCTTTTTTTGACAACAGACGCATTGGCTCATCTGAGGGGAAAGCCCGAGTAGAGACAGAAGCCTAAGAGAGAAGAACGGCTTAATGAGTGGATTTCCTCCTTCAGAAAGCCAGAGAAAAGATGAGATAATAAGAGCAAAGAGATCTTTATCCGGGTGATTTTGCTGGGTGAGCCTATCTACGACTTTGGCTATGAATGAGGCAGGTTCTATCAAATCAAGGCTCTCTTTTATTTCAGAGTAGGGATGGATGATCTTTGCCTCCCTGATGATAGCCAGCCGCTCACCCCACCAAAAGGCTATCTCTGTCAAGGTGAATGGTTCCAGTCCTGCACCCAACCTGCTCTTTATCTTTCGTAATCCCTTGGCACAGAACTCCATCTTTCCGTAGTTCAATGTATAAAGAACCACATTCTTATCCGCCTCTTTGGCTTTTCTTTGTAATAAGACTATGCCCTTTGTTTTGTATAACGGAAGTTTTCTCATTCAGAAAGGATCTTCTTCTGTATCTCAGCCTCACTCTGGCTGACAACAATTATATCAACCCTTCTATTTTCAGGTGAGGCAGGGTCATCTACGGCAGGTTTGAACTGGGAGAATCCAGAGACAGAAAACCTCTTCCTGTAAACCTCAAATTCAGGAGGGGTCATTTTCTTTATTGCCTGGTCAAAGAGATATTGCCTCACTGAATCTGCTCTGGCTATTGATAGCTCCCAATTAGATGGAAACTCCTTTGTCTGAATAGGTGTGGCGTCTGTATGTCCCTCAATCTTTATCTTGTTTGGAAGCTTTTCTATAAACCTGGCTATCCTGTCAAGCTCATCAAAGCTCTTTTCAAGTAACTGGTCTGAGCCTGGGACAAAAAGAAGTGTATCTGGAATCCTGAAGATGAGTCCCCTTCTTGTCTGGATATTCTTCACCTTTTCTAAGGTAAAGGCCTCTTTGTAAGCAGTAGCTACCTGTTTTTTATATTTAACTTCTGGGGTTTCAGGTTGGGCACCTGTCTTTTGTGGAAATACCGCCCCACCCTTTCCAGGCATAGTTCCCGTCTCCTCTGACCCAGGAAAAAGGGAGAAGACCCTGGAAAAGGACTTGGTCATAGCCTCATACTTTGACTCAGTAATGGCTGAAGTTCCGACCAAGATGATAAAGACACCCAAGAGCAGGGTGATCATATCTGCGTAGGTTATCAGCCAACGCAAGCCACCAGCACTCTCACACTCATGCTCCTCTTTCTTCTTCTTCTTTGCCATCTAATTAGTTTATGGTTTATAGTTTATGGTTTATAGTTTTATAGTTTATAGTTTATGGTTTATAGTTTATAGTTTATAGTTTATAGTTTATGGTTTATGGTTTATAGTTTATAGTTTATAGTTTATAGTTTATAGTTTATAGTTAAAAGACTATCAACTATAAACTATCAACTATCAACTATTCAGCTATTCATACTTAATCACAATATCAACCCTGTTGTTCTTATAGGATAATGGGTCTGATGGGACAGCAAGCTCGGTATCAGCAAAGCTTACTACCTCAAATCTCTTCTCAAATTCTAAAGAGTCAATCCCTTTTGCGACTGCTTTCTTTGTCAAGGCACTCAGAAGGGCTGTTGCCCTCCTTGCTGATAACTCCCAGTTGCTTCTAAATTTTTCTGGCTGGCTTGAGTCTGTATGTGCTTCAATAATTATATTATTGTTGGTTGAAAAGAGAAGGCTTTCAATCTTACTAATGGTCTTCTCTGAGCCAAAAACAATCTGGTCAGAGCCTTTTTTGAAGAAAAGTCTATCCTGAAAGCTCACCCTTATCGCCTCCTCTGTGGGCATTATCACCACTCTTCCCGATGTCTTTTCCTCCTTGAAGCCCTTCTCTATCTGCTCAATGAACCTCTGCTCTGGGACAGTAACACCTGGAATTCTATAACCACTCTTCTCGACAACAGGTTCCTTCTTTGCCCTTGTTTCTAACTTCTCTCCACCCCCTCCCTTAAAGACGGAGAAGACCCTGCTGAAGGCAGAAGACATCTCCTTAAACTTCTGACTTTCGACGCTTGAGCTACCGACAAGGATGATGAAAACACCCAAAAGTAGGGTGATCATATCAGCATAAGTGATAAGCCAACGCAACCCTCCTGCTGATTCACACTTTTTCTCTTCTTTCGGCTCTTTTTCAGGAGCTTCTTCTGCTGCTTCTGACATTATGCGACCTCATAAATTAAAAGACAAAAATCCACAGATTACCGAGGATTTCACAGATTAAAAAAGGAAATTCCTATACTATTAAGTTATACCGAAAAGAAATTGGTTTACAAAAAAAGTAACTACTCAGGTTCAGGGGTTAAAGAGTTCAAGGTTCACGGTTAATCCTCTTATTCTCTAACCTTGAACCGTGAACCTCAGAACCATAAACGAACACAATTTTTGCAAACCTGATTTGTTTAACCACGAAGGCACAGAAAATTCATTTAGCATCTGTCCAAAATTCATCTAGCAAGGATTCGTCAAAGTCTTCACCTACCCAAATCTTGCCCTTGTTTAATCCAGCTATATGAGCTTTAAGGGGCATAGAGAAAGAACTAACCTGGCCAATAGTTTGCTACCTTCAGCAATAATAACCTCATTGCCTTCTAAGGCTAATGACAATAATTCAGGCAGTTTTGTCTTCTCATCATAAACATCTATGGTTTTGGCAGCCTTTTATTCTCCTTTATTCAGATAATGGGATGTTGCGGAAGGTAATATCTACTAATCCCTTTTCTTCAAGATATTTAGTCATAGCCTCAAGGAAATCCTCTGCATCTTCAATCCTCTTCTGCACCCGAGCGGGTTCTGGGTAGAATGCCACATCATAATCAGCTAAATAGCGGTCATCCTGTTCTTCTCTTAGTATCTTTGAATATTTAGATTCAATCTTTTTAGTCTTTATCAAGTGCTTCCCAAAAAGTCTCTTCACCGCCTCATGAGAAGCAACCTTCACATCTTCCATAAGTAAAACTGCCTTTGCTGTATGTAGGATTGCATAATAAGAACGAGAGATAGCATCTTCAAAAAGCTCTTCCTCAAAAAGCTTCTTTGCTGATCTCAAAGATTTAGCACCCCTTTCTATCTCCTTCTTTATCTCCTCTTCATTGGGAGACTTCATACAATCACTCCCTCTCTCTCAATATTTTTGGCAAACTGAAAATTGTTGCGTTTTAGATAGTCAATATGATATTTTGATACAACTTGAATAGATAGCCTATAATCAATCCCTTCATCTAACTCATAGCCAATCTCTCTGATTTTGTCCCCCTTTTTCCAATCCCCGCTTGAGATAACAACAATAATATCAATATCCGATTCCTTGGTGGCATCTCCTCTTGCCTTTGAGCCAAAGACAGATACCCCTAAGATTTCACCAGGGAATCTCTCTTCTATTTTTTGCCTAAATTCCTTTATAATCTCTCTTTCTTCTGAAGTAAGTTTTGAAGCAAATCTCATCTTTATTTACTATCTCTCTCAAGGCGATGTTGTCAACCCAGAGTTGCATCACTACCCTTCTATTCGGATAATGGGATGTTGCGAAAGGTAAGAACTCCAGCATCTATCTGTACAGTAAGACTTGGAAGCACCTTTCCCTCCTGCTTAACATCATTAAATCGTAAGGTAAGCTTTATCGAGGTGTTGGGGGCAAGATATTTCTTAAGGCTACTTATAGTGCCCAATGTTACATCATTAGCACGATAACTATTTCCCAAATCATTATATAGATATACATAAGGCTGGGAGTAGTTGCTATCAATTATTATCCAAGCAAGGTCTGTGTTTTTATTTGTAACCGTAAAATCACAGGTTATAACCTCTCCAGATTTCTTACACTCCTCCAAGGCAAAAAGGAAACCCCCTATTTCACCTGTCTGAATTGGCTTTTTTGGAGTTGGAGCTGGTGTAGAGGTAGTCTTTGCCTCTTCTTGGGCGGTAGATGCCCCCTTTACCCCTTCCTCCATCAATTTTTTTACGGCTTCATTTTTGTTTATGGCTGTTTGTGCCACAGCCAGAACATCACCCTTTTCAGTGCCAATTATTCTGGCATTCACCTTCAGTTGCTTCACTAAATCACCGATTGTGCCGCTGACTATGGCATCTACACCCAATATCCTGCCCAATTGCTTGGCTGAGCCGGGGTCTATCAACTTGGTCAGGCTCAGTTTCTGCTCCTCAATAACCTTATTCAATAGGTTTCGCTCAATCACATTGAACTTCCCTGTCTTCTTCAGTCTGGTTATAAGCTCTTCAGAAAGATACCTTCCAAGGTTACTGACATTTCCTGTAAGGTCAGTAAAATCTACTATAGCAATGGTTGTCTTCTTCTGAGCAGTCATACCCTCTGTTATCTGCTGAACCAACTCATTGATGTTATCATCTAATTCCAGAGACATCTCCTTCTTTAATCTCTCTTGATCTTCCATTAATCTTGCCTGAGTCTTCTCCAATTCCATCATCCGCTGTATCTGGTCATCTGATGGTTTGATATTCTCTTTACCAAACATACACCCAGACAATACCAAGACTACCCCCCACACCAAGACACCCTTTAATCTACCAAACATTTCAACACCTCCTTATTTCAAGTAACACTTTAGCCATCTGAAGTAAAATTAGCCTTTTTAGAGAAATATAATATAATCACGAAACCCCGAAAGAGTGAAAACCAGAAAAAATATTTTTAACCACGAAGGACACGAAGGACACGAAGAATTATTCAAAATAATTTTTAATATTTTCATCTTTCTCTGTGTTCTCTGTGTGCTCTGTGGTTCAACTCTCTTTTTCCTTTTCGGGATTTCTCCCTTTCGGGCTTTCGTGTTTCTCCTTTTATTTCATTCTCGGTAAATAGTTACTATTTTTTCTCTGGCTGGGTTTGCTCCATCTGACTGATGATTGCCTTGCCAATAGCCTCACCTGCTTTCTTTAAGGCATTGATTCCAGCCTCTTCGGATGTCTGGCCAAAATCTGCTAAGCCAACCCTGTTCTCCTGAGCGATTATCTGACCATTCTTGAGGGAGATAACCTTTATATAGGCATCGGCTGAGGTTACGATGAGACCATATTGATTCTTACTGTTAGCTCTGGTGGAGCAGTTTCCTGTAACAATGAGATCAGCCAGGTTAGAGTATTCGGATCTAAGGGAAAAGATTCTCTCCTCCTGGATAGCCATACTCAGCTTCTCCACATTGGTCTTGCCAATATCCTGATCAGCAATCACCTGATACCCTGCTTCAAAGAGCCTTGATGAGAGTTCGTTAGCGACAATGGACTCCTCCATATCCTTTCCCAGGTTCTTCTCCAGGACCAAGACAATGACCTTTGTATCCTTTTTGGGAGCTAATACCTTTTCTGGCTCTTTTTCTATCCCTTTTATCCTTTTTTGGGCTTCATCTATCTCCTTCTTGGGGATGGATGCCCTTACATAAGCCTTATAGAAAGTTCCTGTTGGAGTCTTATCAGCAAGCTGAATCTCATATCTTTCAATATACCAATTTTGAGCCTTAAATCTGCTGAAGTAGGCCTCAGCCATCTGTCTTTCTTGCTCTTTTGGGGCTAAGGCTGGGTCAGTTATCTCGCTTGAAAGGTTATAGCTTGTCTTCAGGCTCTCATAAATAACAGAGACATCTGCACCGATGAAATTGGCTGTCTTTACTGCACCGTCCCTGAAGGCATCGTATCTGGCATCCCTCTCTTCATCCCTCTTTCCAGAAAGTCCAACAAAATAGTAATATTCCTTATCATCTTCTGGTTCTTCATATATCCAGGAAGGTGGATTTTCCTTTGAGGCATAAACCAGGACTTCTCTTCTTCCTTCAGGGACACGCTTGTCTTTTACCACCACATTAGAGGTAGCACATCCCATTAAAGTTACACATAAAAGTAGGATAAAATTTTTTGGGTTAATCATCCTTTTGATTTACGGCTCAAATCCTCTTTTGATTGCTTCATCAAAGGCATCCATAGCTGCCTTATACTGCTCTTTTGCCCTTTCGTCCAAAGCCTCATCATACCTCTTTTGCATAATCCCTTTCTCTATTTGGGCTGTCTTTCTATAGGTTTCATCTATGGAACTGACAGGAACCTCTGAAAGGAGAAAGGCAATCCAGTAAGTCTTGCCTTGCTCATCTTGCCACTTTTCCTCATACCATTCCTTCCCTGTCATCCTATTTACTAAGGCAGTTGACAGTTGCTCCTCAAATTCACGAGATACTACTGTTGGGTCTGTAATCTGACTTGATATATTGTGGCTAGTCAGGAGTTTTTGGAAGTTGTCTTTAACCAGCGTGTTTATATAAACCGCTGCTTTTTGAAGGCTATGCCTTAAGGCATCGTCTCTTGCCCCTTTCTCTGTGGCAAACTTATCTGACTGCCCAACAAAAAAGGGAAAGCCCTTTTCTTTTATCATCCAGTCAGGTCTCCCTTTTTCATGGGTGCTCCAAACCAGCTTTTCATTTGAAGAAGATTGGGAAACTGGTCTTATAAATTTTTCGCCACATCCATAAAAGAACAGGGAAATAATCCCCGCTACCATTAAACTTGTAAATTTCGTAACTATTTACCCAAGTGAAGTAGAAGACAATTGTTCACCGCAGAGCACGCTGAGAACGCAGAGAATTTACAAATTTTTTAAGTTTTTATTTCTCTGCGACCTCTGCGACCTCTGCGGTTAATCTCTTCTTCAGATGAGTAAAGTGTTACTAAATTTCTTCATTCTCATCACCTCCATTTTACCATTTAAATTTGAAATGCTAAATGCTAAATTTGTAATTTGCAATGAATTTCCTCTGTGTCCTCTGTGGTGAATATTGTTTTTTATTTCGCGGGTGCGGCTCCTTCTTTAGCTTTGACAGGAAAGCCTGTTGGTGGGAAAAAGGCTCTTAGTCTCTCTTCTACAATCCTCGGGTTGTCTCCTGCCTGGATAGAAAGGACACCTGTTATGGTAATCTCTCTCACAAATATCTCTTCTTTGCTTATGGTTCCGAGTTTTGTTGACATAGGAATAAAAACAAGATTAGCTACAGCTACACCATAGAATGAGGCAATAAAGGCAATGGCTAAGGAGTTGACGGTCTTCATAATATCCCCTCCACCCATCTTTGCCAGAGCACCAGCCAGACCCATAATAGCACCTAAAATGCCCATAGTTGGAGCAATACCACCAACAGCCATCAGGTAGTTCTCTCCGATTTTATGTCGTTCTTCCATGCCAGCGGTGTCTGTCTCTAAGACGGCACGAATCAAGGCTGGGTCAATACCATCTACAACCAATTGAAGACCCTTTTTGAAGAATGGGTCATGAATCTTCTCTAAGTCTGCCTCAAGGGACAAAAGCCCTTCCCTCCTTGCTTTCTGGGCAAACTCAATCATCTGTTCAATGATTTCACCTGGTTCGTAATTGGGATGGAAAAAGACAAGTTTGCAATATGTTGGGAACTTCTTCACATGCTCAGGAAGATAACATATAGAGGCTGCACAGAAGCTTCCAACACCAATGATAACTAACCCTGGGATGTTGAGATACCCACTACCAACAATCTCATGCTCTTCAAGCATTATAGCCCCAATTAAAGCCGCAAACCCACCAATAACTCCAAGCAATGAGACTAAATCCATTTCTTTACTCCTATATCTGTTTAGTATTATAAAATCTTTCCTGAATTTTTTACAAGTTTTTATTTGGCAGTGATGTTATACCGAGAATAAATTCTCAAGCTTTAACCAAAAATGGTAATTACTCACAATTTTAGGGGAATTTAGCCACAGAGGCCACAGAGAAATAAATAGAAAATTATATCCACACAGATTTCTGTCCCTCTATACCTAAAACTTAGAAGATAAAGAGACATAGTGGGACAAACCAAGCTCACCATAAGGTCTGATGGCGTAGTCTAAGGTGAGGTTCTGGTGGGTTATGCCAAAGCCTGCGGTTAGCCCTGGGCCTTCTTTTGCAGGGCCACTTGCATAGCCAAGTCTGGCAGAGAAGATTGAGGAGAGGGCGGACTCTATGCCAAGGTTGACATAGAATGGAGAGAGGTTAGTATCAAGGCTGATGAGGGTAGGAAATCTCAGGCTTTTCTTATAAGCACCACCAAGCCTTAATGATAGAGGCAATGGGTCTCCTTCCTTTTCAGACTCAGGTTTCTTGCCAAGGTTAACGAGGATAGCGGCTAAGTTCAGGTTGGGACGGTAGTCCTGGCAAAGAAGCCCTGCATCAAGGCAGATTGATTGATCGCCCGTATCATCAATCCTCAGTTGGATAGCCTTCAGGCTTGCTCCCATTGATAGCTTCTGGTTTATCTTCCTGGCATAAGAGCCAGAGATAGCCATATCAGAGGCTGACCAGTCATTTGCAGGATT